>NZ_JAMFLC010000029.1:0-104994 GCF_023501985.1 Nocardia sputi | reverse complement strand
GGTCCGACCGAGGGCATCAACACGAAGACGAAGCTGATTAAGCGCCAAATGTATGGTCGCGCAGGCTTTCCGCTACTTCGACACCGAATCCTCCTCGGGTGAGACCTGATTCGCTACCACCGAAAGTAGGACAGAGCCGATGACTGGACAGACCCAGTCGTCCTGGCGCAATACCGCTTTCGCGCGGGACGACTTTGGAAACTATCTGCGGTAGTAGTGGGAGGTCGGTCGATGGGGCGAGTCCGGGTGCTGCCGACGCCGGTGAGTGGTGTGCGATTGGCCGACGCGGTTAGGGATCTACCTGGCCACGATCACGGTGCCCAACACGCGTGCGACCTACGCGGCGGCACTGGACAGGTTGGTGGCCGATTTCGGTGCGGACACGAATGTGGCGCTGCTGGATCGGGAACCGGATCGGGTCGCAGGCTGGTTCACGTTCGTGTGGGGCGGCAAGGCTCCCAAGACGTTCAACATCCGGTTGACCGCTCTCGCGGCGGCGTGCGGGTATTGGCGCGAACAGCAGTGGCTGGCGGGTGATCCGCTGGTGCGGTTGCGGGCCCGGCCCCGGCCGAGACGGCCACATCATTGCCGCAGGAGTGCGAGGCAGAGATCCAGAATTTTTTAAAGAAAGGTGTGTGGAAATAGTAGTATCGCGACCTGTCATGGAGCTGGTGGCTCGAGACTACGAGAGGGTTATGGGAGTTAGACTACCGCTAGCGTCGGATTTCAGGGTAAATCTGGAAGCGCGTTCGAATCCGGATCTATGGCGTGAGCGCACTCCTTGGCCGTTTGACAAATTCGTTTCCTATATTAACCGGAAGGATTGGGCGACGGCCCATTTACGGTTGTCGACAACGGCCTACGCGGCAGTGCGCAAGAGATAATGACACACGTCCTGGGAAAGGAGATCAACGGCCACCACGCCTTTCTGTCAATATCCCCAAACGATCTGAACCCGGGCACCAAGAAGGGGCACGTATTCCACCTGCCGGCAAGCGAATGGCAAGGAGGAAACGCCCGTACTCTGCCCGAAGGTCCGAGACTTACTTTCTTACACACGAGGTCTCTCTGGGTTGTCGAATCGCTTGTACCAGGCCCTGCGCAATCAGCGGTGGCAATCGAGCGACACGGCCGGTCCAAATACTACCTGACCTCCTGCCGAGTCGTATAAAATTTCCAGGACCCATAGATGGAACATACCGGGAGCCCGGTGTGGAAAGATACTGGGAGCCTGGCGTGGAAGAAGCAAGCAGAGTATCCATTCTCCTCGCCGCCGCACATCACGCACAAAGTGGCAGCCCAGGAAACCTGGAGAACTTCACCGATCAGTTAAGAAAGTGGCTCCAGCGTGATGAAAGCCGCGATCCTGATTTGGCAAGACTTACGTCGGCGCTGAGCCTTTACGGTGCACACTGAGGTGATCTCACCGACTTTTATTCGGTGCGGCGGTATTCGATTCGAAGTGGGTGAGGACGAGTGCGGCCTTGACGATCGTGCCGATCTTCTCATGCCGCACGTGAAATGCCGCAGGGCTGGCCAGCGGTCGACGAGGATGGCGCAGCCGCGTTCGCCGAGGCAGCGCAGCCCGCGCAGCAGCGCGTTGCAAGGTTGCGGTTGTCCAGGTCGAGGGCCCGGCCGTATGCGGGCTGCTTGATCGGGTGTGTACACCCGATCAAGCGCCCCTCGTAGCTACCGTCGGCCAGCGGCGGAAGATGGGGTGCCGATAAGAATCGTGCCACACGAGGTAATCGGGGCGTGACGGCAACGAATGTCCGCCAAAACACTCTGGGCTGTGGCGCGTTTCCGCAGGTGGGCGCTGTACGCAGCATCGTCACGCCATCCGGGGACCGAATACGTCGATAGCGACAACTCGATTCAAGATCACATAATAGCCGTTTCACCGGGGTTTTCTCTCGCTATATGCCCCAGGTGACGCCATGCTTCGCTCGAATAGCCCTGTGCGCGATGCTGTTCCAAGGCCCGGTGGGGTGTAGAGGGTGTTCCACAGGGTGTTATGACGCACAGGGCGACGCAGTTGAGGATCAGCCCGAGTGCCGAGAGCTGGTCTTCCATGGAGGTCGAGGAACGGTTTCGCGGGATCCGGTTCTCAATCGTCCTCGTCGGGTGCGTCCGGATCACGCAGCGGCCGGTGAGCCCCGCCCAGGTCGGGCAGGTGGAAGCTGTAGTGACCGTCGAGGCGGATGTGGCGGCGGATGAATGGCGACAGCCGGGCAGCGTCCTCGTCACGGACCGGGTAGCCCTGTGCGCGCAGCTGCCAGAGCACGGTCGAGGTACACCGAATTCCACAGCACGGTGATATTCAAACGAGCCCGAGCGCGGACAGTTGGTCCTCCATGCCGTCGAGGTAGGCGCGCACGAGTTCACCCTTGCGGCCGTGGAAGATGCTGCGGCCCAGGTCGTGGCGTCCTTCTTGAAGGTTGGCCTGGGCCTTGGCTTCGCGCCGGTAGGGTTCGTCGTCGGCCAGGCGCAGGATGTACAGGGTCTTGAAAATCCGGCCGTAGCCGGCGATGGCCTGGCCCAGCGCGGTGGGGTTGCCGTCGCGGGAAATCATGCGCGTGACCTCGTGCGCGGAGACCTCACCACGGTTCATCGACACCGCCACCCGGCACATGTCCTCCCAGTGGGAGCACACTTTCTCTATGTCGATCCGCCCTCGGGCAGCCTTGTCCAGCGGGCCGTAGTCGGCAGCCGGGTCGATGCGCCACAACCGCTGATCGGGCAGGTGTTTCAGCTGCGGCCGGTACTTGCGGCCCAGCAAATGCAGCAGGCCGAAGACTATGTCCGAATACGATCCGGCGTCTGAAATGATGTCGTCGGGAACCTTGCTGCTCTCGGGTTGGCGCAGGATCACGTCGATGGCGTTGAGCGAGTCGCGCGGGGTGCCCGACACGACCATCGCGTTGAGCCCGGCGGCCTGGTCGTTGAGCATGTTCAGCCAGGTACTGCCCCGTTTCGGTCCGAAGTATTTTCGGTTGGGTCGGGCGTGGATGGACCGGACAGGTACCACGAACCGCATCCCGTCCACGCTGGCGACGCAGCCACCGCCCCACAGCTGAGCCAACCGCACCTCGGATTGGGCGTTGACCAGCACCGTGTTCGCTGCGGCCATCGTCTCCGCCCGTAGATAGTGCTGGTCGACGTGGCGCAGCCGATCACGGGTCAACGCGTCGACACCGGGCGAGGTCACCGGAACGAGCCCGACGTTCATGGCCTGGGCGCACAGGTCCGCGGCCATGGACACACCCAAGTCCGCGACGCGGGCCTTGGTGCCGGCGACGTGGGTGAACGACTCCCCGAACTCCGGATGCCAGCTCATCACTTCCAGGACCATCGTCATCGAGGTAGAAGAAGCGTTCCAGCTCGCCTCTCGACAGCACACCGAACCGGCCGTACCCGGCCCCGCCCTCATCACGCACAACCCGAAATGCAACCACCACACACCCGCCAGCACCCACTAATCCGGCGAATCAACCTTCACAGCAACGTGCTTCGATCACCAGCACTCGCTAACGCCAGTTTCCGTTCGACTGGACCCCACGTGCCGTAGCCGATGTCGGCCGCGACGAGTGGACGCCGATCGGATTCGCCCAGCAGGAGTCGGGTTCGATCGCTGCGTGCCGACAGAGCAACCAGTCGATGGGCGCTCCACGATCCGCTTGCTACTACTCGCCGATGCGGGCGATCGTGTCCGCTACTCGTTGCAGGTGGTCGGCCATCGCTTGGCGCGCGGCCTCGGGTGAGCCCGCCTCGATGGCCCGGACGATGGCCTCGTGTTCGCGATCGGAGTCGGCGCGGCGGTCTTGGGTCAGATTGAGGAATTCTGACTGCGGGTCCAGCGCGCGGCGGGTGTCGGCGACCACCGCGGTCAGCATTCTGTTTCCGCTGGCGGCCGCGATGGCGGTGTGCAACTCGCCGTCGTAACGGACCCATTCGCGGGCGTCTGTGGCCCCCGCCAGCTTGTCGAGCAGCTCGAAAAGCTGCCGCAGCTGGTCCGGCGTGCGGCGTTGCGCGGCGAACCCAGCGGTGGGGATCTCGATGAGTTGGCGGGCCTCGATCAGATCTGCGGCGTCGACACCGGCGAACGTCAGCTGCGGGCTCTCCTTCTTGGAGACGACGAAAGTTCCTCGGCCCGTGTGCGTTTCGGTGAGGCCGAGGGTCGCGCAGGCGTGCAGCGCCTCCCGCACCACCGGACGGCTGACACCGAACTGCTGAGCCAAGGCGAGTTCGGCGGGCAGGCGGTCGCCTACCGCGTACTCGCCGCTCTGGATCAGCTCCTTAAGCCGACGAAAGACCGCTTCCGTGGCGCCGATGCGGTGCACCCGGCCTTCTTCGACTGTCACGTGACCAAGTATGGAGATCCGCCGATAGAGCGTCAAAACGCTAGCCAGCATGTTTCGCGCCGAGGATTGATATTGACAGGGTGTGTGACCCGAATTACAGTACAACCTGTCTTACAGCCTGACCGCATGGCAGCCATACTACCTCTACAGTCGCTTACGCCGTGCAGGCTGGATACGGCCCAAGGAAGGTTTCCATGACGCAGAACGACGAACTGTCGGCCCGGCCAGCCACCCCGCAACCAGCAGCGAAGCTCGACATCGGCGACGTCGGCTATCAGAAACAGCTACGCAAGCGCCATATGCAGATGATCGCGATCGGCGGCTCCATCGGCACCGGGCTCTTCCTGGGGGCCAGCGGGCGGATGGCGCTGGCTGGGCCGTCGCTGGCCATCGTCTACATCGTGTGCGGCGTCTTCACCTTCATGGTCGTGCGTGCGCTCGGCGAGCTGGTGATGTACCGGCCGTCGTCCGGTGCGTTCGTCTCCTACGCCCGCGAATTCCTCGGCGAGCGCGGGGCCTATTCGGTTGGCTGGTTGTACTTCCTGAATTGGTCGACCACCTTGGTCGCCGACATCACCGCCGTGGCACTGTACGTGCATTTCTGGTCGCCGTTCGTGCCGATCCCCCAGTGGGTCCTCGCGCTGATAGCGCTGGCGGTGGTGGTCGGTCTCAACGCGGTGTCGGTGCGGCTGTTCGGCGAGTTCGAATTCTGGTTCGCGCTGATCAAGGTAGGCACCATCGTCGCGTTCATGCTGCTGGCGGTGGTGTTCCTCGTCACCGGCACACCGGTCGACGGCAATGTTCCCGGCTTGTCGACGATCACCGACAACGGCGGCTTCTTCCCGCATGGTCTCGCTCCGATGCTGACCATTGCGCTCGGGGTGGTCTTCGCGTTCGGCGGGACGGAGATGATCGGTGTGGCCGCCGGTGAATCCGACGACCCCGCCGCCGTGATCCCGAGGGCCGTCAACTCGATCATGTGGCGAATCATCCTGTTCTACGCGGGCTCGGTGGTGCTGTTCACGCTATTGCTGCCGTGGACCGCCTACTCCCCCAGCGAGAGCCCCTTCGTGACCGTCATGAGCTCCATCGGGATCCCGCATGCGGGTGATGTCATGAACCTGGTCGTACTCACCGCCGCGATGTCGAGCCTGAACGCGGGTCTGTACGCGACCGGTCGCACCCTGCGGTCGATGGCCGTGGCGGGGGCGGCGCCACGCTTCGCCGCCCGGATGAATCGCCACGGCGTTCCCTACGGCGGAATCCTGATCACCAGTTCGGTGGGCATCGCCGGTGTCGTGCTGAACCTCCTGGTCCCCCAGAAAGCGTTCGAGATCGTGCTGAACCTGGCCGGTCTCGGCATCGTCGGGACCTGGGCTTCGATCATGATCTGCCACTGGATATTCGTGCGGAAATCCCAGCGCGGCGAGTACCGCCGACCGGCGTTCCGGCTTCCGTTCGCTCCGGTGCTCAACATCCTCACCCTGGTGTTCCTCGCCGGTGTCGTCGCGCTGATGTTCTTCGACGACGAGATCGGGCGTATCACGCTGGCGGTATTCACGGCCGTCGTCGCGGCCATGGTCGCAGGATGGTTCCGGATCAGGGACCGCCTCGATCCGGATGTACTCGCCCCGCTGGACCGACCGGACGCCGCTGAGGAAGCGCGGGGCGCATGATCACTCGCCGGACAACACATCCCACGGCGTTGCGGATTCAGATTCTTTACACCGGCGGCACGTTCGGAATGGCCGACCAGGGCGCGGGGATGGAACCGCGGTCGGGAATCGCTGCCGAAGTCGCTCAGATCATCGCAGGATACGAGGAAGCGACGGGCCGATCGGTCGAATTCGGTTACGCCGAATTCGACCGCGTCATCGACAGCGGTGCCGCCGACTCGAACACCGCCTTCCGGATCGCGCAGTGGGTGCGCTACCGCGTCGAATCGGAGCGCCCGCACGGCGTAGTCGTCATTCACGGAACCGACACCATGGCTTATGTCGGTGCCCGCGTCGCCTTCGAACTGCGCGATCTCGCCGCCCCAGTGGTGCTGACCGGTGCCCAGATCCCGCTCGGTCAACCCGGCAGCGACGCGCAACACAACGTGCATCTGGTACTGGATTCGATCGCCGCCCGACCAGTTCCGGGAACCTACATCGCGTTCGGCTCGGGGCTACATCCCGCCGTGCGGGCCAGCAAACGCGCGTGTGACGACTACGACGGCTTCACCACGGTCCGGCAATTCACCCCGCCACCTTCCCCTGTGGCATCGCTACCGCATCGGCGCAGCGCCGCGACCCCTCGTCCGGTGGGACTGCTCACCGTCTTTCCGGGACTGCACACCGATCTACTCAGCGCGGCGATCCGGCAGTATCCCGGTGGAGTCGTACTGGAATGCTACGGCTCGGGCACGATGCCGCACACAGCCGAGGTCATCGAGACGATCCGGACGGCGACGCGGCGCGGAACCCCGATCGTCGTGATCACCCAGTGTGACAGCGGTTCGGTCGATCTCGAGCGGTACCTGCCAGGACGAACGCTGCTGGACGCGGGCGCGATCAGCGGAGGGGACATGACCAGAGAGGCGGCACTGGCCAAACTGGCCTACCTCGTCGACCTCGGCTTCTCCAGTGGTCGGCTGCGGGACTGGATGACGACCAACATGCTCGGCGAGCTGTCGAACCCGGCCGGCGCGCCCCCGGTATCCCCCCACGAAGACGCCCTCACCGCACGGAGCCGATGATGACCGACAGCACCCGAACCGAACAGGACTCCCTCGGCAGCCGCGCTGTGCCTGCCGACGCCTACTGGGGCATCCACACCGCCCGCGCACTGGACAATTTCGCCATCACCGGCGACAACATCGGCCGGTACCCGGCGCTCGTCGCCACGCTCGCCGCGGTCAAACAGGCCGCCTGCCGCGCCAACCGCGAACTCGGCATCCTCGACACTCGCCGCGCCGAGGCGATCGAATCGGCCTGCGCCGAGATCAGGGGCGGCGCGCTGCACGACCAGTTCCCGATCGACCCGATCCAAGGCGGCGCGGGAACCTCGACGAACATGAACGCCAACGAGGTCATCGCCAACCGGGCGCTGGAGTTGCTCGGCTACGACCGCGGGACCTACACCGAAGTGCACCCACTCGACCACGTCAACCTCGGCCAATCCACCAACGACGTGTACCCCACCGCCATCCGGCTCGCCGTCGTCCGGCACATCCGCGACCTCGTCGCCGCTCTACGCCGCCTCGCGGACGGCTTCGGCGCCAAGGCGGACGAATTCGCCGACGTCATCAAGATGGGCCGCACCCAACTGCAAGACGCTGTGCCGATGACCCTCGGACAGGAATTCGGCACCTTCGCGATCATGGTGGGCGAGGACTGCGACCGGCTCGAGGAAGGGATCACCCTGCTGTGCGAGAGCAACCTCGGCGGCACCGCGATCGGCACCGCCATCAACGGCCACCCGAGCTACCCGGCGCTGGCCTGCGTCCACCTCGCCGAACTCACAGGCGAACTCGTCACCCCCGCGGCCAACCTGATCGAAGCCACCCAGGACTGCGGCGCCTTCGTTCAGGTCTCCGGCATCCTCAAGCGGGTCGCGGTGAAACTGTCGAAGATGTGCAACGACCTGCGGTTGATGTCCTCAGGTCCAACAACCGGTTTCGGCGAGATCAACCTACCGCCGGTTCAAGCCGGATCATCGATCATGCCGGGAAAGGTCAACCCGGTCATTCCGGAGATCGTCAACCAGGTCGCCTTCGAGACCATCGGCAACGACCTGACCGTCACCATGGCCGCCGAGGCCGGGCAGCTGCAACTCAACGCCTTCGAACCGATCATCGCCTACGGCATGCTGCGCACAACCACACACCTGACCGCCGCGGCCGACACCCTGGCAACCAAATGCGTCGCGGGCATCACCCCCAACCGCGACCACCTCGAGCAAGGCGTTCGACGTTCCGTCGGCATCGTGACAGCGCTGACCCCCTACATCGGCTACGCCACCAGCGCCGACATCGCCAAGCAGGCGCTGCAAACCGGGCAATCCGTCGCGGAAATCGCGATCGAACGCGGCTTGCTCACACCCGAAGCGATCGAGGAGATCCTCGCGGCCCGTCGACTCGCGGGCCTCACCGGCTTGGCGGCCGACACCAAACCACTTGGCCGGTTAGTCCACACACGCGCCGCGGGACAAGCGCCGACAGATCGGCACCGCTTCGGAACCGCACGCTGAAACCAGGCGTGCACCCCCCGGAACGGCGAGCACATGCAAGATAGGTGACCACCGGTCAGGCGCCGGGAGTCGAGCCGAGGACCGGGTGCACGGCCATCCGAGCAGCGGCGAGTCGGCGGCCGTCAACGCCGCGTCCGCGGCGCGGCGGCACTGCTCGCGAGTCGTCTCGGCGAGGCGGGCGCCTACCGCGGGACGGCGCCTGCTGCCATGGACAGTGCGCCGACGCCGAGGCCGATCAGCACGCAAGCCAGGGCCGGATCGGCCGCGGCTTCGCCGCACACCCCTACGGGCTTGCCCAGGCGCTGGCCAGCGGCCGCGGTGCGCGCGACGAGAGCCAGCACCGCCGGCTGCCACGGGTCGGTGAGGCCGGCCAGTGCGGAAGACATCCGGTCGGCCGCCACATCGTGTACTGCGCGACATGTCCAAGAGGTGCCGCCCACCACGGAAGCATTTCCATGCTGGCCGAGTCGCGGAGCCCGGGCGGAACCAAGCCGCTGTTCGCGCTGTCGGCAGCGTCACCGAATCCGACGCTCCCCTCTCTGCCACGCTTGCGGGCCACATACGCAGGCACTGAACGGTAGCCGGTCAGCCTTGTTTACGCTTCCGCTCTCGCAGCACGTGGGAACGCAACCGGGAGAAGCCTTTGACCCGCACACTGCGCAGATGGCGCAGGAGGAATTCGTCGTCGTCCTCCAGAACCGCGGCCGCGCCGTCGTCCAGCAGCACTGTTCCCGGCCGGGCCACGCCGGTCAACCGGGCCGCGACATTGACCACCGTGCCGTAGAGGTCACCGAAACGGGTGAGCACCGGACCGAATGCCAAGCCGATCCGAATCTGGGGCATTTCCGGAATCGTCTGCGCCGCTCGAGCAATCGCCGCGTTCATGGCAAAAGCGATTCGTGCACCGTCGCGTGCTTTGTCGGCGGCGAACATCACCTCATCACCGACATTCTTGATCACCCACCCACCATGGGCGGTGACCGCTTCGGTGGTCATGGTCTCGAAGGTCTCCAACAGATCCGTCAGCTGGTCGAGATCGAGGTGCCGGGACAGACGGGTGTAGCCGACCATATCGGCGAACCCCACGAGCAAATGCTGTGTCGCGCCGTCGGATACCAGTGAGCGGCTCAGTGCCGCGGCGAGATGTCGTTGCCAGGCGCCAGAACCAGCCACCACCAGCGCCAAATCAACCAACAAGCAGCAGGATCACGAACTACAGCCGGAGTATTAGCCGTAAGCGATGACGGTGCCGTTCGCCACGGAGACGTGGGCCGCCTCGAAGAGGAGCAGCCATGCCTGCCGCTCGCGGTGCAGCGGGTGTGGGTTCTCGTCGTCGAGGATCCTCTCGATTTCGTCTTGCCGCAGCTCGTTGTCGACCAAGGCAATATCGAGACGCTCGGCCAATTCGGTCAACTCGCGCAGTAGCGCGACGCTCGATCCGAGAAAACCGCCAGGGAGGGCCGATTCGTCGTCGAGGGAAAGAACCTCGTCGAAATCAATCGGAACGTAGAAGCCGCTGGCCGTCCAGAACAGGACGAGGTGACAGTTCAAGTCGATGGCA
Source organism: Nocardia sputi (assembly GCF_023501985.1). Classification (NCBI taxonomy): domain Bacteria; kingdom Bacillati; phylum Actinomycetota; class Actinomycetes; order Mycobacteriales; family Nocardiaceae; genus Nocardia; species Nocardia sputi. The sequence goes on along the minus strand of NZ_JAMFLC010000029.1, from coordinate 94,839 downwards.
GCGTCCATGACCGCGGTGTCGTCGGCCGAACAGACATCGTCGCCCGGCGAGATCAGCGCCGCGTCGGGATCCTCGTACGCATGCGCGTACGCGTGGTACAGACAATGGATAAAGGTGGAGGGCACGCTGCCCATCGGATCGCGCATGGCCGCCGTACCCGCGATTGTCGGCTCGTGATGGAGGGGCAGCCCCTCGTCGGCCAGTCGCTCGTTGATCTCCCGAAGGTGGTCCCACAGTTCGTCGAGATACCGGGAACTGACACCGGATGCCAGCGCATCGGCGAGTGAGTGTGTTGCGACCGTGAGCCCCATTCGCTCGACGCTAACAGAAGACTGCAGCCAGGTACCTCAGGAGCAGGGACTGTACAACCGACAGCTCTGTTTCATTTCCGGTGTGAATCCATATGCCACCATCAGACTTTCGGTTTCTCCACCATTGGTGAAGAATCTCGTCGACAAGGGGTGGCCGGAGTTTGGTGCAGGCGCGCAGACACCGGGCGGTCCGGCGGCCCGCCCAACCCCTACGGTCACACCCCGACCGGCAACCACATCCACCACACGCGCTGGTCGCTACGGCGGCGACGCCACCAACACCGCGCCCGAACAGCCACTACCAGCGTCAAACCAACCAACAAGCAGCATGATCACGAACTACAGCTGGAGTACGCAGGCGGTGGCGTGGGCTTCAGCAGTCGGAGGGCAGGTCGCGCGCGGTGTGCCCGTCATCGAGTTCGGTGGCCGTCACTGTCACTGGCTGCGGGTGGTCTTCTCGAGTCCACGCGTGGGGCGTCCTGCGGGAACTCCGCGACATGCCCGGCGCACCGATCTTGCGCTCGATCACGGTGGCGGGGTCAGCGACCACTCTAGGTGCTGGCCCCACCCATTGCAGTTGGGCGGTGGCGAGACGGCCGCGGTGGATCATTCGCCAGTGCGGTCGCAGCCGCGCGTGAGGGCCTTCGGTGGACCGGGGTGATCCATGGGATCGGCCATCGGCGGTGGGTAGGTTGCTGGTGCCCGGCGGGGTTGTGGTCGATCCCGGCGGCGTCGACCAGCCGCCACAGCGGGCCCGGACTGTGCGGACACCTCCGTGTCGCAGTGTCCACACCTCACCCGGACAGCCGCCACTGCGGTCATGATCGCCTGCGGACAAGAAAAGCGTCACGGCCAGGTGGCTCCGGAGATCGGCCTGACCGAGGCCTGCGTAGCGGCAGCGAGACCACTGCGGCGTCGCAGAGATCGGCAGCTGTCGGCGGAGCCGGCGCGGGCTACTTCAGATCGAGGGGTGCGGTCGGCTTCGTCGAACGACCCGCGCTGCGGCGGCAAGCAGCGCTGACCGCCGGGCGGATCTGCACGGCGGGGCCGCTCCCGCGGTCAGTAGATTGGTGGGATGAGTGCCGACGCCTCGATGCAGGAGCGCGGACCCGTGGCCGTGCGGTGGTCGGTCGCGGGTCGGCTACGGGCGCTGCCGGGAAGCATCGGCTATTTGCTGGTCGGCGGTGCTACCGGCGTGGCGGCTATAGTCGCCACGGTCGGTTTGTTCGTGGTCGCGGCCACCAGCCTCGGCGGGGTGGGCATTCCGGCGATTCCCGAATACCTGCGGCTGATCCGGCCGCTGACCGCGTTCGAACGGCGGCGGGCCGGCAAGCGGCTGGGCGCGCCGATTGTGGTGGCGTATCGGCCGATGACCGGCGGCCTGCGGCAACGACTGGTCAGCGCCTTCGGAGATCCGGCAAACGGCCGGGATATCGCGTGGCTGTGCGTGCACGGGGTGCCCGGCATGGTGGTGGCGTTGTTTTCGATCGGACTGCCATTGGGTGTGCTGAACCAGCTGGCGATTCCGGTCTATTGGCAGATCGTACCGCCGGGCACCGTCGACAGCTTCGGCTTCGTGGTCGATTCCTGGCCGCTGGCCGGGCTCAGCGTGCTCATCGCGATTCCCTTGGCCGTCCTGGTTCTCCGGCTACCCACGGTGGCCCGCTGGCAGGCGCTGCTGGCGCGGACGCTCCTCGGTCCGGCGTCGGGCGCTGCGCTCGCGGTTCGGGTGGCGGAGCTGACCGCCACCCGGGCCGCCGCACTGGACGCGCATGGGGCGGAACTGCGACGCATCGAACGGGATCTGCACGATGGCGCGCAGGCGCGGATCGCGGCGGTCATCATGCAGCTCGGGCTGGCCGATCAATTGCGTGAACGGGACCCGGCCGCATCGTTCGACCTGGTCCGCAAAGCGCAGGACACCGCCGAGGCCGCGTTGGCCGAGCTCCGCGATGTAGTGCGGACGGTGTATCCGCCGGTGCTCGCGGATCGCGGGCTGACCAGTGCGATTTCAGCGTTGGCCGCGCGCTCCCCGATTCCGGTCGAACTCGATCTCCACGGTGCCGTCGCTTTGCGCCACGGCAGCACCGATGCAGCGGATTCGGGCAGATCGAGCACACGGTGGCCGGCCGCCGTCGAAGCGGCCGCGTATTTCGTCATCTCCGAGGCGATCACCAATGCGACTAAACATTCCGGAGCCGAGCATCTTCGGGTATCCCTCGGGGACGATGCCGGGCTGCTGGCCGTCGAAGTGCGGGATGACGGGGTGGGCGGGGCACGAGAGACCGAGGGTGGCGGGCTGGCCGGGATTCGGCGGCGGGCCGAGGCGCTGGACGGGCGGATGATGCTGAGCAGCCCGGCGGATGGGCCTACCGCAGTTCGGGTGGAGCTGCCGTGCGGGTTGTGATCGCCGAGGATGACGCGCTGTTGCGGGAAGGGCTCGCGCTGCTGTTGCAGACGGCGGGGATCGAGGTGGCTGCTGCGGTGGACAATGCGGAGGACTTTCTCTCGGTGGTGACCGCCGACCGGCCCGATGCCGTGGTCGTGGATGTGCGTCTGCCGCCCACCTTCACCGATGACGGATTGCGAGCGGCGGTTCGGGCCCGCGAGATTCACCCCGGTCTGCCGGTGTTGGTGCTCTCGGCCTGGGTCGAGCACAGCTACGCCGCCGAACTGCTCGGCGACGGCGCTGGCGGGATCGGATACCTGCTCAAGGAACGGGTCGGGAAGGTGGATCGGTTCCTGGATTCGCTGCGGCGGGTCGCCGAGGGCGGGACCGCCATGGATCCGGAAGTGATCTCGCAGCTGCTGGTGTGGCGCAAGACCGACGATCCACTGTCCGCGCTGACCCCACGCGAACGCGAGGTGCTGGCGCTCATGGCCGAGGGGCTCGACAATGCGACCATTGCCGAGCGCCTCGTGGTAACCGAAGGTGCTGTGCTCAAACATATTCGGAGCATCTTCGCCAAGCTGGGCCTCTTCGCCGACGAGGTGGGGCACCGGCGGGTGCTGGCCGTGCTGGCCTATCTGAATGCCGGATGATCAGTCGTCGCGACAGGTGAGGTCGGCGGCGGGCAGAGTGCCGTCAGCCAGGTAGGTGTTCACAGCGTCGTAGACGCAGGCATTCGGGTAGCGGCCGAGGATCGAGTGAATGGCGACGTCTTGCAATGTGACCATGCGAGAGCCGGTGAGCGCCCGGTGCATGGCGATGGCACCGCCGTAATTGGTCCGGGTGTCGCCGGTGGCCTGAACGATCAGGTTCGGCACTGAATTGCCGATCGCGGTGGGCGATTCGGCAGGCGGTGCCCAGAACGCGCACGGCGTGATGTTGTTCGCCAAGGCGCCGAAGACCGGCTGGGTGGCGCGGGATGCCTCGATATTGCGCCGGTACCAGTCCAGATCTCGGGGTGCGCCGATGTCTCCGCAGAGGATAGCCATCTGAGGCGACATGTCGCGAGGCTGGGCGCGCAGGATAATAGCGAGCTTGGCCGCCAGGTCCTCGTCCGGTCGTATCGGCTTGCCTTCGGCGGCGTCGGCCAGCTGCCGGGTCTGTTGCGCGGCAAGACCGTAGCCGTGGGGCGAATCGAAGGCGATGTACAACACCAGGGGAAGGGAATGCTCGTCGATGTTGTACTCGCCGATCCGGATCGGCTGGGCGGCGGCGCGTTCGATGAGCCGCTCGACCAGACCACGAACGGCCCCACCGGTGGTGCCGAGGTGGTATTCGTCGTCGCGTTGAGCGGTCCAGGCCGCCCAGTCGTCGAGCGCGGCCTCGTTGGGTGAGCCCATGTCCTGCACCATGCCGACCGCGCCGTAGCGGTACGGGTCCACAGCGCCGTCCAGCACCATGCGGTCGGAACGTTCCGGGAACATCTGCATATACACAGCACCCAGGTAGGTGCCGTAGGAGGTGCCCAGATAACTGATCTTGCTTTCGCCGAGCGCGGTACGGATGACATCCATGTCGCGAGCGGTATTGCGAGTGGTGAAGTGCGGCAGCCGCTCCCCCTCGGCGTCGGCGCAGCGCGCCGCCAGATCGGCTTGGTCGGCGACGGACTCGGCGAATCCCTGGGCATCGACACCAGCGGACTGCAGGCCGAAACCGTGCGGCCAGTGACAGTTCACCGGCGAGGAGCGCCCGACACCGCGCGGGTCCATGCCGATCAGGTCATAGCGGGCGCGGACCTCGGGGGTCATGGCCTGGCTCGTGTCGACGAAGTAGTCCAGGCCGGCACCGCCCGGACCGCCCGGGTTGGAGAGGATGACCCCACGCCGCTGGGCCGGGTCGGCCGCGGCGATGCGAGAGATGGCGACGGTAATCGTAGAGCCCTGCGGCTCAGCGTAACTCAGGGGCACCGTCACATCCGCGCACTGCGCGCCCATGCCATCGAGACCTGGCGCATCGCAGGACTTCCAGGTAAGCGGCTGGTGGTAGTAGCGGTCCAAGGGCTCGGCCGCACCCGCCCGATCGGCGACGGCGGTCGTCGTGAACGCCACCGCGCCGACGAGCCCGGTGACGGCGAACGCTACCGGAACGCTCAGTGCCCGAGGCAGCTTGTATCGAAACACGAATAATCTCCTCATCGTGCGCAGACAGCGGCATCCAACAGCTTCGACACCGCGTCAGAGGCGGCCGTATCGACCGGAAGCTGATTGACGGTCACCACGACGGCGGTGCCGTCGGACGCCACGCCGTTGCGGGTTGCGAAGCCCGGAATGCTGCCGCCGTGGCCCCACACCTCCTTGCCACAGGAGACCGGGTGGTGAATCAGGCCGAGTCCGTAACCGGAACCGGGTTCTCCGCGGTCCCACGGGACCGCCTGTTTCATCTCGGCCAACTGCGCCGTGCGCAGTAACTTCCCGGTGAGCAAGGCGGTGAAGAAACGGTTCAGGTCGTCGGGGGTGGAGACCATCGCGCCCGCGGTGCCGGCCCAGGAGGAGTCCAGATCGGTGAAATCGATGCGACGACCGCCGGTTTCCTGATATCCGCGCGGATGCGGCCCCCGGATGCCGATCTCGCGCGCGTCGGGGAAATAGGTGTCGCGCAAGCCCAGTGGTTCCAGGATGCGGCCGGCGATCTCGACCTCGGCCGAGCGACCGGTGATCTTCTCGATCAGCATGCCGAGTAGAATGTAATTGGTGTTCGTATAGACCGAACGCGCCCCCGGTTCGAATCGGGGCGGCATCGACAGGGCGATTCGCACCAGGTCCGCGGGTTCGTAATGAGCCCAGCGGATTTCGTCGGCATCGGCCCGCAGCTGCGGGGTGCTCGCGACAGCCGTCAGATCCGGATCGCCGCCGGCAAGGTAGTCCGGCAGGCCGCTGGTGTGCTGGAGCAGTTGGCGGACCGTGATGCGATTGCCGTCATTGCCATTGCCCTGCACGACGCCCGGTAACAAGCGTTCGATCGGCGCCTCGAGATCGACCTTGCCCTCGGCGGCCAATTGCAGCACGACCGTGGCGACGAAGGTCTTGGTATTGCTGCCGATCCGGACTCGGGCATCGTCGGCGATAGGCACTCCGGTGGCCAGGTCACCCGCGCCGGCGGTCAGCACCCGGTGACCATCCGGTCCGTCGATGGTGACCTGCGCGCCCGGGAAGCCGCTGTCGACCAGCGTATCGAGGGCCTGAGTGACGGTCCGGTACATCTCCGTGCGGGTTGGTTCACCATCGCCGGTATCGGTGCCGCACGCTTGGACTGCGAGCGCGCCCAGCAGCCCGACACCGGCCAGCGCGACCCTTCGGCGATAACGCCGCATTGCGCTCATGAAGACATTTCTCCTGTTCAGATCGAATTTCAGGCCACATCGAGCGTAGAAATTCGGATTCGCCCGGCCCATACCCCGCACGCCCGAACCACGGTCGCGCGCGCTACCCGTGAGGAGGTAGCGCCAGCACCACCTATACGCACCTTGTCGCATGGTCATCTCTCGACCCCTGCCCGAGATGCGAGAGTTCCTCCTCCCCCGCCGACCCAGCGATGCTGCCGAGAGGTCCGGCGTGGTCGCGCAGGGTGAAAGAGGCCCCACCGCCAGGGCGCCGCAGATCAGCTGGGCGCGGGCGTAGCCGCCTGTCCACGTCCACCCGCATCCCGCTCCGATCTCCACGTGCATCAGCCGACATCCACCGCGTCGGCTCCCCGTTGGATCAGCGATCGGATCGCCATCCCATCAACGAAAACCTGCCCGCGGGACCTGGGTCGGCCGTTCTCGACATGGAGCCTGTCGAAACTACGCGAAGTACTGATCAGCAACGGAATCGCTGATATCAGCCGCGAAACTGTACGTCAGATCCTCGAGGCCGAGGGGGTGTCGTGGCAGGCGGTCAAGACCTGGAAAGCCGAGACCGATCCCGAGTTCTCCGCGAAGATGAGCCGGGTTCTGGATCTCTACGACCACCAGCCCACCAGCGGGCGGGTGGTCTGTGTGGACGAGTTCGGACCGCTCACCCTGCAACCCCGCGCTGGCCGTGGTTGGTTCCCTCGCCGGAGTCCGAAACGGTTGCCGGCCACCGGCGCACCCAGGGCGTGCGGCACCTGCTCGGCGCTCTGGATCTATCGACCGGCAAGCTCCACTATCGGATCCGGGATCGGAAGCGATGGCAGGAGCTCCTGTCGTTGCTGAAGTCACTGCGAGCGCGCTGGCCTGGCGAAAGGCTCTAGGTCATCGTCGCTGAATTCGCGGCTCTGCGCTACTTCGCGTTGAACGGAACCGACCACCGCAGCCATGACGAACAGGACGCCGCGATCGGCGCCTACATCCGCTGGTGCAACCAGCACGCACAACCCAAGCGCGACTTCGCCGTCAACTCCAAGATCCGGCGACCCGATTACCTACCCAGGGTTGCTTGAAGAGGCATGGATAGGTTGCTGCCGTACTCGGACTCGGGTCGACCGCGGGTGTGTCGACACCTGTCCTACGGTCCGCCACGCCACGCCGGGCTGGAACGAACAGCGGAAACGTACGCAGCTCCGCAGCTCCAGACGGGATCGATGACGATCTCGTATTCGGTGCTGTCCAGCACGTCGATCGTCAGCACGGTGGTGCCGTTCTCGTCGGTCGCAACGATCAGGCCGTCGATCATCTGGTCTATACCGTCGGCGAACTGCTGAATTGCATTCCAATCAAAAGTGGCTGCCCCAGCCCCCACCACGTCCCGGAACTCGGCATAGTTCATACCGGAGGGGAATCGACCGATCCCTTCGAAGTCCTCGACTCTCCACCGCAAGCTGTTCGGCTGGAACAACCCGAGCACATCGCGCAGGGGTACCAGCGTTTGCTGGGAGGTCCACACGGGGATCGTTTCAGTGATCATTCGGGCATCCTCAACGGCATGACCGCGTTGCGGTCTGATGCCGGGAGACTACGACTATCGGGGCAAGCTGACACCCGATCTACCGACGCACCCTTTCTGGAGGCCGTTGACAGTCCATCGTTGCAGGTAGGGTTTGATCTGCTCGGGATGCAGCTGTCCCCACGCATCCGGGACCTGGGCAAGATCACCCTGTACCGGCCGGTGCCGCGCGCCGATGCCGAGGCGCGGTTCCCGCATGCGGGACCGCTGCTGACCCGCAAGCTGAATCTGGACCTGATCGCTGGGCACTACGACGACCTATTGCGGCTGGCCGGGTCGCTGAAGTTCGGGCACGCCACCGCGTCCCTGCTGGTCGGCAAGCTGTCGGCCTCGGGCCGGCAGAACGCCCTCGCCGCAGCGCTCAAGGAGTACGGCGCGATGCGTCGCACCATCTACGCCTGCCGGTACCTGACCGATCCGGACTACCGGCGCAAGATCTCGCGCCAGCTCAACAAGGGCGAATCCATTCATGCGCTCAAACGCGGCCTTATCTACGCCCACGAAGGAGCTTTCCGTGCCCGTCATCTGGAAGCCCAGACCGAGCAGGCCTGGTGCCTGACCCTGGCCACGAATGCGGTGATCGCTTGGACCACAGAGTATTACGGGCTCGCGGTGGAGCAGATGGCCGTCAGGGCCGCCGGATAGACGGCGAGGTGCTGGCTCACATCTCGCCCGCGCACAGTGAGAACATCAATTTCTTCGGCGCGATCGAGGTCGATATCGACGCTGAGCTGGCAGCGCTCGGCCCGACCGGGTACCGGCCGTTGCGCGTACGCGACACCCTGTTCTGACGACCCGTGCTGGGGTCCGGCCGGGCGGCGCCAACCGGTCAGGCACCCAGCCGCTATGAAGGGCTTTGCCGACCTCACCGACCCGCACAGCTATCCACGATCTGGAATTGACTCGGTAATGCCGGTCGAATTCGTTTCAGGTTTCGTGTAGAGGACCTCGCGGCCCTGCGCTGCGGCGCGCAGGATGCTTTCGCTGAAGAAGTCGCAGAAGCGGGCCATGTTCTCCAGGCGGGTGGCGGCCGGGGTGCCGCGGCCGTAGACGTCGACGCCTTGGCGGGTGATCTCGGCGACCTTGGCGAGGCCGCGGGCGCTCTCGATCGTCGACCGATACCAGACGTTGTCATCGACGATGTAGCGCTCGCGGCGGCGTTCGTCGCGCTCGCGGCGGACGAGGCCCTCGCTTTCGAGGAACCCGATCGCCTTCGAGATCGAGGCCGGGGTGACCTGGAGGCGCGCGACGAGTTCGGACACGGTGGAGCTGCCCGTGTCTGCGGTGAAAAGGCAGGTCAACACCCGGGCCATCATGGTGGGCATGCCCTGTGCCATGAGCAGGGTGGTGAACGTCTCCTCGTAGGCGCGCATGGCCTCGACATCGCGTCCGTGCGCTTGCTTCGGTGTTCGCTGCCCTCGAGGCGCGGCCTGGCGGCGCTGGCGGGCGCGGCGTTCGGTAGCGCGCTGGGCCAGGTCGGCGCGGTAGGCGGTGGGGCCGCCGTTGCGCATCACCTCCCGCGTGATCGTCGAGGTCGGCCGATCGAGGCGCCGGGCGATCTGGGCGTAAGGGAGATTGTCGGCCAGTCCCAGTGCGATCTGGCGGCGTTCGGCCTGGGTGAGCCTGCCTCCCGACATCGCGATCTCCTTGGTGAATCCGTGGTAGCGGTCCGAGGTCCGAGGTCCGAGGTCCGACTGTAGCGTCCACTCCCGATTCAACGCAACGAACACAGAAGGCTTCGTTGCGTTAGATCTACATTTTTGCAACAGTTTATGTGTATTTAGCTGCGTTAACACATCTTATGCGCAACGTTTACGTTGCCGATAAATGGAATGCAACGTAGCGTTTGCGATGTCAGAAACAACGAGCCAGTACCGGAGAGCACGATGCAGACCTTCGGCACCCCCACCCCGATCACCGCCGTCCTGGACACATCCCCGCCGGACGCATCCAGTTCATCGCCTCAGACCGCGCTGACACCGCCGTCGAGGTCGCAGCCGCCAACCCTGCCAAGAGCCGCGCCACCAAGGTCGCCGAGCGCGCCACCGCCACCTACGCCGAGGTGTCCTGCGGATCACGGCCTCGACCCCGGGCCACCACCTCCCGCGGCGACATCATCGCCCGCAGCCTCTAAAAGCATCAGAACCCAGACACGACCAGGAGCAACTCATGACGAACAACCGCACTTACCCGACCGATTCGACGTGGACCGGCATGGTGCCGGTCGGTGACACGGCTCTGGCCGTCACCGATACCGGCGGCCCCGGCATCCCGGTGCTCTATGTCAACGGTCACGTCGCCACCCAGAAGTACTGGCGGCACGTGATTGCCGATCTCGGGCCGGGGTGGCGCCACATCACCTACGACATGCGAGCCCGCGGCAAGTCGGAGACCTCGGCGGACTACTCGTTCGAAACCAACGTCGCCGATGTCGACGCCGTGCTCGCGGCCAGGGGTGTGGAGCGTGCGCTGGTAATCGGCTGGTCCTACGGGGCTTTCGTCGCGGCGCACTGGGCCAGCCGCAACCCCGACCGGACCGTAGGCGCGGTCCTGGTCGAGGGCGCCCAACCTCACGACTGGATCGACGAGGTCGATATCGAGGGAATGCGGAAACTGTGGCGGCGGCTGGGCTGGTTGATGCCGCTGATGCGCGCGATGGGTCTGGGCGCGCGGATGAGCGCCGAACAGATGGCCGACAGCAATATCGAGGCAGGCGAGATCGCCCGCGAACGAGTGCTGGGCCCGGTGATGGACAACATCACCGTCCCGACCAGGTATGTGAACGCTTCGGGATCCTCGTTCGGCAGCAAGGGTGATTCGCAGGAACGCATCCGCGCCAGCCTCGACAAGGTGGTCGAACGCAACCCGAACATCACCATCCACGCGAAGGTCCCCAGCAACCACGGCAACATCCTGCGCAAGGACTACCGCACCGTCGCCGAAGCTGTCCGCGCGGTCGCCGGGCTCGAGGGCGGGCAGCGCTGAAGACTCAAACGGCGAACTCGCTCAGCCAGGCACCGGCACAGTCGGTCGACGGCCCGGCATGTCCGAAGCTGTTCCGATAGGCGATCGGCCACCGGAACACCCCGGGGCGCGAATGTCGGCCCAGCTCCGGGTGTTCCGTAGAGGTGTTCCGGAAACCATCCCCCTCAACCCCCGGTATCCGGAACAATTCGAGTATGAGCGAATCGTTCCGGGTGGGGTACTGCCGCTGCTCCACCGACGAACGCCGATCACTTCCGAGGGCGGGATCGCTCAACCCTGCAACCCGAACGCTTACCCGTGTATCACTTTGCTCTCGGAGGGCAGATCAAGGAGTTGTTGTCGGGGCTTTGGGGTTACACCTGATCACATGACCACGATCGAAAACGACCCAGAACAAATCCCTTTCGTTCCTGGGGCGTTGTCCGCGCATGCAGTTGCTCGTCACGGCCGCGGTGAGTCGTCGATGCTTGCTCCCGTCCTTCACTCCACCCCTGCTCACCAGCAGTCACCGTATCCGGCGATCGGCAACGTCCATGCCGTCGTCCGAGAAGGCGATTACGACCAGCTGTATCGCGTTCTCCTGTGGGATGCCGAAGGCAACGCTCTGATCGCCAACCCCGCCGGCTGGCTGGAAATCGCTGCCAACCGCCCCGGATTCCTCCGCCTGGAAGGACGACCACCGCCAGTAGCCGGATAAGGGCCGCGATCCCATGTGCAACCGACTGCCCACCAGCATTGTCACGCACACTCGATGAAACGCGTGTCAAAAGCTCTGTTGCACAACATCAATCGTGATCGAATGGATTACGTCGCGCTCGGTCCCACAGCACCGGGGGTGCGGCACCCGCAGGTAGACAACGACCCCGGCCCCTCATCAACCGACTGTGAGGCAAGCCGGGGTCGTTTCGGCTCACGGACCTGATCGGTGCGGGAATGTTGGTGGGCGTGAAGACCCGCCCCCGGCGAGGAGTGGTCGTGAAAGCGTGAGCGGGCGCAGATCTTGCGAAACACCGACGACGAGCGGCAACAGTGCTGCCTGTACGGGGACGGCGCGGACCGGATGAACGATGCCGCCGAGCGGGGGCTCGACGGCATCCAGGCTCACGTAGTGGTGTGCGTTCACCTATCGGCTTGCGGTGTCGTGGAAGTTACGCGGGGCGGAGTCGGTGTGCTGTGTGCCCTGCGAATCTTCCTCGTCGTAGGGGTGGTTCATGGTGTTGTGGAACTTGACGGCAGCAGCGATCCCCACCGGGATACCGAGAATCGCCGCACCGGCGATGGCACCGAGTCCGCCGAGCACCCCCGCACCCGCGAGGCACCCGGCGATGAGGGTGAGGCCACCGGCATCAAGGATCGGAGCCCCGAAGACCGCGCCGGCCACCGCACCGACCCCGCAACCGACAGCCGCACCGATCACACCGCCGCCCAACGTCCCGATTCCGACGGCCAGATCGAACTCGTTGATAGCGGCCTGGATCGCGGTGTCGAATCGCTCGGTTCGCGGATCGGCGGCGATGTCCTCGAGATGCATATCCGGTGTCGCTGCCCGGACAGCCGCCTTGACCTCGTCGGGAGCTTCGAGCACTTCCAGGGCTTTGGGCTTGACCGCGAAGGACACCACCCCGGCCACGGTCGTGCCGGTTGCGTCCTTCACCTGGAACTGACCACCCTGGCTGATGAGGGTGGCCATCCCGGTCTCGATGACGACCGACTGATCCAGGGTGTCGCTGGTGTAGTGGACCCCCGGCATGATTTCGGTACTGAGTGTGTGCCTGTTCAGCGTCGCGGGAGCGGCCACAACCGTGCCGGACCCGATTCCCATGGCACTCACCACCGTGACAGCGACGACGGTAGCGCGAGCGATCCTGTTCATTCCTGCCTTCAACTCTCGATCTCCTGCCCTGCGCGGACTGCGCAGAGACAGCGGGTGCGGCGACATCACCAAGCACCGGAGCGAGACCCTATCAGGAAATGATTTTCATTTTCCTTAGGCCGGGACGTGATGGTCACACCCCGGGCCGGTAAGCATCCCGCCGGAAGTGTCGCAGCGCCCGCTGCTGGGCGCTTGACATGTCAGGACGAAGTGGCAGTGTCGCGGTCGAGGCCGGGGTTTGAAAGCAGTGAATTCGGACACTGGTCGAAAACACCGCAGGTTCGGTCGTGCGCCAGGGCTGAGCCTGCGGTGCCGTGTCCAGCGGGCCGCGAACGACGCGGTCTGCTGTGGAAGGTTCTTGCCCAGCTGGGCAGGCCATGCGCGCGGTAGGTAGTGGTGTGCGGGTTTCGGATGGGGGTTGTCTACCTATGCGGGCAGGGTTGGTGGTGTGGGCGGGTAGGGCTGCTGGTGGGCAGGGTTCCATCGGGGTGGTTGATGCTCGTCGAAGACGATGGCGGACCCCTTGTGGTGCACAGCGTGGTGGAGCCGAGCGGGCAACGACGCCCAACGGGGGACGCGGTCGTGGAATCGGATACGTGGTGTCCACCGGTGCCGGGCCCCGGCTTTGCGGGCGGGGCTGCGGCGAACATGTCCATCCGGCCGGCCAGGGGACGATTGTCTTTCCAGTTGGCCGTCGATGCGGAACTGGTTTTCATGATGACTACTGCACTGCTGCCTCTTGCTTACGGGTATCTGCGCGATGACCTGATCGGCGACCGTGATCGGGAGGTGGGTGAGGACACGTTACGGACCGCCGCCCGCTCGCTGGGCTACGAGCTGGCCACCGTGTTCCACGAACCACCACCACAGGGCGGCCTGCTGCCCCCGGCGTTCGCCGAGATGATGCAGGAATGCCGCCGCGCCGCAGCGCACACGGTGATCACCTTGCCCGGGCACCTGTCGAACATGGCGATGTCGAGGATGGTTCTGCAGGAAGTCCTGCACATACGCGCCGAAGCCGTCGTCCACGAAGTCGAGCACTGAAACCTCGCGAGGGGGTTCACTCCCTCCCACCGCGCGCCGCGCGGACCGTGCGGCAAGCGCTGGGGGGTGGCTGGAGCAGCGGTGCGATCAGCGGGAGCGGTTTCGGCTCATACGCACGCCCCGTGCGGTCAGCGCTGCGGCCAGGGACATGTACTGCAGGTAGGCGACGGCGACGAGCACGCCACCGTAGTCACGTATCCACCCCTGCAACGAGGCCACGGCGGTCAGGCCCAGGCAGATCAGTACGACACCGGCGATCAGGGCCGGTATCCGCAAGGGCATGAGGATCTGGTCGCGGCGGTCGGTCGATGACCCCGCAGCAGAAGCCACAGCCTGTGAGCGGCTCACGAGCCCGGTGACGGGGGCGGCGGTTGCGAACGAATCGGGTGAGGATGCGGTGGTAACCATGGGCGTCTCCGCGCCGACACCGTGGGATCGGCTCAGGTCGCAAGTCGGAATCGGATGAGCACCACCGAGTCGAGCCCAGGAGTGATCTGCGAAGGCGCCGCCGTTACCAGCGACCAGTCCGTTAGGACAACGCTATCCAACAGTTACCCAAAAGCTCGGCGGTTTATGCAAAGAAAAATGGATCCCCGCCCGCCCATCACGCAAGCCGACCACCGTTGTGGGCAACCCAGCCGCCGACGTGTGGTCAGGGTGGTTTGCGCGCGGCGGCACCCTGGGTAACCGGTGTCGCCTGGCCGGGCCAGGTGCGTCGGCGGACACCGACTGGTTCTTCTGCCCCAACCGTCAGGTTCAGCTGCATCGACCGCGATTGGTGTGATCCCAGCACTCTTGCAGCGGTCGTTTTTGCGGCGTCCATGGGCCGCATCGGAGTCGACCGTGACGCCGTGGCCTGGACCTGCGGTGCCACGTCCCCGGTCGCGAACGGCGGGGATCTTGCCGCTACGCCACTGGGCACCGGGCCCTTCTCTGCGAAGCTCGAACCAGACATCCGAGTTCAGGACGCGACCGCCCCCAAGCTCAGCTAGGGCGGATCTGGACAGTCGGACCTGTGTGTTGTCTCAGCTGGGGGAAGGTATCCGGTGGCGGGAACAGCCGAAGACCAGATAGGTTCCGCTCCGTGAGAGACAGCATTCCCGCACGAGGAACCCGGAAATGGGCGCCATGGTGGGCGTATCTCGTTCCGATTCTCGGCGTCAACTACCTCAGACAGATCGTCGTGCCTTTCGGCACCGTGCCCGTGATCATCGATGTCTTGCTCGCCGTGATGCTCGCCGGGGCAGTGTTCGTCCTCATCACCGCTTTCTACCGGCTGACGCAACGCTGACTGTGACCGCCGGACCCCGGTATTCCAACAGTTTCGGCTCGCTATGCGATCGACTATGTCGCAGCTCCTCACGCAGTACGGCACCCGCACCGCCGAGACCGCCTGCCTGATCCGCCGCCGCGATCAGCTGCAGTAGCGCCCCCGGCGGAAGCGGTGGCGGTGTATGTCATCACAAGTTACTACTTGACGATGGCTGGGTATCGGGTGTGCAGCAGCCCCAACTCGGCGAGCGTGGGATGCTGGCCCGCGCGCTGTGCGGCAGCCGATTGTAAAAGCCGTGCAGGTAGCGATATGCGCCGACCGCAGGTCACCGCCGTTGACGACGGCGGCCGCCGCGAGTGCTCCGGCGTCTTCGTCACCCAACCAATGGACACAGGAGAGCCCACCGCCGCCACACCGCCCTCGGCGGACATCCACCAGCGGTTCGCGTCCCCAACCTCCCGGGTCAGTACAGCTAGGTCGTGAAAACGCAGCTACGGTAGTTGGTTGTGATGTACCTGCTGTTTCCGGGGTTGAGGTAGTCGGAGTCTCCACGGCCGTCCTCTTCGGTGTACATGCGGACCGTGGTGTTGGTGTTGTTCTCTACCGACCCTGGCGTGATCTCGATGTTGTAGGTGCGGTACTCCTCGGGGTTCTGAATCTGATCGGAGTACCCATAAGAGTTCTGATACCTGAACGTGCCGACCGCCATGCTCTGCCTCCACGTTGTAGACACGGCCTCGCACCGAACATAGCCGATCAATAGCTGTTGAGTGCGGGTTATCTCGTGGTGGCAGCCTATTCATTGGGGTTGCGGAGCTGGTCCAGTTGCGTCTTATCCGCCTTTAGCTTGGGAAATGTATTTCATCGCGCGTTTCGCCAGAGTCGAGCCTTCAACGCGAGCACCGTCGCTAATTGGTTGCCTAGAAGCTTGCGATGGGGTGAGCCTCACCTCGGCGTCCAGGGACGCGAGGCCACGAGGATGCGCCTTCGGCAGACACCGCGGGCCTTCGCGGCGGCGTTGCCCTCGCGTTGGCGTTCCAGGATCAAGGCGCGCTCGGGGGTAGAGGAGCATCCGCCGGAAATCCGGCGCTAAGCCGGTCGTTTGCCGAGCAGCATTGGGCTATGGGTAATTTCATGTCGCGGTGATGGATGAGGGCGGCTACGGCCTGTTCCCCGCGATGTCGCGGCAGGATCTGGAGCGCTACTGCTATCTGGATGACGAGGATCGCCGGCCGAGATTCAACAACAGCAGGTTGGCGCCGGGTTTCTCGCAGATGTTCCTGAACCTCCAGGAAAATCCCCGGCCGCCACCGCATCGTTCGGGAGCAGGCTCGACCGAGGTCACCGGCCGCGTCGACGCGAGGCCGGATCGGTGGCCGCCTGCCAACGCCCCAGCGCCTCGGCCGACACCTTCGTGTACTTCGCGAGGCTGCGCACCGAGGCGTGCCCGGACAGCGCCATCAGCATCGGCGTGGACGCACCGTTCTCGGCGGCATGGGTGAGTTTGCTGTGCCTGAGCTGGTGCAGCGTGAACGGGCCGCGCTTCATCACCGTTGTGTGTTCCTCGAACAGCGTCGCCGCCCGCCGGTACGACAGCCGGGCCCGCTGGGTGGCCGGGTCGACATCCGACAACGCGACAGACGGCTTCGCCTTGCGGTCGGTCAGAAACAGCGGCCCGCGTTTACGGCCGGCGATCAACCGGGGCAGCAGCCGGGCGGTGCCGGTCTGCCAATAGACGACGTCGCGCGCACCGCCCTTGCGGACCACCATGGCGCAGCGGTTCACGGTATCGAGATCGGTGACATCCAGCGTCAGGATCTCCTCGGCCCGGGCCGCGGTCTCGTACAGCATCGTCCACAACGTGCGCTCCCGCAGCGGCGCGCCCGAGTCCAGCGGTTCGGCGACCTCGGCGTGGGTCATCGCCCGGCTGTTGTCCGGCGGGGCCGGCCGCGCCGCCAGGCGCACCAGCGGATCACCGGCGAGCCAGCCCTGCTCACGCCACCACCCACGCGCCGACGCCAACGCGGTCAACCGGAGGTTGAACGTCTTCGGCGACCTGCCGCCCCACACGAACACGAACCAGCCCGACACCCGATCAGGGGCCAACAGGGCCACATCGGTGTCCGCGCCGAAGTCGCGCACGAGCCGATCCAACGCGGCCGCGTAGCCGCGGCGGGTGTTCGTGTCCAGGAACATGGTCACCGCGTCGGCCAGCCGGACCCCGGTGTCGGCAGCGCGCTCACCGTCCCCACTGCGACCACCTCCCCGTTCTACGGCAGATAGTTTCCCGAGTTGCCCCGTCGCGGAGATGCCGTCGCGCCAGGACAACTCGCAGTTTATGGCAGATAGTGGGCCGCTATCTGCCATAAATCCTTAGGGCCGGATTTCCGGCGAATGCTCCCTGCCCCCCGCATCGTGTTCAAACTGACCGCGCCCGGATCGGAGCGGATCGCGGCGAACACCATCGGACCGTGCTCGATCTCAGCGTCACCCTCACCAACACCGATCAACGCGAACATCCGGTCAACCACCGCGTCCGATAGCCGGGACGCGACCCGCTCGAACAGCAGCTCCTCCCCGCGGCTCAATGCCGACCGAGCCACGCGCTCGATTCGGCCGCCGGTGGGCGGCTCGATCCGCTCGGCACGAAAACGCTCCAGAAGGCGTACACGGACCTGCTCGGCCGATCGTTCGCTCTGGGTGACATGCGCGACCAGCCAGTCCGCGACAGCGTCCGCGTCGGCGACGCTGCACTCACGAAATCCCAGCGAACCGCGAATCTGGTTGCGGTGGAACCGATTCGTGCGACCCGACCACTCGTAGAAAGCGATCTCGGTCCGGGTAACCCCGACCTTCCGCGCCACGTACTCCACCGCGTTGTCTGGGATCTCGCCCCGACCACGAGGGAACCGGCCATGTTCGGTATAGAACCGCAGCATTACCGAGAACCCGAGCTTCGTCGCACCACGCTTGCCCGCAACGAGCTCCAGCTCATTGCCGACCAGCGTCCAACGATCGATCAGCTCGTCCTCACCCAACTCCTGAGCCACCGCCGGAAGCTACACCGCACACCACCAGCACACACCCGAAACGCTCGTTTGCCGCTCCTGACACGATCCTTAACGGCACCCCAGCACGGTGCGCACCGAGCCGCCCTTGCCGTGCAGTCGCACGTGTTCGTCGTCCAGGCACAGGTCGAAATCCTCGACATACAGCTCGCACACCTCACTGGCCCGGGCGCCGCAGACGTAGGCGGTCTCGAACAGCACCCGATCCCGCAGGACGTCGACCGGGACGTCCTTGCGTGGGCGGCGCGCGCAGATCGCGGCGAGCACCTTGGCGATGTCGGCGGCTGGCGCCGGGCGCGGCAGCGTCTTGGGCACGGTGATCGTGTCGACCTTGTCCATCGGGTTGGCCGCGAGCAGGTCGTGCCGGACGGCCCACCGGCAGAACGCCGCGACCGCGGCGCGCTTGCGCTTGCGGTGGCCGGCGCGAGATCCGCGATCGCGGACAGGAATCCGCGCACCGCGGCGACGTCCACGCCGGGCAGGCCGCCGTCGACGTACTCGGCGAAGCCGGTCAGGTCGCCGCGGTACGCGCGCAGGGTGTTGGCCGGCCGGTTGGCGTTGGCCGGATCGGTGAGGAAGGTGGTGTCGTGGCCCGGAAGCCGGACTGGTCGCGCGGCAGCTGTCCCCGCAGAAGGTGCCGCGTGCAGCGGGTTGCCATCTTTCGCCTAGGTAGCACCACCGAGGTACTGATGCGGCGGCGTTACTGAGAAGGCAGGATCGAACCAATCCGTGTTGCCACGAACCGGTTTTCCTTCAGCTGTCCGATCCCGCACTCGACCGCGTGACGCTGTTTATATCGTTCGGCGTCTAACACCGGTGGCCTTCCACCGTCAGAACCCTTCTTGCGCCGATTGGCGGCTTGGTCGGCCCGGACCGGAATCGTCGCGGTGATTCCTCGTCGGCGCGGATAGGAGCGGTTGGCGCGCGAGCTGTACGCCTTGTCCGCGAGTGCCTCGTCCGGACGGGTCCGCGGGCGACCGGCGCCCAGGCGGGGCGCCGAGATCGCCTCGAGCACCGCGGTGAACTGCGGGCAGTCCGCCCCCTGACCGGCCGTCAGCAGCAGCGACAGCACCTTGCGGCCCAGGACGCGCAACACGCACTCGACGCGGTGCAGCGGGATTTCATGCTGCAGGAGTGGCGGTGGGCGATCCGGTCGCCCGGGGACTTACCCGGATCATCATCCATACTCGGATTCCTCTCCATCGCGGGGCCGCCGCGTCGGCGGCTTGCCGTCGGAAGTGCCGACAAGCTTCGGGCCCCCTCGCCAGAGCAACGGGTTCACGGATTGAGACTTCGACTTCCCCGGGACGCATACAGCGGCTTGCCACCATCTGTGACATTCCGCTATCATCGGGCTACTTGTCAGCCTATGTCCACCACGAAATTGGCGCTGCGTGAAATTACTTGTCGTTAGTTCATCCGGCGGCGCCCACGTCGGTCGAGCACATCTAGTGCGCCAAAAGCTTCATTCAGCACCATCATCGCACACATATCCTAGGTTTCCATTGATTCGGTTTCTATCGCTAATTCTAGCGTCGAATGAATTGTTTCGCCACGTCCAATTGTCCACCGCTGCGAGAACTCGGCGCATTCTTCGCAGTGTACGACCGAATACCATTTAATGAGCCTCAAAAAATATAGCCGCGAGTGTAAGGGTAAAGGTAAGGGTAGATGAATCCGATCAACCAGGATGTGGTGGCGCCACCCGATGGTAGCGGAAAAATTATTCGAGCGCGTGGGGATGAAATCGGTCCGCTACCGAACAATTCCACCCTCATCCTGCCGCTTTCCATGAGCAAACTACAGAACTCACAGGGGCCACAGGCGACATACGACGTGGTCCTGTCCTTCCTTACGGCAAATCCCGAGCGCGCGTTGAAGATCGTCATATTGTATACTGATGGCCTGTACTGTAATAACGGCAAGGAGTCCGCGTTCAGCGTTCACAGGCGGACTGTTGCGCAGATGCTCGGTCACCAGAACGCTTTCCGCCGGATCGAAGCAACAAAGGGACATGCACTCGTCGAATCTGGTGTGTTGGAGTGTGTCTCGTGGAATCATCTTCTCTTGGGAGTCGCCAGAACCTTTCAGAAGTGCGTTGAAATTCTTGAAAGAAGAATTGCTACCGACCCAATATTCAGCGCGTTGGTCCATGCGGAGGTCCAGGAGCACGACCGTGCAACTTTGGCCTTCTTGCTCGAAGAACTCGTGATGGTTCACCTGATACGAGAGCAAGATCCCGGGCTTCCCTGGATGCCACCGGAAAGTCGTGGGCCACAATTGATCGCCTACCATGGCACTTACTCGAATGCGGATGTTTACCAGTGGCAGCATCAGATTCTTCCAAGAAACAAAAAATGCTCGAACCCATTCCGTGCAAGTCAAGTCGATTTAAAGAGGGGGCTAATATTCGACTTCAATATCTCGATAGGTTCCGCTACGCCATTGCGTGATGGCAAGGCGCCGAACGGCGACTCCGAGAGCGGCCACCTGCCGAGGGGTCGAGACGATCACGAAGGAAGAATTGCGTCCGTCACCACTGCAACCGAAGAACGAAAATGATGCCCGCTATCAGCCCCTGATTTCCAGTTGGCCCGGAATCACGGGTCGGATCTGAGCTTTCGCGGACTGGCCCTCGAGCGCTGCGCCGGCGGATGGTGGCCGCGAGTGGACACATCGGGAGGTCAGTCACACTACAGTTCGGAGAACGGTTCGTCACCTCTCGAAGATCTTAAAAGATGTTCGATCACGGTCGGGCGGAATGCCACAAAATCTTTCACGAGCAGATCAGCACAGAGGTGTCCGGTGTCATCGGTGCCACAGATGCGCATACCCTGGACGATCTGCGCGGCAAACGATCCAATGAGGTGGCGTTCAAGCTAGCGGTGAACTCCTTGCTGCCGCTGTATTCGGATGCGCAGAAGGTGCACGAGCCGTGGCTGGTCCCGCAGTGGGTTCGTGCGACACGGGAATGGATGGGGAGCAGGGTCCGATACAGCGACGGCGTTTTCCCGGGCTGATGATCGGCGTGTACGCCGAGGATGCCGCGCAGCACCGGACCGGCCATATCGTCTGGAACGAACGCTCTCGCGATCCGGTGGTCCGCGATCGTGCATTCTGCCCACCCCCCGGAAGCGCCGACGACGTGCGCTTCCAGACGACCAAGGCCACTCACGTGACGGATGAGAAGTGCCAGTGTCTCATGTAGTGCTCGACTCCGGCGGCGGAGGCTCCGGCAACATCTGGGAGGAGATCGCCGCCCTTGAGCTGGAACGGCACGCTGACGTGGCCGCCTATGTCAAGAATGACCGCTTGGAATTCGCCATCCCCTAAACCGGGGCCGTGCGCCGTTACCGGCCGGGCTTCCTCGTTCGGCTCCGCCGCCGGGACGAGGATGTACAGCGCTACCTGATTCTGGAGGTCTCCGGCGGCCGAAAGGACCAAGGCGCCCGCCAGATCAAGGCAGACACCGCCAGCAACCTGTGGTGTGTGGCGGCGAACAACGGCGGCCGGTTCGGTCGGTGGGGCTACCTCGAGGTCGACGATCCGTTGCACATCCGCGCCGCACTCGACGACGCAATCCGGTACATGTATGCGGACAAGCCGACTACCCGCATCGACCTCGATCCCTTCGCCCATCCCTACGGACGCCCGAGACCGACTGAAGAGGGCGAGCGAGTCCGCCGTCCAGCACGCCAGCACGGATTGCCCGCATCCACTCGACGGCGGCAATACGTTCAACCCCCGGGTCGGACTACGCCGGTGGATTACGGCGATGAATCGCGGCGACGGCCGGACGGACGCCTTCCGGGAGGCATGGGCCGAGATACACCACGATGGCACCGTTACATTGGCAGCGGCAATGGGACGCGGTCCGGGCAGCACAGGCGATGAGCGGTCACCGACGACGAGATCGGCGCGGCCCTGGAATCTCTCTGGGGCCAAGCGGCGGTCAACACCTGGACCGCGCGCCGCGCCGCGGTCGCGAAATGGCTGTCCTGGTGCCGAGAGCAAGGCTGGGACGTCCCGGCGTCGGCCGCGCAATCGACTCCGCTGGACTCGGAGACACCAGTGCGCTCGCGGACCGCGATCGATCGGCTCATCTCCCGTCGCGAGATCCATCTGCGGGAGAAGACCCTGTGGCGGATGCGGTATGAACCTGCGCTCGCACAGAGGAACTGCTCCAGCTCAACATCGAGGACCTCGACCTGGCGGGCCGGTGCGCCCGGGTGAAGTCCAAAGGCGCCAAACCTCGCACCCGCCGCCGCGGCGCCACCCACCACGAGCACGTCCTCGAAACGGTCTACTGGGACGCCGGCACCGCCCGGCTACTACCGCGATTGCTCCGCGGCCGAAGCCGTGGACCGGTATTCGTGACCCACCGCCGACCCGGACCAGGGAAATACCTCGCAGACCGCGACACCTGCCCGGACACCGGACTCGCACGCTGTCCTACGACCAGGCCCGCGATCTCCTCGACGCCGCCACCGCCACCGACGGGCCCGGAACCGGATGGGACCTGCACGAACTCCGGCACTCCGGCCTGACACACCTCGGCGAATCCGGCGCGAGCCTGCTCGAACTGATGGCCAAATCGCGTCACCGCAAGGCCGAGAACC
Source organism: Nocardia sputi (assembly GCF_023501985.1). Classification (NCBI taxonomy): domain Bacteria; kingdom Bacillati; phylum Actinomycetota; class Actinomycetes; order Mycobacteriales; family Nocardiaceae; genus Nocardia; species Nocardia sputi. The sequence goes on along the minus strand of NZ_JAMFLC010000029.1, from coordinate 72,313 downwards.
TGCGCCGCTATTTCAAACCCTCGCCCCAGGCCATGCGCGAACTGACCAGCCTCATCGGTCCTGACGCTTCCCCGCACCCACTGACCAGCGGCTACGCCAAATCCGCCCGATTTTCGGCCGATACTACGGCGACCCCGTGTTGGTGGTCAGGCGTTTGGCCGGTCACGGTGACGAACATCGCTGCTGATAAGCCATCGTCGTTGTTTTTCCGTGCGATTACTACTGACCTCTACCCCCTGACCTAATGCGCGTCATGTTCTGTGGTTGTTCGGACCCGGCGCGATGACGGGCTGGTCATGGTTGGGAGTCGCTTCGCTGCGACTGGCGTGTCGCGCGGAAGTAGCCTCGGCTTCGGGAGGGGCTCTGTTGGCCATTCTCGGGCTTCTCCCTTCCTCCCAGATTCCGGCCGTGCTCGCTATTCCCCGATACCGAGCGCGGTGCTACACCCGGCGCGATTTCTGAGGTTTGCCTCAGATTTGCCCCCCGCACGTATGCTCGACGCCGGAGCTGTGGGAGGACAGGTCGTCAGCGGGTGAGTGAGGCCGGGCGTGTGATGCGGGAGGCCACCGAACGGTTAGCGGGTGCGACCGTTCGGGCGGTAGAAGGTGCCGTTGAAACCATACTCAGGCCAACGGCACGCACGCTCAACCGCGGTGTCGAGGAAGCACTCACCACCGACAGAGATGGCGCCAACCCCGTGAGGGCGGCTGGCCGCGATGTCTCGGAGAGTGCGTCGCCGGTCCCCGCGCCGGCCTCCGTCCTGTTCGACCGGCCGGTGGCCGCCGCGGAGCGACGTGTCCACACTAAACAGGACTATATCGAGTCCTTCGAGGACCGAATCGGGCGAAAGCTCACCCAGGCCGAAGTCAAGACGGTCGACTTGGGCTGTATCGGACTGACCATGGTGCGCCTGGGCCGCACCGGCATCGAGGTTCCTCCGACGAATCTGGCATTCGCCGACGCGCGAGCCCATCGCTTGGTCGCAGAGACCGAGAAGGTGCTCGGCCCCGGGGAGATCGCCAACGACGCGGTGAACAGATTACGGCGCGATCTGACTCGGGCGCGACAGGACCTCGAGACCGAGTTGAAGAAGCCGGGCGCGGGTCAGGACTCATTCACCGTGCCGCGCCTACAGGCGAAGATCAAAGAGTTGGAAGACGAATACGAGCAGGCCAAAACGACAACGCGGCAGTACTGGGCCCGCATCGGGGCGGAGCAGGTCACCGCCTTGCTCGAGGCCCGAGATGCCGCCAAGGCCGTCGGTGGACAGCAGGTTTCCAGCAGGTATCCGAGTACGCCGCGAAATTCAACGACATCCTCGCCACCGGGCCTGCAGACGCCGCGAAATTCGCCGAGCTGGTACGCGCGGACAAACACCTCGCCCCGCTGCGCGGGGTCACCGACGCGCTACCCTCCGGTGATCTGTCGAACGTGCGCGCACACATATTCGCCAAACACTTCTGGTCGGGCCAGGAAGAGAAGCTGGGCTTGGACGGAAAACCAGCCACAACCATCCTCGGGCACCCGCTGGGGACCTCGTCGGTGCTTCCGAATCCGGACAGGTTCGCCCCCCACCCCCACACCGGGCAGGTCGACATGTCCAAGGACCTCTTCCAGGGTAAGCCCGGGTTCATAAAGTTCGACTACGGATGGTATGACGAAGGCAGCGGAAGCTGGTGGCATGCCAATCACGCCGAGCGTACCGACCCTGAGGATCCGATGCGTGTCTACCAGAGCGGACCGGAGAGATTCTTCACCGGTTATCCCGATTTCGACAGTTCGGTGGTCTGCATTGCATTCGTGCGGGACATGCCTTGAAACCACCGACCATAGCCGCGGCCAGGAGGACAGAGTGGATTTCGCAGACTATCTCGACGAGGAGGTCGTGCTCTACGGCATCGCCGAGAACGCCATGGCCGGGGCCGTGCTGCGGTGCGGTCGAAACACGCATGTGTACCTCGACGGGCTGCCACAGTGGGACGAAAGCGACCACCACGGCGCCTTCGAGGTCACTGGCGTCCTCGCCGTGGAAGGTGACGATACCGAAGCCTTCGGCGAGAACCGCACGACACACCGGCTCGGCCGCCACTACGTCCTGAAAAACCCGACGTGGGAACGTTGTCGGTGAACGTCACGATCACGTAGGAACGGAGTGTGAGTCCGGTCAGGCAGCCATCCGCCTTGATACTGGTTCGAACGATGTCGATGCGTAGTTTGTGATCTTTCAGGGAAATCTTCTCGACAACGATGTCCGAGATCGTTCCCGCTGCAAGGCGGGCAGTTATTTTCGGTTTCACCTCTACTTTGGGAAACACTATCGACTGGCGCTCCTCCGGCGACACGAAAGACCTGTGGAGTCACTACCAAAAGGCTTGGCGGCATCAGCCCACCATCGATGCCAAGGGACGAGGTGATCGACTGCATTGACGTCATCCTCAGCGCACGCCCGCTCCCAACAAAGGGGGATCGAGGCGAGTAGTAATCGTTGCGCGAATCTGGGGTGACGGCGGCGACAAGCTGCGGTGCGAGTTGGCCAGCGGGCATTGGTACGCAGAGAGTAAGCAGCACATACAGCAGCCGGGAAGCATGCCGGATTGTGGGGATCAACCCTGCGCGGTGCCGCGGTGGTGGTCGGTTGCCGGTCCGGTGGCGTCGAACAGCCTTCTGGCCGAGGCCAGCGTCTGCGCGTCGTAGTCCCTGTGACGTTGGACTACGACCACGAGATCCGCGGAGCCGACGGCAGCGGCGAGATCGTCGCAGCGGCGCAACCGCTGTCCGGCCCAGCGCAGCTCAGGGATGTACGGGTCGTGATAGGTCACCGTCAAGCCGCGGCGCAGCAGCTCCTCGGTGAGCGGGATGGCGGGCGTTCCGCGAGTGTCGGCGACGTTGGGCTTGTAGGTGACGCCGAGCAACAGGACGGTGGCGTCGGGCAGTGTCACGCCTCGGTCGTCGAGGTCCTTGACGATGCGATCGGCCACCCATCTGGGCATGTCGGCGTTGATGGCGTGCGCCGTCTCCGCCAGCCGCAGCGCCCGGCCCAGCCGGGTGGTGGTGTGGTGGATCATCAGCAGGGTGTCGACGGGAATGCAGTGCCCGCCGACACCCGCGCCTGGCCGAAACGGCATGAAACCGTAGGGTTTTGTGGCTGCCGCGGCGATGACATCCCAGATATCGATGTCCAGCTCATGGCATACCTGGGCAAATTCGTTCACCAAGGCGATGTTCACCTGGCGAAAGACGTTTTCGAGGATCTTCGTTGTTTCCGCTTCGGCAATTCCGACTGTGGTGTGTATGTTCGCGACCACCCGCCGGTAGAACATCGCGGCTCGGTCGCGGCAGGCCGGGGTCAGCCCACTGACTACGCGGGGAGTCGTTGTCAGCCGGAACCTGGTGTTGCCCGGATCCATGCGTTCCGGCGAGTACGCCAGGTTGAAGTCGATTCCGGCGACCAGACCCGACTCTTCGAGGATCGGCCTCAGCAGATCGACGGTGGTGCCCGGGGGCACGGTGGACTCGACCACGACGAGCTGTCCCGGACGCAGGTGGTCGCGGATCGTGGTGACCGCCGAGATCAGTGGGCGCAGATCAGGGGTGTTGTCCGTCTCGTGGACCGGCGTCGGCACGCACACGACGACGATCGCGCTGTCCGCCAGCACGCCGGGGTCGGTGGTGGGATGCAGATGGCCGGCCACGGACCGGATTTCCGCGGCGGTGACCGTGTCGACCGGACTGTCTCCATGCTGGACCGCGGCCACCCGGCGTCGGTCGACGTCCACACCCCACACGTGGTCACCCGCATGTGCCAGTGCCACGGCCAGCGGCAGGCCGGTGTAACCGATCCCGACGACGGTCACCTTCTCGTGTGCTGCGTGCGTCATGATCACCACGCCAGTCGGTACGGGCGGAACAACTCGGCGTAGCGGAGGCCGTAGCCTGCTCCGACCGCGGCGTCGACGAGCCGGATGTGCTCCAGGGATCGGGGCTGGCCATCAGGCCGGATCTGGGACCGATAACAGCGCAGGGCTTGCTCTTTGGTGGCCCAGAAGTCGGTGGTGTCGACCGTGATCGGCCACGCGTTGTGGGTGGGCGACCAGTGCTCCTCCACTCCGCGGTACCCCAGGACCACCCGCGGGGTGGGCACCGAGGGACGTGGCCGCGCGGCGGCGAACCCAGCGCGGAAGACCGCGCAATGATCTTGGTGGTATCCGGCCTCCGCCGGGATCATGAGGGCGGTGGGACGCACCGCGGCCAGCGACGCCTGCTCGTGGGTTGTGATCACGTCGACCAGCCGGCGCTGCCGAGTCGTGATGTCCATGTCGCCGGCCTGATCGATCCAGACGACCGCGGCGGTCGTCACGCCGAGCGCCGCGCACGCCTGTTCGAACTCCGTGACCCGCTCCTGCGGGTCGGCCACCCCGCCGTTGGCACGGACCGTGACGCAGAGGACGTGCACCTGCAGGCCCTCGGCAGTCATCCGCGCGATCGTGCCACCAGGGCCGATGGTTTCGTCATCGGGATGCGGCGCGACGACGACGACCCGCTCACCCTGTGTCAGCCCGAATACCGGCATGCCGACACAGTGGTGCGACGCGCTGACCATTGGGTGATGCGCGCCGAGTCGCGGGCCGCCAACGGTCGCGTCACGCGCACGCCAGCGACCGCATCGACGATCACGCTTGCCAGGATCACGCCCGTCACCGTCGAGGGGGAATATGCACAGCAAGACCGTGTTCGAACTGGTCCGCGAGGTGCTGCCGCTCATCCGGGATCGTGCGGACGATACCGACCGGGCCGCGCGAGTGCCCGAGCCGACCATGTCGGCGCTGATTTCCGCGGGCTTCTTCAGAATGCTGCAACCCGCGCGCGTCGGCGGCTACGAGTCCAATCCGCTGGACTTCTATCGGATCGTCCGGAGGATTTCGTCCGCCTGCCCGAATACCGGCTGGGTGGCCGCCATCGTCGGGGTACACCCGTGGCAGATCGCGTTGTTCTCCCCACAGGCACAGGACGACGTCTGGGGGGACGACCCGGACACGCTGGTCAGTTCCTCGTACGCTCCCATCGGGCAAGTGTGCCCTGTCCGCGGTGGATACGAGCTGCGGGGACGGTGGAGTTTCTCGTCCGGTTGCGACCACTGCCAGTGGGCGTTGCTCGGTGCGATGTGCACTCGTGAAGGTGCGGACCCGGAGTACCTGACCCTGTTGATACCGCGCAGTGACTACACGGTTCACGCCGTGTGGGACTCGGTCGGTCTGCGTGGCACCGGGAGCAACGACATCGTTGTGGAGGGCGCGTTCGTGCCCGATCACCGAGTGTTGAGTGCGCGGGATTGGACACAACTGCGCGGTCCCGGCCACCAGGTCAATCACGCTCCGTTGTATCGGTTGGCCATGGGTAGCGTCTTCCCGACGACGATCACCATGTCGATCATCGGGGCGGCGGAAGGTTTTTACCAGGAGCACACGGACTGGGTCCGGTCACGGGTGCGGATCTCGGACGGAAAGCACGCTGTCGACGACCCGTTCGTGCACGTGCGGTCGATGCGCGCCGCGTCCGACATCGACGCGGCGACCCTCCAGGTGGAGCACAACATCGCCGAGCAACTGGCGTATGCGCAGCGAGGCGACGGGATCCCGTACCACTTGCGGCTGCGGACGCGGCGCGATCAGACGCTGGGCACCGACCGGGTTGTCCGGGCGGTCGAGGAGTTGTTCACCCGATCCGGGGCCACCGCGTTGTCCTCGGCAGGCCCGATGGCGAGCTTCTGGCGACACGTGCACGCGGGCAGCGTGCACGTGGTCAACGACTGGCCCCGGGTGCTCAGCCAGGTGGGGCGTGCCGAGTTCGGTGCCACGGTCGATGATCCGTGGATCTAGCGCACCCTGCCGGTTTCCGCGGCGCAGGCCGCCGGTGTGACCGCGGGCACCGAGCAACCGGCCGGTTGATCGCCAGCGACATGGTGTTGGAGCTGATCGGTACCGGCCCGCAACATTCTCGACGACGTCACCGACCGGATTCATGGCCGACAAATGGCGTGGCTACCGCGATGAAGCCCGCGCGACCCGGCAAAGCACCGGCTTCCGGAGGAGTTCCGAGCGGCCACAGAGTTCCCAGCAGTAGCAAACATTGCAGCGGCGCCGCAGCTATCATCAATCCCGCAGACCATTCGGTCTGAGCTTGTTTAGCTGGTCAGGACATCAGATGTGATGGTGCACAACAATATTTCGCCCGCTTTCGGCGCACCGGGGTCCTGGATGAGCGACTCGGCCCAACCCGTTTCGGCAATGCGATCCTCGCTGGCCCTGGTCCGGGAAGGGACGCGAATATCCAGCGAGGCACCCCTGCGTATCCAGGCATTGGGAGCGTTGACTATCCGTCGGGGCGATCGAGTAGAGATCCTGACCTCCACGATGCGGTCCAAGCTGTTGGTGGCGCTGCTGGTGAATGCGGGCACGTACGTGTGGACGGACAAGCTGATCACGGAGCTGTGGGACGGACAACCACCGCACCGGCCCGACTGGGCCCTGCAGTCCGGTGTCATGCGGCTCAAGAAGTTCCTCCGTGGATGGGGCGAGCAGATCACGATCGAACATGGGCCCTCCGGTGCGTACCGGCTGGACCTCGGCGATACCGATTTCGATGTGGCGGAGTTCCGGCAGCTGACGCAACGCGCATTGCACCTGCTCGGCACCGGGTCACCGGACGGAATCGGTGTCGGCCGCAGCGCGCTGGCGTTGTGGACCGATACGGACGCTTTCATCAATGTGCAGCTCGGGGCTCTCGGCTCGACCGAGCGCACTCATCTGGAGCAGCAGCGGTCGCTGCTGACCGAGCGAGTCCTGGAGGCCGAGCTGCGTGCCGGCCGGCATCGCGAGCTCATCCCGGAGCTCTCGATGCTGGTGGACCGGCACCGAGATCGCGAGTATTTCCACCAGCTCTACATGACGGCGCTGTATTCGGCAGGCCGCCAAGCCGAAGCGCTCGAGGTCTACTGGTGCCTCCGTGATCGCCTCCGAGCCCTGTACGGTGTCGAACCAACCCCACCCCTGCGGGAAACCTATCTCGCGATCCTGCGCCAGGACACCGCGCTGTCACGCGACGAGACGGACTAGCCATGTGCGGAATCACCGGGTGGCTGGCGTTCGACCGTGACCTGACCGGCGAGGGACCAACGCTGGCCGGCATGACCCAGACCCTGGCGCCCCGCGGTCCGGACGGGCACGGTCTGTGGATGGATCACCGGGTGGCACTCGGTCATCGTCGCCTCGCGGTGATCGATGTCGACGGCGGTGCCCAACCGGTCAGCGTCCGCACGCCGCACGGCCCCGTGGTGATGGTCTACAGCGGAGAGACCTACAACTATCGGGAACTGCGCGCCGAATTGCGGGCCCACGGGCATCGGTTCGACACTCTGTGCGACACCGAAGTCGTCCTGCACGCATACCTCCAGTGGGGTGACGATTTCGTCGACCGGCTGACCGGCATGTACGCCATGGCCATCTGGGACGCGCGCGTGGAGCGGCTGCTGCTGGTCCGGGACCGGCTGGGCGTGAAACCGCTGTATGTGTGGCCGACCGAGCACGGCGCGCTGTTCGCCTCCGAACCCAAGGCCATCTTCGCCCATCCGCTGCCCGCGCGGCGGGTCGATATCGACGGTCTCCGGGAAATGCTGGCGTTCAAACCCCACACACCCGGGCACGCCATGTGGGCCGGCCTGCGCGACGTGCTGCCCGGCACCATGATTGCCATCACCCGTGAGGGTCTGCGTGAGCGCACATACTGGCGGCTGCGCACCGACGAGCACACCGACGATCGCGCGACGACCGTGGACACCATCCGTGGCCTGCTCGACGAGGTCGTCACCCAGCAGCTCACCGCGGACGTCCCCAGGTGTGTCCTGTTGTCCGGTGGCTTGGATTCCAGCACGATCACGGCTCTGTCGGCCCGGCACCTCACCGCACAGCGGGAGCGGGTGCGGACCTTTTCCGTCGATTTCGCCGGACACGCCGACGCGTTCCGCGGTGACGTCGTGCGCCCGGCCCGCGACACCCCCTTCGTACATCTGGTGGCGGACCATGTCGGATCGGTGCACCGCGAGGTCGTGCTGGACACCGCGGGTCTGACCGACCCGGCGGTGCGCACCGAGGTGATCACCGCGCGCGAACTCCCGGTCCCACTGGCCGACCTGGACATGTCATCGCTGGCGCTGTTCCGGGCGATCCGCGAGCACTCGACGGTAGCGCTGTCCGGTGAGGCGGCCGACGAGGTGTTCGGCGGCTATCCGTGGCTGCATACCGCACCCGACGGCGACGACGACACCTTCCCGTGGCTGCCTGCGATGGGCCCGTCCATGCGCTGGCCGGACCCCACCGACATGCTCCACCCAGACCTCGCCCGCAAGCTGGATCTCGCCCAGTACAGCCGGGACCAGTACGCCACCGCATTGGCGGAGATCGACAGCCTGTCCGAGGACACCGCAACCGAGCGGCGCATGCGTGCCCGCTACTACTTGACGCTGACGAGGTTCCTGCGGGACCTGCTCGACCGCAAAGACCGGTTGAGCATGGCCGTCGGGCTGGAGGTGCGGGTGCCGTACTGTGACCACCGCCTGGTCCAATACGTGTACGGGACGCCATGGCACATGAAGGTGTTCGACGGCCGGGAGAAAAGCCTGCTGCGCGCGGCGACGCGCAAGGTACTGCCGGAGCCGGTGCTGCGGCGCAAGAAGAGCCCGTATCCGTCCACGCAAGACACGGGGTATGCCCGTGCGCTGCAACAGCAGGCCCGAGAGGTGCTGGCACAGCCGAACCATTCGGTGTGGGACATCGTGGACCGGGGCTGGCTGCACGGGGTCGTGCGGCACCCGCCGGAGAGTCTGTCACCCACCGCCCGCAACGGCATCGATCATGCGTTGGACATCGCCACCTGGATCGACGTGTTCTCCCCACGGCTCACGGTGTGACCAGGTTCTCCAGCTGCGCCACGATGCCGTCCTCGTCGGGCAGCGCCAGCGTCGCACCATGTGCGCTGCGCATCCGCTCGCGGATGGTTTCATCCGCCAGCACCCGCTGACACGCCCCGGCGACACCGTCCGCGGTCTGCTCGGCACGCCGCCCCAGGCCGAACCCTTCGATCAAGGCCGCATGATGCGCCTGGTCGGCGAACTGCGGTACCGCGACCATCGGCACCCCGGCACTGAACGCCTCACGGACCGAGTTGTATCCACAGTGGGTCACCAGCAGGTGTGACCGCTGCAGGGCACGCCGTTGCGGAATCCAGTCGACCAGGTGCACATTCGCGCCGACCGGGACGTCATCGACCGGGGTGCCGCCGGTGGCCACCACAGCATGACAGTCCACCCGGGACAGTCCCTCGATGATGGCGCGCAACGGTTCTCGCATACGCGGAGTGTGCTCGTCATCGGGCAGTCCCTGCCGACGGATCTCGGCGAACATCGGCAGCGCGGTACCCAAGGTGGCGAGCACCAGCGGTTTATCAGTGGGTATCTCCGGCATGCTGCCGTCGTACTCCCACAGTGGCTGGCGGTAGGCGTACGGCAGTGGTATTTCGTACCGGGCGCACGAGTATTGGGGCGGCATGGCATCCAGGCGGCCATACCGGAAGATGGCCATCGCGTCCTGCGCAGGCAACCCCACCTCGGCACGGCGGGCGCTCACCAGTGGCAGGACCCCTTCTGGGTCCAGGATGTTGGTGGCGCCCGACGGTGCCGAAAGGTGCGGCACGCCAAGTGCTTCCGCGATCAGGCACCCGGCCAGGTCGGCGCCGTCGCGGAGCACGAGGTCCGGGGCACAGGCCCGCGCCACCGGCATGATCGCGTGGAACGCGGCCGTTACGTGCGGGCCGCCGACGAAGTGGACCGTCTCCAGGTAGGGGGTGAGGTCTTGCGTGAGTACTTCGGACAGTCCGGCGCGCATGCCGCGCAGCACCTGCGCCATGGTAGGGAAGACGGGATGCACGCGCATCGGCTCGCCGGCGAACGTCTCGGCCACATACTCCGAGGTGACCACGGCCACCTCGTGCCCGGCTCGGACGAGGGCACGAGCCATCGGGAGCATGGCCCGTCCGTGTGACGGTGACCCCGTCACGGTGCACAGCACTCGCACGTGTGGCTCCTGTCTCGGCGGAACGTGGCAGGTGTGATTGTTGGTGACGGCACAGGCGTCGCGGCTGACGTTCCCCTGACGGTCCGCGATGGGCCGGCGTCACGCCGCTGTCAGCGGACTGCACGACGGTTGCCGCATGGCACCACCAGCACTGCGGTATCACGCGCCGACCACTGTGACCGAGGCGGTGGACGTCCTCGCGGCGCTGGGCGACGACGCGGCGATCCTCGCCGGCGGACAGTCGCTGATGCCGCTGCTGATCACGCGGCAGTTGACTCCGGGACACGTGGTCGACATCAACGGGATCGCGAGTCTGGACTATGTGCGACTGGAGCCGGCGGGAGTACGCCTCGGCGCGGTGGCTCGCCAAGCCGATGTGGAACACGACAGGCAGGTGATCGGCGTGCTGCCGTTGCTGCGTCAGGCGCTATGCCTGGTAGCGGTGCCGGCGGTGCGCAGTCGCGGGACCATTGTTGGCAGCCTCGTCGGTGGACTGCCCTCGGCGGAGTTGCGGGCGGCGCTGGCGTTGGCCGGGGGCAGCGTGCAGGTGGCGGGCGTCGAGGGGACCAGGACCGTGCCCGCCGAGGTGTTCCTCGCCGACGGCGTCGGCGCGCGAGATCTGGTGGTGTCGGCGCTGATTCGGCGCCCGCCACCCGGGACGGGAACGGCGGTGGTGGAGGTGAGCCGGCGGCGTCGGGTCGGGCGGGCGATCGTCGGGGTCGCCGCGGCCGTCACGCTCACCGCACAGCGGCGCATCGGCCGGGCGCGGGTGGCATATATGGGCATCGCGGTGACGCCCCCCACCCTGGATCTCACCGAGACCGCGATCGACAGCGACGCGACCCGGGTGGAGTGGATCGCAGCAGGCCGGCGAGCACGGGAGCAGATCCACCCCGTCGGCGACCGGTACGCGACCGCCGCCTACCGCCGTCACCTGGTCGACGTGCTGACCACCCGCGCACTGCGTGCGGCCACGGCACATGCGCTTGCGGAGCCCAACGATGCCTGATGACGCCCACGTGATCACGCTGCGGGTCAACGGCGCGGCGCACCTGGTGCGCGTCTGCGACCGACGCTTGCTGTCGGACTGTCTGCGCCACGACCTCGGGCTGACCGCTACCCACGTCGGCTGCGAGGAGGGCGTGTGCGGTGCCTGCACGGTGCTGGTGGATGGCGCACCGGCGCGCTCGTGCCTGCTACTGGCCGTCGCCGCACAGCGGTACGCGATCACCACGGTCGAAGGGCTGGCCGGGCCTGCCCTGCGGGCACTGCAGCAGGCCATGCAGGTCGAGCACGGGTTGCAGTGCGGATTTTGCACCCCGGGCGTCCTCACGACCCTCGTGGCGTATCTGCGCGACAATCCCCGCCCGTCCACGCAGGACCTCGAGGATGTGCTCGCCGGAAACCTTTGCCGCTGTACGGGCTACCGGCCGATCGTGACCGCGGCGCTGCGCGCCGCCGCCATCTTGCGCGTGGAGCGCCACGATGACCCGCAGTGAGGACGAGCGGCTGCTCACGGGACGCGGCCGGTATCTCGATGACCTCGGGCATGGTGCACCAGCTGTGGTGTTCGTCCGGTCTCCCCATCCGCACGCCCGGATCGTAGACGTGGACAGCACCGGCGCGCGGGCCGTCGACGGCGTTATCGCGATCATCACGTTCGAGGACCTGCCGGAATCGATAGCCGCACCACTGCCGCAGCTCGAACCCCACGCGGCGCTGACACAGCCGCGGACATCGCGCCCGCTGGCCGGCGGCGAGGTGCACCATGCCGGTCAGCCGGTGGTCATGATCGTGGCTGAGGATCGGTACGTCGCCGAGGACGCCCGCGACCGGGTCCAGGTGACCTACGACCCGACGCCGCCCGTAGTGGGCATCGAGGCCGCCCGCGCAGCCAACCGGCTGGTGCATGCCGATGTTCCCGGAAACATCGCCGGGCGCTTCATCCAGGTCCACGGCGACGCTGCGGCGGTGCTCGCGACCGCACCGCACACCCTCACCGTGCAGCTGGACGTGGAGCGCACCGCGTCCACTCCGATGGAGATGCGGGGCGTCTACGCGCACCCAACCGACGAAGGCCTGCGTGTCTACTCCGCCACCCAGACCCCGGCGAGTCTGCGGCGACTGCTGGCCGACCACCTGGACCTCCCGGAGTCCAGGCTCGAGGTGATCGCCCCCGACGTGGGCGGCGGATTCGGCGTGAAAAGCGTGCACCCGTGGCACGAGGAGGTCCTGGTGGCGTGGGCCGCGCGACGACTGGACCGACCGCTGAAGTGGGTGGAGGACCGCAAAGAGCATTTCGCCTCGACACATGAGCGCGGGCAGCTCCACAAGGTGCGGGTGGCATTCGACGATGTCGGGCGGGTACTCGCCCTGGACGTGCGGTTCTGGCACGACGCCGGGGCCTACACACCCGTGGGGATCCGGGTGCCGGTCAACACCGCAAATCACCTGTGCGGCCTGTACCGCATCGACGCTGTCCGGATCGAGTGCGAGGTCCTGTATACGACCATGCCGCCGGTCACCCCGGTGCGCGGCGCCGGCAAACCGCAGGCGATGTTCGTGATCGAACGGACCATGGATGCGATCGCCGCGCATCTGGGACGCGACCGCGCCGCGGTCCGCGGCATCAACCTCATCCGCCCGGTGGACCTGCCCTATCCCGGCCCGATCCCCCACCACGGCGGCGACTATCCCTCCGCGCTGCGGCAGGCCACGGACCTCGTGGGCTGGGCAACGATCGAGGCGCGACGCGAGGCCGCACGCGCCCGCGGCCGGCACCTCGGGGTCGGGTTGGCCTGCTACGTCGAACGGACTGGGCGGGGGCCGTGCCCCTACGAGGGCGCCCACGTCCGGGTCGACCCGGATGGCGCCGTCCACGTGTTCGTCGGGCTGACCGGCCAGGGCCAGGGCCAGCACACGACCCTTGCCATGATCGCCGCCCACGAACTCGGTGTGTCGCCACATTGGGTCCATGTGACCTGCGGCGACATCGAGCGATTCCCGTTCACCCCTGGCACGGTGGCCTCCCGGAGTGCGGTCATGGCTGGCTCGGCCGTGGCGATTGCGTGCCACAAGGTGCGAAACAAAGCACTGCGAGCCGCCGCGCACCAGCTGGCCTGCGACATCGTCGACCTGGATCTGCGCGACGGCGTGGTGGTCTCGCGGTCCCGCCCACACGACCGGCTGAACCTGGCCGCGATAGCCCGGCTGTGCCACCCCGTGCTCGTCCAATTCGCCCATGACACCGGCGATCTCGACGATCCGTTGCCGCTGGCGGACGGCGAGCACCCCGGCCTGGCCGCCACCGCCTACTACACGGCAGCGGATTCCGCCGTTGGCTACGGGGTGCACGCCGCCGTGGTCGAGATCGATGTGGCGACCGCCGGGATCGAGATCGTCGACTACGTCGCCGTGACCGGCTGCGGGACGGTCATCGATCCGGGGATCGTGGACGGACAGGTGCTCGGCGGCATCGCCCACGGTCTCGGCGAGGCGCTCTACGAGCGTCTCCCGCTGGACGCGGACGGGCGCCTGGTCACTCCGACCCTGACGGAGTATCTGCTGCCCAGCGTGGCGGAGATCCCCCCGGTGCGGCTGGCACGTGTACCGGACCACGTCTGCCCGGCGAACCCGATCGGGGTCACCGGGGTCGGTCAGGCCGGCACCCTGCCGGTGCTTGCCGTGGTGGCGTCGGCGATCGACGACGCCGTGGGGCTGCGGATCGACCGCATGCCGATCTCGCGCAGCGAACTGTGGGAAGCCCTGGGTAGCAACAACACTGGATCAGCGGTGTAAAGGACGCCGATCGTCAGGCGTCCGGCGTCGACCGCGCGGCCAGCAACATGGACCGCTCGGGGCGCCTCGGCGGCTGGGGCCAGCCGTCACCGTCGCCACCGCCGACGGCATCGGCGAGGCCGAGAACCGCACAGGCAAGCCAGAACTCGCCGGGTGGGTGGGTTCCGAGCAGGGTGGGGATCACAGTGCGGCGGGCCATGACGTTCGTGCCGGGAAAGGCCGCCACGAGCTGGCCGGTTCGATCGCCGTCGAGGTCGTCGATCACGCACAGTCCCGTGGGACCGGAGATTCGGGCGTGCCCCGGGCCGGCCGAGGTGGTCGGCGGACCTGCGACAGTGTCGCGGTCCACCGCGAACGCGCCCTCCGCAGTGACCAGCGCGCGCGGACCGCGGATATGATGCACGCGCACGTGCCACGGCGGATCGGCCTGCACCCAGGTCTCCACGTCGACGTCCGGCCACGGCCGCCAGCGGCAGTACACCAAGCCGTCGTGCACCACCGGATCCAGCGGCACCTCGCGGGTCCGGTAATGCTCGCCACCGTCATCGCTGAGCGCCAGCGTGCTGTCGAACGCCCCCTGCGCGAGGCCGTGCGCGCCGGACATCACGCTGAAGCCGAACCACGAGGAGTACGCGAACTTCGCGTACTTCGCCTCGCTGTGCCGCGCCCACTGGTGGTACTGCAGGGAACCGAGCGCGATCGCCTGCCGCCCCTGCTCGCAACGCATCAGCACGACACCCGCGTGCGGTTGGGTACTGGTTTCCGGCAGCTGGGGGGCGGGCTGCTCCGGAGCCGTCCACAGGGCGTGGTCGGCGGGCAGGGCCAGCGGAAGAAACGCCTTCATCGCCCAGTACGGCGATCCGGGGGCGTTGTACTGCTCGGCCAGCAAGGGCTGCGGGTAGCCGTATCCCACCGACAGGAGCCCGTCGGCCGTCGTGATCGTACGGTCGCGCCACCACCGCAGGTTGCGCAGCAGGTATCCCTTGACCTCACCCCAGGGCAGCGCTTCTACATCGGCAAAGGCCAGCGCACCCCAGAACGAGACATGGGCGAACCGATAGGTGAGGCTGCGGCCGAAGGGAACAGCCGCGCCGTCGGTGGCGAACCAGTGCCGGAAATCCGCGGCGAACGCGCTCGCCCGCGCACGCATCCGTTCGGCGCGTGCGGAGTCGCGTTCCCCGGCCAGGGCCGCGTACACCAACCCGTAGAAGTGCATCGCGAAGGACACGTAGTAGTCGCGGCGTCGTTCGGTGAGCCCGTCGGCGTACCAGCCGTCACCGAGCGCGCAGCTCTCCAGCCAGTCCAGGCGCGCCACGTTGGCCGCGCGTTCGTATCGCACGCCGACCCGGTCCAGGCCCAGCCCGACCAGCACCGGGAAGAATCGCCAATTGTTCTCGACGGTCGCGCAGTCGAGCACTGAGGACAGCCACGCAGCGGCCCGATCACGCTGCGGCCCGGTCAGCGGATCCCAGAGTTGTTCCGGCACAAGGGCCAGCGCGAAACCCAATGCCGCCGCCTCGACGATCCGCTGATCGCGGTCACCGGGCCGACCCCAGTACTCCGGATGGGCCGGGTCTGTGCCGGACGCGAGGCCGCGGCGATAGGTCTCCCAGTGCGTGAAGTCCCCGCCGCCCGCGGCCAGCGGAGCCAGTCCCCACAGCGGCCTGGCGAACGCCTCCAGTTCGGCCGCGGTGTCGTCGTAGCCGGTGGTGTTCACGCCGAGCCGTACCCGGGCGCCACCCGGGCTGAAATACGGCATCACCGCCTCGGCCAGGTCGGTGGCCAGCAACTGCACACTCGCTCGGTCCGCGATGTCGGCCATCGGAGGTCATCCCTTCGGCAGTTCGTGTCCGATCCTCAGTGTTCGCGGCCGTCGCGGGTCGAACAGGTCGATCGGGTGCGTTGTTGTCCCGGCACTCGCCAGATCGGCCAAGATCTCCCCGAGAACCGGGACGAACTTGAATCCGTGGCCGGAGAACCCGCATCCCACGATCACGTTCGGATGATCCGGGTGCGGCGCCACCACGAAATGCTGATCCGCCGTCGTGCCGTCGACACACGTCGCATGCCGTCGCACCGCACCGGCCACCGACGGCATGCGGTTGCGCAGGTACCGGCGTATCTGCTGAATATCCGCCGCACGGGCGATTCGGTTGTCCGGCACCTCTGCCTGTGTGCCCAACGAGAACCCGATCTTCACACCCTGACCGTCCCGCATATCGGGACAACACAGGAACATGACGCCGTTGTCGCATTCCCAGATCACGGAGGGGTGTTTCGCATAGTCGAAGTCCGCGGCCCCGTCCCGTGGGCGAAACCAACATTGAGCAATGGTTTCCACGTTCAGTTCCATGCCGACATGGATCAGATGTTTGGCCCACGCGCCTGGACACAGCACCAGCCGGCTGGCGGTGTAGACCGCACTGGCAGTCCGCACCCGGACACCGTCGCCGCGAGCCGCCCAGTCGAGCACTGGTTCCCGGAAACGCAATTGCGCGCTGGCTCGCTCGGCCAACATGTGATGTGCCGCTACCGCGGCTTCGGGGTGCACAACCCCGGCTCCGGAATCGTACACGGCAACCATGCCGGGCTCGGGATTGAGAGTCGGAAAACGGCGACGGGTGTCGGCCGCGTCCAGCAACTCACAGGGCAGGTCCCATTCTGCGGCGGATTTCGCGGCGCCCGCGATCAGTGGCCCGTTCTCGGGACCTACCATCAGTCCCCCGATTGCCGAGAAAATTCTCGTGCCTGCGTCGTGCTCCACACGTTCCCACAGTTCGGAAGCTCGTCTCGCCAGCGGTACGTACGCCGGGTCCTCGTACTGCAGGTGACGCATAATGCGGGTGCCGCCGTGGCTGGCGCCATAGTGATGGACGGGCGAATACTTTTCCAGTCCTAGGACCGACAAGCCGCGCTGGGCAAGATGGCAGGCTGCAGCGCTGCCCACTCCGCCCAGACCCACGACGATAACATCGAACATGACTGCCAACTATCCGCGGAATGGCTGAGCCTGAGCCAGACAGAGCCCGTAGGTATCGCGATCGTCGATCCACCAGCGTTGCACCGTGTACGACGCCGTCTCCAGCTCCTGCGTCCATTCAAGGGCCGACATTTTCGCCGAGTGCGCCACCTTGATCAGTTCGTTCCGCGCGAAGCCGATGGTCGCTCCCATCCGCCGGAGGCTGACCTTGTGCGACGTGGTTGCGCGCAGATAGTGGTCGACTTGCCGGGCCGCGGCGTTCCACTGCTTATGGTAGACGAAGTTGTCCAGATCGAAATCAGCATCCAATTCGGCGTTGGCCCGAACCAACGCGTTCTTCCACAAATCGCTCGGCGCGGTACCGTCGTACGCCCCCAGCAGCTTGTCGGTATTCTTCAGCAAATCGGCGCCGATCAGCAGACTGCCGGATGCGCCGAGCCTGCGGCACAGTGAGCTGAAGAGAGCGTGGCGTTCACCGGGCGAGAGATTGCCGAAGGTGCACCCCAAGGAGATCGCCAACTGTGGGTTACCGAACGACAGCGGTCGAGCAGACTCGTGGAAATCCTCCACGATCGATTCGATGGCCACCGCGGGAAACGCGGCGGACACGAATTCGACGGATTGCGCGACAGCGTCCTCGTTGATATCCCACGCCACGTAGCAGGTCAACAAGCCGCGCGAATGGAGCTGCTCGAGCAAGGGCCGGCATTTCGACGCGGCGCCGCACCCCAGGTCGATCAGAGTCCGGGCACGGGTCGCATCCGCTATGCCAGCGACACTGACCGTCAACAGACGCGTCTCGGCCACGGACAAGTAGTATTCGGGCACGGTGATGGCGTGTTCGTAAAGATCCCCACCGCGGGTATCGAACACCCATGTGGTCGGTATGTACTTGTCCGACGAAGTCAGGCCACGTACGACAGTCGCGTGCAGTGTTTCGTTCGACGTTGCGAAGTTCTTCATGGTGATTACTCGGGCAGAGCCGTGTCTCGTGGAGCCCGCGTAGGGTTCACTGCCAATTGTGTTCGGTGAATTTTCAGGCGGTTGAGCATGCCGATCGGCGTCGAGCCGGATGCCGACGACACGGGCGTGCTTCCGCTGGGTCCGAGGAATTCGGCGCATACGAATTTGTGGGACTCGTAGGTGTCCTGCAATGCCCGGTGAAACGCATTCCGCCACGCGAGCATCTGATGCGGCGGATCGGCCAGCACCGGACTTGCCGTCGTCAGGCTGCGTGCCAGATACCGGTGATCAGCCCAATGTAGTCCGGTCATTTTCGGCGGAGCTGCCGGTGGCAGCAGCGTGGGACGGATGTGCTGTTCGTAGTCGCCGGACGGAAAATCTCCGGTGAACCGAAGAGCCATGGCTGAGCCACGCATGAGCAAACATGCGGTGGCCAAAGCATCACGCGCGCGGCGAATCTCGCCCGACGCCACATGGCTCACCATGACGTGCAGCGCGATTGAAATCCATTGCAGCAGCACGATGAACACATGGTGTCCGCGAATCCACCTGCCTAATGAGTCGCGGTGACCGTGGGGGGCGATGACCCGGCAGGTCAGCGCCGCGGCCACCGGCGGCGGGGTGCCGTCCACCGCGAATCGGCACAGAGCCGAGAACGCCAGGCGCAATGTCCCCCACTGGCGTGGGGTCAGGGACACGCCGCCATTGATCGCCTCCTCCAGGAGGATGCGGTAGGCCGTGAGAACGCTGTGCACGAGCGCTGTCGTCCCGCTCACGCGCTGGATCTCGAACGCGTGGTCCAGTGCCCCGGCCAACGTGCGCGCTGCCGGGTGCAGTGGTGCGGTCTCCTCCGGCAGGGTAACGGACCGGACCTGCTCCAGCGCCTCATAGTCCGACCACGCCGGAGTGATCACGGCCAGTGCGGCGAAGGCCTCCCCGACGGCCGGACAGAACCGCAGATCAGCACGGGTAGTGGGCAAAGCATGAGGAGGCAAGATGCGGAACATCGGGTTCCCGTCCGGTCGTTACTCCCCCACTGGGAGAAAGAGCTGGTAGGTCTCCCACACTGGGAGAGTGAGTTGATAGCCTCGTGACACAGCCCAGTCGCGATGCGTCACCACCCGGTCAGCGAACCGCCTCGAGCGCGGGAAAACGAGTGCGCGCGAACTCGCCGGTTGGGCGCGACCGGCGCTGACCGATCGACCTGTTCGGCAATGTCCGTCCACCGGTTTTCCGAACGACGATCGCGCGGATTCTTCTCCACGCTGAAGACCGAGCTGGTGTACCGGAACTTTTGGCGCACAAGGGAAGACGCGGAGAACGCGTTGTTCTCCTACATCGACGGCTGGTACAACACCCAGCGCATCCAGAAGAAGCTGGATTGGCGGTCACCGGACGAGTACGAGGACAGCTACCATCAACGGGTTCCAGCCGGAACCAGATAATCAGCTCCCCGGCTCATCGGAACCTCACCTCACGGCGCACGGGGTGGTGGGACCAGATCTGCTTGGGGAAGCTCGTTAACCCGAGCAGATCAGCGCGGGCGGTGTCGAGGTGGTCGGCGACCTTCGGCAGTTTCTCGGCCACCGCATCGAGCATCCGATCGTATTGGGCAGCAACCGATCCGGGTCGGCTTGATCGAATACAGAGTGCAGCAAGGTCCGTACCCACGGGCACGACGATTTCGGACACACCGACATCAGATTGACCGTGTAGTGGGTGCGACAATGCTGCCAGCTCGCACCGGACAGGGTGGCGCCGATTGCGGCCACCAAGCCGGCGCGTGCGTCGGAAGTGACAGATATGTACTTCGGGACGGTCGTGGAATGGGGTGTGGTCCGGGTAGCCGATTCCGGGTGTCGTCGGGACGGACGTCTGGTCGGGCATGCCGAGATCAAGCCGACTGACGTGATCGAGGGCTACGAGATCACAGAAGGAGATGGCAGTACCACCCTGCTATTGGCCCCATCGATCAGTGACCGCTCACCCATCGACCGATAGCGAGAACGCATCAGCCAAACCCGGCGCTCCGCCCGATTACGGCGAGTACGACGACGACCTCGACCGCAGTGTCGCCGGCGCGCACCAACCGGCTGGGGATGTGAGACGGCAGGCTACGCACGCGGTAGGTAATGGGTGGGTGGGTTTCGGATGAGGAATGTCTACCTATGCGGGCAGGGTTGGTGGTGTCGGCGGGTAGGGCTGCTGGTGGGCGGGGTTCCGTCCGGGTGGTTGATGCTCGTCGCGACGATAGCGACCCCTTGTGGTGCACAACGTGGTGGAGCCGATCGGGCAACGACGCCCAGTAGGGGACGCGGTCGTGGATCGGATACGTGGTGTCCACGTGTGCCGGGCCCCGGCGTTGCGGGCGAGGCTGCGGCGAACATATCAATCCGGCCGGCCGGAGACGAATGTCTTTCTGGGTGGCCGTCGATGCGGAACTGGTTTCCATGATGACTACTGCACTGCTGCCTCTTGCTTACGGGTATCTGCGCGATGACCTGATCGGTGACCGCGCCCGCGCCGCGGGTGAGGACACGTTACGGGCTGCTGCCCGGTCGCTGGGCTACGAGCTGGCCACCGTGTTCCACGAACCACCACCACAGGGCGGATTGCTACCCCCGGCGTTCGCCGAAATGATGCAGGAATGCCGCCGCGCCGCGGCGCACACGGTGATCACCTTGCCTGGGCACCTGTCGAACATGTCGATGTCGAGGATGGTTCTGCAGGAAGTCCTGCACGTGCGCGCCGAAGCCGTCATCCACGAAGTCGAACACTAAACCTCGCACGAGGTTCACCTTCGCTCACCCCCGGTCCGCGCGCCGCGTGGACCGTGATGCAAACGCTGGGGTGTGGATGGAGGAGCGGTGCAATGCGCGGGAGCGGGGCCGGTTCATGCGTGCGCCCCATAGAGTCAGCGCTGCGGCCAGGGACATGTACTGCAGGTAGGCGAGGGCGACGAGGATGCCACCGTAGTCACGCACCCACCCCAGCAACGAGGGCAGGGCGGCGTGCTCACGTCCGCCAGCTGTTCGGCGAGACGATCGAGCGGATCTATATCGGGCAGCACCACGAAGACACTGCCGTCCTGACCCACCTGCGCGGTGATGTCGTCGAAGCGCTCATGACGATCACCGGCGAACCCCATCCACTTGCCAGGAGCAGACGGCCTCAGGGCTCGCCGAATCGGTAACCGAGCTTGTTCGCAGGCTGCGGGAGAATCACCTCTGATGGATCATGTCGATCGCTCGTCGCAGCGTCACTGGTGCTTGCCCACGAGAGATTCGCGGTGCCGAAGTGCCTGTCGCTAACCGCTCGGCTCGGGTTGGCATACCCGGAACTCAATCTGCTCGAGTTTGTTTGCTCTACCAACGCACGCTCAAGGGATACATTGCGCGCGGCCTATTTCGTAGTGGATGAGCCGTCGCGGCCAGCGACGATCTACTGGTTCGCCGGGCCCCGGGCCGTGGTCAGAGCAGGAGATGGAAGATGTCGAAGGCAACGTCCCATTCGGCGGTCCCGGGGTTCTTGCGGCCCGGTTCGATCGTGACGAATGTGTGCGCCAGCGCCACGCTCAAGCCTCCGGCAATCAGCGGCAGTCGCTGCTCGGTCGCCTCGGAGAGAGTCACGTCCAACGGCGGCCGGGCGGTCAGTTGATCGAGCACAGGCTGTAGTTCGATCTCCTGGTCGAGTTTCTCGAACCGGTGGATGCTCTCCTGCAGTCCCTTGGTGATCGGCAGGTCCCATGGTTCGATCACGTCCCTTACATCCAAACCGCGAGCGATCGGCAAGCTGTCATCGATTTGGCGCTTCACGATCTCGACCGCGACAACTGCCTCGCGCGGTTGCGGACGCGGGGCGGTGGGTTTCGCTGGCATCCGGTTTCTCCCCCGTCTCATGGCGGCGTTGGGAAAGCATGCCGAACGTCGGGGGGTGAGAACGCTACGTCCCGCGTGCTGCGTAAGCGCAACGGGCGGCCGATCAGCTATAGGCGCTACGACGGGTTGTGGAATCGAGTCCGTGAGAACCTGCCGTGGGCAGATGAATTGGAGGTCACCACCTACTCGATCACTGAGACCGTGCGTGCCCAAGTCTGCCAGCTGTTCGGCGAGACAGTCGAACGAGCCTACGTCGGGCAGCACCACGAAGGCACAGCCGTCCTGACCCACCTGCGTGGCGATGTCATCGAAGCACTCATGACGATCACCGGCGAACCCCACCCGCTCGCCAGGAAGAAACGGCCGCAGGCCTCACCGAGTCGGTAGGCCGCCGATATTGTTCTCAGGACGCGGGAAATCATCCCTCATGGATCAAGTCGATCGCTCGCCGCGGCGTTGAACACGCTTGCCGGGCGAAAGATCCGCGCTTGCCGATGTGCGCTGACCGCCAACCGATCCTCTCGGTTTGGCATACCGACCATTGGAACCTCAACCTGCTTGAGATCGCCAATTCCGGAAGTCCGGATGTCCCGCCGCTGGGGCTGTCTGCTGAGCCGTCAAACGGTACGTCGGAGCCGGCCGAGAGGTTGACGCAAGACACTCACACGCTGCCGACGACCTCGGCAGCGTTCGATGATCCCATCGTGTGGCGGCTGGCGGCCTCGTTCCGGTGCTTGCGCTGGTCGAGTCCGCCGCGCTGCGAACCTGGCAGGCGAACAACTGAGCGTGTCGACAAGGGCGCGAACGCTGGGGTTAAGGTCGCATCGCTGGCGGTGGATGGTCTGCGGTGCCGACTCGATCGATGACATGACGCTGCCGCGGCACGGCGTGATGGGGCGGGTCTTCGCCCGGGCCTCCGCGCCATCCACGTTGGATCGTTACTGCGGCCGTTCACCTTCGGCCACGTCCGTCAGCTCGACGCGGTCGCCTGCCGGTTCCTGACTGCAACAAACTTCGGTCCGGTGGAGCTCCGGAGAAGACGTTCCGCTATTCATCACCCGGCTGCTCGAGGACGAGCCGGTGACGTTGGACGGGAATGGCGGGCCCGTCCGCAACCATCAATCAGCATGGCGAGTATCGAGTAGGCGACCATCGCCTCATGCGGCATGGCCGCTTCAGCCTGGCCCGACCGGTATGCCAGCCCAGCCGGATGAGGGCTCAACGGCCATCTGACGGTCGGCAGATCTGGGGATGGCACTCCTGACCATCGGGCGTGGTCAACAGCGACCGTTTCCGAAATCAGCCGATCCGCGGCGCGATCGAAGTTCCACCGGCACCGCTCTCGTGGCCCCCAGATGCGCCCGCCTGTGGAGAGCCACCTTTTCTTCCAATACCCCCTGGGGTATCTTCGTACTTGAATCGGCATACCCCAGGGGGTATATAAGGAGGAACTCATGACCGACTCGTTGGTTGTTTCACCTGCTCGGGACACCTCACCGCCGGACAACTCCGGCGTGCTGGGCAGGCTCGGTGCCGCGATGGCTGGGCGTGCCCGGATTGTGTTCGGTGTGTGGTTGCTGTTGCTGATCGCGCTCGGCGCGGCCGCGCCGAGCGTGTTCACATCGCTGGCCGGGGCCGGATGGCAGGCCAACGGATCGGAATCGGTGCGGGTGCGCGAGTTGGCACAGCAGCATTTCGGTGGCGCTTCTTCGGCGGCTGCGCAGGTGGTGGTCCATTCCGACGCCGCGACGATCGATAGTCCACGAGTCCAGCGGGTCCTCAGCGAGATCGCCGAGGTCTTCGCAGGTGATGCGCGCTTCGGCGCGGTGGTAGGGCCCCAGCCGGGGATGTCGATCAGTCCGGACGGGCATACCGGAGTTCTCATCGCGGGCGCGAACGCCTCCACCGATGACATGGTCAAGGCGGTCGATGAGCACAAGGATGCGCTGACCGCGTTGTCCAGCGATGGGATCGAGGTCTACCCCACCGGCGCGTCGGCGTTGTGGAGTGATTTCAACAAGGCCAACCACGACGCCATGATCAAGGCTGAACTGTTCTCCTGGCCGGTGACGCTCGCAATCATGGTGCTCGCGTTCGGGTCGCTGGTTGCGGCCGGACTACCACTCCTGCTCACCCTGGCGGGACTGGTGGCCTCCGCCGGTGGGCTGGTGCTGCTCAACCACATCACGCCGATCTCGGTGTGGGCGATGAACTTCGCCATGATGTTCGCCCTAGCGCTCGGCATCGACTACGCACTGTTCATCGTCGCCCGATTCCGCGACGCGCTCACCACCGCCCCGAACGCCAAGGCCGCGGTCGCCGAGACGATGGACACCGCGGGCAAAGCGGTTGCGCTGTCCGGGCTGACAGTCTTGGTCAGCTTGTCGGCGGTGCTCATCGTGCCGGCGCCCGCGGTGCGGACGATGGCGGTTGGGATCATGTTCGCCGTGGCGTTCGTGCTGGCGGCAACCATGACGCTGCTGCCCGCGGCACTCGGAGCTCTCGGTCGCAGGATCAACGCCGGTTCGCTGCCGCATGCCAAGCGCCAGCAGCACCGTTCACCGCGGTTCGCAGCATGGGGGCGGCTGCTGCACACGCATCCGTGGCCATACGCGATCGGCGCGGTCATCGTACTGATCGCCTTATCGATCCCGGTGTCCGGACTGAAGGTGGCTATGCCCTCGATCCAGGTCGTCCCCTCCGACGCCCCGGTGCGCCAAGGCTACGAACTGGTTCAGGCCCAGATGGGCGAGGGCGCGCCGGGCATGCTGCAGATCATCACCCTGGCCACCCAATCCGCGCAGGCCGCGCAGGCCGCCGCCACCGTCGGCGGCATCATGATGGTCACCCCTCCCCAGCCCGCCCTCGACGACAGCGGTCTGGTGATGATGCAGGCGCTGCCCGATGTCGACCCATCGGACCCGCGCATGGGTGAGATCCTCGATGATCTGCGCGACGACTTGCCCGCAGACGCCGTGGTCGGCGGGGCACCCGCGGAAAACCTCGACCTGCAGCAAGCCCTCGACGACTACTTCCCAATTATCGTGGCGATCATCCTGGTCCTCGGATTCGCACTGCTGCTGATCGCACTGCAAGCGCCGCTGATCGCCGCGCTCGGCACTCTAGTCAGCCTGCTGTCGACCGCCGCCGCCTTCGGCGTCGCGAAACTGATCTTCCAGGACGGACACGGCGCCGGTCTGCTCGACTTCACCCCACAAGGCTTCCTGGACGGGTGGGGACCAGTGTTCTTCTTCGCGATGATCTTCGCGATCGCGATGGACTACACGGTGTTCCTCCTGGCCACCGCCAAAGAACACTATGAACGCTCCGGCGACCCGGAAACCGCCCAGATCGACGGACTCGCCCACTCCGGACGGGTGATCTTCGCCGCCGCCGCGGTCATGGTGGCTGTGTTCTTCACTTTCGCCCTCGCCGAACCGCTGCCCCCGAAAGAGATGGGAATCATCCTCGGCGTCGCCGTCCTGCTCGACGCGGCCGCTGTGCGGCTGGTGCTGTTGCCGGTCCTGCTGCGCCTGACCGGGCACAACGCCTGGTGGTCACCCCGCTGGCTTCGCAAGCTATTGCCCGCGATCAGTTTCGCCCATCGCTGATGGGGTGTCCCCGGGCTCCGACCGATCGAGCCCGGGGATACCCCCATGGGTATATTGGCTGAGGAACTCGATGAAAGGGAACACGCCATGGTCGGCAACGAGGAAACGATCGCCCTGGTACTCAACCGGCTGCGCCGTGCACACGGCCAACTCGCCGGAGTGATCTCCATGATCGAGCAGGGCCGCGACTGCAAAGACGTCGTCACCCAACTCGCGGCCGTCTCCCGTGCCCTCGACCGGGCCGGATTCAAGATCGTCGCCACCGGGCTGCGCGAATGCCTCACCGGAGAAACCCCGGATGGTTCCGAGCCGATGACCGAAGCCGAACTGGAGAAGCTGTTCCTCACTCTCGCCTGAACAGCACCCCGACGGATTGAAGGACATGCACATGCGGCAAGTATCTCGACATCACGGCTGGTCCATCGCACGCGTCGTGCCGCTGCTGGCAGGTACGTTCGTGCTGATCAGTGCGCTACTGGCCGCGGTGTTCTCGCCATGGTGGCTGATCTTCACCGGGTTGGTCGGCGCGAACCTGCTTCTCTACAGCGCCGTCGGATGGTGTCCGGTGACATTGCTGCTGCGGCGGCTCGGTGTTCCCGCCGGGCCGGCCGACTACTGCCCGACACTCCGAACGTGACCTCTCGTGACCGCGCCCGGACCGAGGAGAAAGCGGATCACGCCACGAACCTCGAGCTCGCCACGATCCTGTACGCGACCAGTCTCGAAAAGCCGTCGATCTGGCCCGAAACGCCATATCCGAACAGGCATTCGGCGCGCTCACCGGCCTGACACGACCTGGAGGAAGGCCAGGAATCCGCACTCGAATACCGGTCGGCACACACCGTCGACCGCAGCCAGCTGGTCCGCGCCCTTGCCGAGCGCGAAATCAACGCCCGCGCACTGGACGAGAACCAGGCGAAACCCGGACACGTCCAGAGCTTGACCATGCACCGTTCCAAAAGGAGTTCTCCCCGGTGATCCTCACCGGCATCGATGAAGCCCACGTCCCTGCGAAAGCCGTTCTGCACGGTGTGCCCGAGGAAGAACTGAACGAGGCGCGACTGCGGGAACGGACACTCCTCTCCGTCGCGGCCAACGGAATTTCTCGGGGGACGATCGACCTCGCCGGCTGATCGAGCGCCTACCGCAGCCGCGCGCGGGATCAGGTGCCTGCGCCCGCTCCAGGTGACGGCGTCATCGCCGCAGGGGTTCGTGGGGGTGAGGCTGCTGAGAGGCCGGAATGTTCTCGGGTTGGTCGTCGTCGGTGAGGGTGAAATAGTTCTCCTCCTCCTGCAGGAAGTGCAGCTGCAGCAAGGTGTGCAGGCCGTAGAGGCAGGCGAGTAGGTCGTCGATCTGGTCGCCGGTGATGGCGCCCGCGGCGTGGGCGCGTTCGAGGTGGGCGCCGACGCGGGTGGTGAGCCGCTGGATCTCGGCGTGGGCGCGGCTCATCGTCGCGGTGGCCTCGGTGCTGCCGAGCGGGCCGGCCAGCGCCGGGTAGAGCAGGGTTTCCTCGGCGCGTTCGTGGGGCAGCAGATCGGTCACCAGGAAGCGGTTGGCGTCCTCGACAGCGGCCAGGGCCGCGGGATCGTTGGCGGTGGCGAGCCGGTCGGCGGCGGTACGCAACAGCGTGAGCATCTCACGCAGAGTCTCGTGTTCACCCGCGAAGCGGTGCAGCAATTCCTCTGTCGCCGCGGCCACTTCGGTGCGAGCGGCTGGACTGCCCCGTAGCGCTCGCAGCGCGTTGAGGATCACCGCCACATCGATGACCTCTTGCAGCAGTGCACCAGTGGCGGGCGGGAGCAGCCCGGCGGCGGCCACGATCATCGCCAGCAGTGACAGGCTCATCCCGACCACGGCGCTTTGCACGGCGATACGGCGCGACCAGCGGGCGGTGTCCATGGCGTCGGCGAGCCGGTCGAGCCGGTCGGTGGTGAGCACGATGTCGGCGGCCTCCGAAGAAGCGGTGGACCCGCGTGCGCCCATCGCCACACCGACAGTCGCGGCCGCCAAGGCGGGAGCATCGTTGACACCGTCACCGACCATGACCGTCACCGCGCGCTCGCGTTCGCCGCGCACCGCGGCGACCTTGTCGGCGGGACTCTGCCCCGCGTACACCTCGTCGAGGCCGAGCACGGCGGCGACCTCGCGGGCCGGTTCGAGGCGATCGCCGGTGAGCATCACCAGCCGGTTCAACCCCGCCTCGCGCAGTCTGCGGATCGTTCGCGGCGCGTGCCGCCGCAACGGATCGCGCAGCAGAACCGCCCCGAGAAGCTCCTCGTCGACGACGATCCACGCGATCGCCGCGGAGTCCAAGCGCGCTCGGCTGTCCACCGCACGCGCCCACTCGGATCCCGTCGCCGAATCAGGCAGTTTGCCCACCTCGACGCGGTGGCCCTCGACGATGCCGGAGATGCCGCGGCCAGGCTGTTCTTTGACAGCGGTGGGCAGCGACAGCGCCGCGTCGCGAGCCAGCGCCTCGGTAACGATCGCCTCGGCCAGCACATGAGGCGACAGTTGGTCAACCGACGCGGCCAGCCGCAATGCCTCGGCCGCGTCCTGGCCAGGGGCGGCGATCACCTCGACTACCGCGGGCCGGCCCGCGGTGAGCGTTCCGGTCTTGTCCATGACAAGTGTGGTCGCGTGGCCGAGGTTCTCCAGCGCACCGCCGCTGCGGATCACGACCCCCTGGCGGGAGGCCCGCGACAGCCCCGACACGATAGCCACCGGCGCGGCCAACAACAGCGGACACGGGGTGGCCACGACGAGGACCGCGACCGCGCGCACCGCCGACCCGCTCAACAGCCACGCCGCCCCGGCCACGAGCAGCGTCAAGGGCAGAAACCAGGCCGCGTACCTGTCGGCCAACCGGATCACGGGCGCGTTCTCGGCGCCGGCTTCTCGAGCCAGCCGCACGATTCCGGCGTAGGTGCTGTCCGCCGCGGTCGCGGTCGCACGGATTTCGAAGGAGGCGCCGGCATTCACGACACCGCTGCGCACCGGTTCGCTGATCCCCCGCTCGACCTGCAACGGCTCGCCGGTGAGCACCGATTCGTCCAGTACGGCCACTGTGTCGAGCACCCGCCCGTCGACCGGCACCACCTCGCCGGGCGCCACCAAAAGCACGTCATCGACGGCGACCTCGTCCAACGCGATCACGTTCACCTCGGCGCCGACACGGCGGCGTGCCGAACGCGGTGCATGCTCGAGCAGAGACCTCAGATCGTGCGACGCGCGTCGCTCGGCCGCCGCGTCCAGTGCGCGACCGGTCGCCAACATCACAGCGATCAGCGCACCAGCGAGATACTCGTGCACCAGCAAGGTGCCCACCAGCGACAACACCGCGATCAAATCCACCCCGACCCGACCCCGCAGCAGCGTGGTGACCATCCACCACACCGCAGGCACGACCGCCACCACCGTGGCCGCGATCCAGCAACCCTCAGCGACTTCCCGCAGCCCGAGTAGCCAGAACACCAGTCCGGACATCAGGGCGGCCACAGTCGCCGCCACCAGCACCGGCCCCACCCACACAGCGGCCCGTCCGGACCACTGCTCGATCATCGAATTCGTTCCGGACACGCCCGCTCCTTCCCGAACAGCGCCTTCCGACGAGCGGATTCGTCTCAGGAAAACCGACCCGGGCACCTCCTGAACAGGGCCGCAATTCCCGAATGCGGAGGCCGTTCGCCCCGGGGAGGCGCACCGCAGCGAATCCCAGCAGCCGTGACTCGGCCAGCATGGCCAGTGCCCGCGACGACTGCCTCATCACGGAAGCCACGACGCACTGTTCGTCGTCACCGGATCACATGGGTGGGCGCATTCTCTCGACTGAGGTGCGGCCGCTCGATCGTGGTGCTGACCGCGACGAGACCGCGTGCAGCGAGGAGGTCCTGGTCCGAGGACGGTCCCCCGAATTGCCAAAAGCATTGTTTGCTAAACTCTGCAAATAAGGCGGTGGATACCGATACCGCTTCGCCGGGAACCGGAGGGAGTGGTGGCGATGCCAGGACTGCAGCGGCCGCTCTATCAGATGAAGGCCGACTTCTTCAGAACACTCGGGCATCCGGTGCGGGTGCGCGTGCTCGAGCTACTCAGTCAGCGTGAGCACGCAGTTTCGGAGATGTTGACCGAGATCGGGATAGAGGCGGCCAACTTGTCCCAGCAGTTGTCGATCCTCCGGCGCGCCGGACTGGTGACCGCTCGCCGTGAAGGCCTCTCGGTGACCTACGAATTGACCACTCCCGAGGTCGCCGAGCTTCTAGCGGTCGCACGGGCCATTCTCACCGGCGTAGTCGCCGGTCAGGTCGAAGCCCTGGAAGAACCCGCCTGACCTCGCCATTTATAAGAATGCCGCTTCCGCTCGGTAGCTGATTGCAATTTTTCTAAACTAAAAACCTAGCAGTTTTCGAAGGAGCGATTCGTCGTGACCAGCCACCTGGACGTATCTCGGTCGATGCGGCCGGAGGCTCCGCGAGCCGGGCCGCTGACCCGGAGGCGGGGTTCTTCGGCGTCGCCCCGGGAACCGGCGAGCAGACCAACCCGAACGCGATCGCTACGATCGATGCCGGTAATTCGATCTTCACCAACACCGCGCGCACGGACGCCGGTGACGTGTGGTGGGAGGGCTTGACCGACGCTCCGCCCGGGCACCTCATCGACTGGCACGGCCAGGACTGGACCCCTGAGTCGGGAACCCCTGTCGCGCATCCGAACTCCTGCTACTGCAGCGCGTGGGCCGCCGATTCGTCCCGCGGCAACCGATCCGGAGCACCGGATCGGCAGCGGGTGCGGCGTGGGACACCACCGCCGCAGCACCGGCCGCTCAGTTCCGGTCATAAGCCACTTCGTCGCCGACGAGCACCGCTTCGACCGCATGCTGGTGATGATCTCTCCTCGGGCGCTACTGCGATGCGCGGGCGCGTTCGCGTTCCAAGGCGCGGGCGCGCTGTTGTTCGAAGCGTGGGATCTGCACCTGTTGCAGGTCATCGAGGAATGCGGCGAGTCGCTCGCGCGCTTGCTCGCCGCGCGCTCCGAAGTCGTTGCGGTCCATGATGTTCCACTGCCTGACTACCGGAAGCAGCACTTCCTCCAAGTGCTGACGCAGGTCGTAGACCCCGTGCTTGGCCATCAGCACGCCGTTGCGGCGGAAGTCGGGCATGCCCGCGCCCGGCATCCGGAAGTTCTCCACGATGGTATCTATTGCCTCCATCGTCTGATCGGGCACCAAATCCAGGGCGGCGCCGCAGATGGTGCGGTAGAAGATCATGTGCAAGTTCTCGTCGGCGGCGATGCGCTGCAACATTCGGTCGGCGATCGGGTCGTCGCACACTCGGCCGGTGTTGCGGTGGGTGACCCGCGTGGCCAGTTCCTGGAAGCTGACGTAGGCGACCGAGTGCAGGAATCCGGCGCCACTCGCGACATCGGTTTCATTTGCACCGGAGGAGAATCCGTTGGTCATGTGGGCCATCCGGGCCGCTTCGAGAGCAACCGGGTCCACGCCGCGGGTGACCACTAGATAGTCGCGGATCACGGTGCTGTGCCGCATCTCCTCGGCTGTCCAGCGGCCGACCCAGGTACCCCATGCACCGTCACGGGAGAAGTTCTCGGAGATCTCGCGATGGTAGGAAGGCAGATTGTCCTCGGTGAGCAGATTGGTGACCATCGCGGCTTTCGCCACCTCGGTGAGCGTGGACTGCTCGGGAGACCAGTCCGCACCACCGAGCATGGCGAAGTTTCGCCCCTCCTCCCAGGGCACGTAGTCGTGGGGGTGCCAGTCCTTGGCCATCGACAGGTGCCGGTGCACGCAGTCCTCGGCGATTGGCTCCAGTTCGGCCAGGATCTCTCGCTGCGTCAGGTCACGCGCCAATGCTGTTGCCTGCCTCTCTTTTTCGCAATGCTTCGAATCGGTCGGCATACACACCACCACCGCCCTCGGTTGGCGCACAGGGTCGAAGGCCCCGGGGAGGCGGGACCGAATACCCGTTCATTCGATGACCGCGGCAACGACAACACTTTGCGACCGTCGTCGCGGCGATGCATCGACCCGCATGCTCTTGGCCGGATCGGTTTGCGAAGAGGACGATAAGCTGTAGATTCACGGTCTCTACCTCTCACCTACCCAGGATTCGGCCGTCCCACGTCACTCCTCCCGGTTTTACTGGCGGACAGGTGCGAAGGTCCGGATGGCAGATACCCGGTGTCGTCCGGGCGATCCGGCGCGGCGACATTGCGGCCCTTCGGCCTGCGGGACCAGGACCAAGGGCAGCAGCCGATCGACCTGCGAGTTCTTACGCTACGAAGGACAGCTGATTTCCGAGGTCCGGAGGGCGATATACATGGACCGGCAGTACCGCGAGAACCCGCATCTTCTGGCGTCCGCGCCGGTGGTGGTCGGCGCAGACGGTTCCGAGGGCAGCGAGCTGGCCGTCCGCTGGGCCGCCGAGACAGCGGCGCGGCGTGGCCGCACTTTGCTCATCGCGCATGGGCTCGACATTGCCGGGCTGCGCTCCATTACGGGCAGCCACCTGGCCACTCCCCCATCGATCATCGAAGCCTTACGAACGCGTGGCATGGGAATCGCCGCCGGCGCACACAAGCTGGCAGGCGAGGTCGCGCCGAACCTGGAGATCAGCACCGAAATATCCGAGGCGAGCCCGTCCAGGCTGCTGATCCACCTCTCGAAATCCGCGCACCTCATCGCGCTCGGCGCCACCGGCAATGTCGGCGTCTTCGCCCATCTCGGCTCCACGCTGCTCGCGGTCACCAGCCACGGCCGCGGCTCCATCGTCGTGGTACGCGACACCGGCGGGGAACCGCACATCAAAAGGCAAGGCCCGGTGGTGGTCGGCGTCGACGGCAGCCCGGTCAGCGAGGTAGCCATTGCCGCCGCCTTCGCCGAAGCTTCAGAGCGCGGCGCCGAGCTGGTGGCTGTACATTCGTGGAGCGACTTGCGCTTCGAGGAGTTCGCGGGCGGGCGGACACCGGTTTCATGGGCTCCGGTTTGGAGACGGCGGAGGACGCCATTCTTGCCGAACGTCTAGCCGGGTGGCAGGAGAAATACCCCGATGTCCGCGTGACCCGCAAGGTGTACTTGACCGGGGCGACTCAACACCTCGAATATTGGTCGAAGACCGCGCAGTTGATCGTGGTGGGCAGCCGCGGCCGCGGCGGCTTCACCGGCCTGCTGCTCGGCTCGACCAGCAATTTTCTCGTCCAGCACGCGCATTGCCCGGTCCTGGTCGCACATTCGGCGTGAACCCGACGCCAACCGGTCCGCCCACCCTGCTGACCGCTTGCTCATGCTGCGGCACCGTATGTCGGCAGCCGGACGCCGGTACGGACACGACCTGTCAAGGGACCTCGGTCACCGATCCGAGGTCGAACTCCGATCCGAGCCGACCTGGCACTCCGTAGTCTGAGATAACAGCATGAAAGGGGTTATCCATGGTCAAGGTGTTCCTGGTCGACGACCACGAGATCGTCCGCCGCGGCGTCGCCGACCTCGTCGAACTGGAGCCGGACCTGGTCGTCGTCGGCGAAGCGGGCAGCTACTCCCAAGCACTGGCCCGCATTCCAGCGCTCCGCCCAGATGTTGCCGTGCTGGACATGAGACTACCCGACGGCAACGGCATCGAGCTGTGCCGCGAACTCCTCTCGGCCGATCCGAACCTGCGCTGCCTGATCCTGACCTCCTTCACCGACGAGCAGGCCATGCTCGACGCCATCCTCGCCGGGGCCAGCGGTTACGTGGTCAAAGATGTCAAGAGTCTCGCCCTCGTCGACGCCATCCGCACCGTCGGCGCTGGTAACTCGCTGCTGGACAACCGAGCAGCCGCCGCGCTCATGGCCAAACTCCGATCGGAAGCGGAGGCCAAAACCGGCCCGCTCGCCAGTCTCACCGACCAGGAACGCGCCCTGCTCGCCCTACTCGGTGAAGGCTTGACCAACCGGCAGATCGCCGGTCGGATGTTCCTCGCGGAGAAGACCGTCAAAAACTACGTGTCGCGCCTGCTGACCAAGCTGGGCGTCGAACGTCGCACCCAGGCCGCAGTTATCGCCACCAAGCTGAAACAGCCGGAGAAGCAGTCCTGATGTGACCGCCTGGTCTCGGCGATGGTCCGCAATGGGAGCCAGCGGCTCGATCGTGGGAGAATGCGGTCCATGGAGGGCAGCCGTTCACGCCCAGGTCCAACGGCCGGACCTCGGTGACGGAGACCTTGTCGCAGCTGCGGCTACGTGAGCTGCTCATCGAGGTCCAGGACCGGATCGCGCAGATCGTCGACGTACGCGATCGAATGGACCGGCTCATCGAAGCCATGCTGGTGGTCACCGCCGGACTCGACCTCGACAACACCTTGCGCACCATCGTGCACACCGCCATCGAGCTCGTCGACGCCGGGTACGGCGCCCTCGGTGTCCGCGAAACCGATGAAGCCAGCAATCAGCTGGCCGAGTTCGTCTACGAAGGGATCGATGACCGCACCCGCGTCATGATCGGCGACCTACCCCGCGGGCACGGCGTACTCGGATTGCTTATCGAAGAACCCAAACCGCTACGACTGGCCAGAATCGCCGACCACCCCGCCTCGGTGGGTTTTCCCGCACACCACCCGCCCATGCACACCTTCCTCGGTGTCCCCGTCAAAGTGCGTGACGAAGTATTCGGCAACCTTTACCTGACCGAAAAAGCACTGGCGGACAAGAGTTCACCGAAGACGACGAGGTCGTGGTCCAGGCATTGGCCGCCGCAGCGGGTATCGCCATCGAAAACGCCCGGCTCTACGAGCAGTCCAGAGTCCGGCAACAATGGCTCGAAGCCATTCGCGACGTAGCAACCGAACTACTGGCCGGTGGTGAACCCGAGGCAGTCCTGCAATTCGTCGCCGAACGCGCACTCACACTGACCGACTCCGCGATCACATTCCTCGCTCTGCCCGAGGACCCCGACATCCCCCACGACGAAGTGACCGAACTTCTGGTCGCCGCCGCCGCCGGACCGAATTCGGAGGCGATGAACGGTCTGCATGTGCCCGTTGCCGGTACGCATGTGGGCGAGGCATTCCAGACAGGACGATCATCCGCCACTGTCGACGAACCGCTCGCCGATACGTTCGCCGAGACAGCGCCCGAGACGGGCCCCGCTTTGATTCTCCCGCTGCGGGCACGGGGCTCGGTGATCGGCGTGCTCGCCTCCCTCCGGGCGGCCGGAGCGACACCGCTGGACACCGCCACGCAGGCCATGATGGCGGCGTTCGCCGACCAGGCGTCCCTTGCCCTGCAATTGGCCGACAACCAGCGCCGGATGCGTGAACTCGACGTCCTCTCCGACCGCGACCGCATCGCCCGCGGTCTGCACGACCACGTTATCCAGCGGCTGTTCGCGGTGGGTCTCTCCCTGCAGGGCACAGTGCAGCGGGCACGAGTACCGGAGATCAAATCCCGCCTGATGGACACCATCGATGACGTGCAAGGCATCGTTCAGGACATCCGCCACTCGATTTTCGACCTACAGAGCAACACGACGGCGGATTCATCCAAGTATCGAAAACACCTGCAAGGCATCGTTGTCGAGATGACCGCCGACACCGGCCTGCGGACAACCGTCCGGCTAGCCGGACCGGTCACGGTACTGGCGCCACCTCTGTCCGACGACGTCGAGGCAGTTCTGCGGGAGGCGGTGAGCAACGTGGTGCGACATGCGGCCGCGAGCACCGTGGCGGTCGAGTTGCAGGTCAAGGACGACGTCACCATCGCGGTGACCGACGATGGCGCGGGCGTTCCGGCGAACATCTCATGCCGCAGCGGACTGGCGAACCTGGCCGCGCGGGCCGAGAACGCCGGTGGCAGTTTCAGCGTCACCAACCGGCCCGAAGGCGGCACCGAGCTGCGCTGGACAGCTCCGCTGCCGTAATCGAGTTCGACGGCTGGACAACGTCCATCACGGCGCGACAAGTACCCGGAACGGATACGTTCTCGCACTGTCGAAACCGGTACGCGAACGCCGCAGCACCACGACGTTTCAGCGCTCCGCCGTCGAGCGACCTCTGCGCCGCAGTAACTTTCGGTCGATCGAGCGGTACCGAGTCAGGTTCGCTGTCTCGTCTGCGCCGGAGTAGCGTGCGATGCGGTCGCTGTAAGCTCGCCGCCTTCGCGGCGAAACGAACTCGCTCACGGTGACGTGCGAGCACCTGACGCAGCCACGGATGCGCACAACACCGAACAGACGAATCGGCGCGGCACCCCCAACTGCCTATCGGCCCTCCAGTCGAGGACCAACGCCAGCAGTCGCCGCAGGTGCCGATCCCTACCGTACAGATCACGGATCCGCACACCGAAGGGCACCGACATGGTTGATCAGCACGAGGACAATCCGCACGAACCCGCGTCCGCTGCGGTAGTGGTCGGCACCGACGGCACCGAGCACGCCTCGGCGGCTGTCCGCTGGGCGGCCCGGACGGCAGCGGATCGCGGGCGCCGCCTGCTGATCGTGCACGGAATGAACCTTCCCGCGGCTCGCGCCACGCTCGGCGTTTACGACGTGATGGTGCCCCCGGTCAGCGAGACGATGCGCGCACGCGGTTCGAACATCCTCACCGAAGCCCGCGCGCTGGCGCATGGTGTCGCCCCTGATCTCGCTGTGGCCACGAAGCTCGGCGAAGAGAACGCCGCAGCGCTGCTCACCGCACTGTCGGCGCACGCGCATCTCGTGGTCTTCGGCGCCACACCGGGCGTGGGCACGATCGCTCATCTCGGATCGACCTTGCTCGCGGTGACCGCCCACGCGGACGGCGCTGTCGTGGTGGTGCGAGGCGACCGGCAGCTGACCGGCGACCGCGCACCGGTTGTGGTAGGCGCCGACGGCAGCGAAGTGGGGGAAGCGGCCATTGCCGCCGCTTTCGCCGAAGCGGCAGCACGCGGTGTCGATCTGGTCACCATCCACGCTTGGAGCGACCTCTCCGCCGGTGAATTCGCGGGAGCGCAGTACCTCGAGATCCCGCTGGAGAACCTGGAGATCGGTGAGCGAGCGCTGCTGG
The DNA here is from genome assembly GCF_023501985.1 of Nocardia sputi. Taxonomy (NCBI): domain Bacteria; kingdom Bacillati; phylum Actinomycetota; class Actinomycetes; order Mycobacteriales; family Nocardiaceae; genus Nocardia; species Nocardia sputi. The sequence goes on along the minus strand of NZ_JAMFLC010000029.1, from coordinate 35,926 downwards.
CCGAGCGACTCGCGGGCTGGCAGGAGAAGTACCCCGACGTCACCGTGATCCGCAAAGTCTATCTGTCCGAGCCTCGTGAACATCTGGGCGATTGGTCGCAGAACGCGCAACTCGTCGTCGTCGGCAGCCGCGGCCGGGGCGGATTCCGGGGCCTTCTACTCGGTTCCACCAGTCATTGGCTCATACAGCACGCCGAGTGCCCCGTCATGGTCGTACATCCGAAGTGAGGGTGTCCTCTGTCGGAGGCGGTCGCGGCGACGACCGACCCACGACGCGAGTGGACCACGCGGGTGCACTCGATGGCGTCGACCGGCGCATATTTCGGCTCTGCATCTGCGACCCGACGACGCGTACCAGCGGCTGTGCACACGTCATCTCCTCAGTGTCCTCAGCACACCGGTGACCGCCGCCGCGGTGGCACCGACGTCAGGATGACCTTCTGCCCTGTCGATACTTCCGCCGCCGTCCAATGATCATCGAGGTAACGAGCACGCCGCCCGGAGTAAAAGGAGATCCCCATGACTACCGTGCAGACCATCATGCGGCCCGACGTACAACACATCAGTGTTCGAGAGACCATCGCAACAGCCGCCCAGCGGATGCGCCAGCTCGATATCGGCGCGCTGCCGATCTGCGACGGCGAAGGTCATCCCGTCGGCATTGTCACCGATCGCGATATCGTCGTGAAGGTCGTCGGTGTCGGTGCAAATCCGAAGACCACTACCGCCGGAGAATTGGCACAGGGCGCCGAACGGCTGCACACCGTCGAGATCGACACCGAGGTGGACGACGCGCTGACGCTCATGCGGCAGCAGCGGATCCGGCGGCTTCCGATCACCGACAACAGCGTGCTGGTCGGCATCATCACCGAAGCCGATCTGGCCCGCCATTTGACCGAGAACACCGTCGGTGAATTCGTAGAAGCGGTCTGCGCCGCCAACCTGCCCACCACCGAGAATGCGTGAGGATCTGTCACCTCGATGCGCCACAGATCGGCATCCGGCGATGGAAGCTCGAAGCACTGCTGAGCGGTGTCACAGATGGTGCGGATCCCCGCCCCCGCCGATCGAAGCCGGATCGGTAACCTCGGCGCGGGCGCCAGCGAACGGCGGCGTGACCGAGGATGGGTCGCCCTCGGCCACGCCATCGAACGGTCGCTACCGAAACTCGCCCCGAGCCGGCGTTGCCACCGTGGTGTTCGATTGCGTCGACGCGGACGGGGGCGACCACCCGCCACCGCGCACGTATCGGTGACGCTGTCCGCTGGCTCGGTCTGGGTCATCGTGCGGTGTGGACCACCATGACCGGGCAGGAAGCGTGCTGCACCAGTGTGTTGGCGGTGGAGCCGAGCAGCATGCCCGCGAATCCGCCGCGCCCACGACTGCCTACGACCAACAACTGCGCGATCTTCGACCAGTCCAGCAGGTGGGGACCCGGCGCGGACACCTCGACCTTGCGGGTGACGCGAACACCCGGGAATTTCTCCTGCCAGCCCGCGATGCGCTCGGCGAGGATCGCCCGCTCGACATTGTCGAGTTCGGCCTCGAACAGGTTGATGTGACCGGCGAACCGGCCGGAATCCCAATCGCTCCAGACATGAACGGCGACGAGCTCGACACCGCGTTCGGCCGCTTCGGTGAAGGCAGCCGCGATCGCCGCGTCACCGCCCGGGCTGCCGTCCACGCCGACCACCACCGGGCCCGACGTGCGAATCGCGCCGCCGGCGTCGGGATCGCTGCGCACGATGACCACCGTGCCCTGCGCGTGGGCGGTCACGGCCAGCAGCGTCGAGCCGAGGTGCGCGAATGTCCCGGCGGCGGGGGTCGCTCCGATCACGACCGCGTACGCCTCGGCGCTGTGCTCGATCAACAGTCGCTTGCCGGTGTCGGTGGTCACGCGAACCGAGATAGACAACTCGGGCGCGACTGAACGGACCACACGTTCGGCCCGGGTGACTACGTCTCGCCCTTGTTCGCGGATGGCATCGACGACCGATGGAACCACGACCTCGTAGTCGCCCAGCACCCAGCCGGCCCCCACCAGATCCATGCCGTGCAGGATCTCGAGTTCACGTTCGCGTTCGGCCGCGAACAGCGCTGCCCACCGTAGGGCGGTCCACGACCCGCCGAACCGTCCACGCCGACGATCACCTTCGCCGTCGAGAGGTGATGAGGGTCGCCGAATCGCTGCTCTGTCATGAAAGCCTCCCGAGCCTGTGATCGCTTGGCGCTCAGCCGAGCGCCGACTCAACGGTATGAGCCGTGCCGCGGCTTGAATGCGGCTGATCGTCCCCGAGGGCAGGGCCGAAAGTCCGCATCGGCCGCGCCTGGAGAGCGACGTCCCTGTCAGGCACGATGCCGTCGGCCACCGCGATTCGGGACCTTGGTCCCTCGCGGCCGGTCTCGTCGTTCACCAGACTCAGACTCGGAAGCGGACGGCTGGACCCGACCGAACAGAGGCCTCGACAATGCCTGACGACGCCGTGGTAATCGACCGCGCTGGGCTGGATCGTCTAGTGGATGTGCTGCGTGAGCGCGGATACCGCGTCATCGGTCCGCAGGTGCGCGATGGCGCGATCGTTCTGGACGAACTGGACGGTGGTAGGCGGCTGCCTGCCGGATGGGGCGTGGAGACCGCGCCGGGCCGGTATCGGCTGCATCGCCGCGACGACGAGGCGGTATTCGCGCATTCAGCCGGTCCAGGATCCTGGAAGCAGTTCCTGCATCCACCACGTCGCAAGATAGCCCAGCTCGGACCGGATCTCGAGATGGAACCCGTCGAGGACACGCCGGTCCGCTCCGCGTTTCTCGGCGTCCGCGGTTGCGACCTCACCTCGATCGCGATCCTAGGGCAAGTGCTCGGCGGTGGCGCCCACCCTGACGCTTCGTTCACCGCCCGGCGGAAAGATCTCTTCGTCGTCGCCGCGAACTGCACGGAACCGGGCGGCGTGTGTTTCTGCGCGTCGATGGGTACCGGCCCCGGCGTCTCGGCCGGATACGACCTCGCGCTCACCGAGCGCATCGATGCTCAGGGACACCGATTCCTGGTCGACGTGGGCAGCGAAGACGGCGAGGAGATCCTGGCCGAACTCACCGCGCGTCCGGCGGACGCGGAGGAGGTCACGAACGCCAGGGCAGCGGTGTCGGCGGCAGCCGATCGGATGGGCCGTGAGATGCCCGAGGTCGACATCCGCGCACTGCTGCACGACTCCCGGGAGTCCTCGCACTGGCAGGACGTTGCCAGCCGCTGCTTCACCTGCGGAAATTGCACCATGGTGTGCCCCACTTGTTTCTGCACCAGCACCGAGGAGGTCACCGACCTCACCGGCGACCATGCCGAGCGCTGGGAGCACTGGTCGTCGTGCTTCGAACTGGACTTCTCCTACCTGCACGGCGGCAGCGTGCGGCAATCCGGTGAGAGCCGCTACCGGCAGTGGATCAGCCACAAACTCAGCACCTGGTACGACCAATTCGGCAGCTCGGGATGCGTTGGCTGCGGGCGGTGCATCGCCTGGTGCCCCGCCGAGATCGACCTGACCGCCGAGGTCGCCCGGCTGGCCGAACTGGCCGAACTGGCCGAGGAGACCGACCGTGCCAACGGGTGACGAATTGTCCGCGTTCGGGCGGCTGGCGGCACTGAGCCGAGAAGAGTTGCACACGCTGGCCGGCGCCGGGCGTGACGTGGCCTTCCCCGCCGGGGTCCAGTTGATCGCGGAAGGCCGGCCGGCCGACCGATGCTGGCTGATCCGCCGCGGCCGGATACTGCTGGACGCGCAGGTGCCAGGTCGCGGTGCCGTCGTCCTTCAGACCCTCAGTGGCGGCGATCTACTCGGATGGTCATGGCTGGTACCGCCCTACCGGTGGCATTTCGGCGCGGTGACAGCCGAACCGGTCGAGGCCATCGAGTTCGGCGCCCGAACCCTGGCCGAACTCGCCGACCAGGACCCGCGATTCGGCCACGCCCTGACTTTGATGCTGTTCGAAGCGCTATTGGAACGACTGCAGGCCACCCGGGCCCGGCTGCTCGACCTCTACCGCAACCCCGCCGAATTGTGCACCGCGGGTCTGCCCCGCATCACGGCCGGGCAAGGTGACCGATGAGCGTAGACACGCAGCCGCGCACGGCTCCGTCCGGTGACACGATGCTGCCCTACCGGGTCGTCGGCCGTACGCCGCAGACCTCCGACACCGTGACACTACGCTTGCAACCGGTACGGGATGCGGCGCAACGGTTTCGGGCCGGGCAGTTCATGATGCTCTACAGCTTCGGCGTGGGCGAGGTAGCGATCTCGATCAGCGGTGATCCCGCCGCCGGTGACAGCATTCTCGAGCACACCATCCGCGCGGTCGGCGCGGTCAGCGCGGCGCTGCACGACACCGATATCGGCGGCCTGATCGGTGTCCGTGGGCCGTTCGGCACCGAATGGGATCTGGCGTCGGCAGTCGGAGGAGATCTCGTCATCGTGGGCGGAGGGGTCGGACTGGCGCCGCTGCGCTCAGCGGTGCTCGCCGCCCTCGCGGCCCGCGACGACTACCAGCGGATCGTGCTGATCAGCGGAGCCCGCACCCCTGCGGACATACTGTTCCGCCACGACCAAGAGCGGTGGACAACCGCGGGTTCGATCGAACTGCATCAGACCGTCGACCACCCCGCACCGGGCTGGGACGGCCGAATCGGCTTCGTCACCGAGCCACTGGCCCACCTGACCGTGGAGCCCGGCAACACCACCGCCTTCCTCTGCGGGCCGGAACCGATGATGCGTTTCTGCGCACAGGGCCTGCTGCGCAAGGGAATTCCGGCCACCGATATCCAAGTGTCGTTGGAGCGCAACATGCAGTGCGGCGTCGCGCGCTGTGGTCACTGCCAGCTCGGCCCGCTGCTGCTGTGCCGAGACGGACCCGTCGTCGACTACGCGGCGGCCGAACCACTACTGGCGGTACGAGAACTATGACGAAGACACCGACACTCGCGGTATGGAAGTTCACGTCTTGCGACGGTTGCCAGCTCACCTTGCTCGACTGCGAGGACGAGCTGCTCGCACTCGCGGGCCGGGTCCGCATCGCCCACTTCGCGGAAGCTTCCAGCGCTATGGAGCCCGGCCCCTACGATGTCTCCCTGGTCGAGGGCTCGATCACCACCGAAGAAGAGCTGCGCCGGATCATCCGGATCCGCGAGCAATCCAAGATTCTGGTGGCGATCGGGGCATGCGCCACCCACGGTGGTATCCAGGCGCTGCGCAATTTCGCCGACGTCGCCGAGTTCACCTCGGTGGTGTACGCCAGCCCGGAATACATCGCCACCTTGAGCACCTCCACCCCGATTTCGGCGCACGTACCGGTGGACTTCGAGCTGCGTGGCTGCCCGATCGACCGGCGGCAACTGCTCGACACCCTGTGCGCGTTCCTCGCCGGCCGCGCACCCGACATCCCCAACACCAGCGTCTGCACCGAGTGCAAACGCCGCGGCACCACTTGTGTGATGGTCGCCGAGGGAATCCCCTGCCTGGGACCCGTCACACAGGCAGGATGCGGGGCCCTCTGCCCGGCATATCACCGTGGGTGCTTCGGTTGTTTCGGTCCTATGGCGAATCCCAACATCCATGCGCTGCTTCCCATCCTGCGTGTCAACGGCATGGACACCGATGACATCGACCGCGTTTTCGCCACCTATGCCGCCGCCGCGCCGGACTTCGCGAACAGGAGCCGCGATGAGTCACCGTAGGCAGCTGAAAGTCGGCTCGCTGGCTCGCGTCGAAGGCGAGGGCGCGCTGCGTATCGTCGTCGCGGATGGGCACGTCGAAACCGCGGAACTGAATATTTACGAGCCGCCGCGATTCTTCGAGGCATTCCTGCGTGGCCGCGCCTACACCGAACCGCCCGATATCACCTCTCGAATCTGCGGGATCTGCCCGGTGGCCTACCAAACCAGCGCATGCAACGCCCTCGAACAACTCTGCGGTGTGGAGTTGGAACGGCCACTGGCCGAACTGCGCAGGCTGTTGTATTGCGGGGAATGGATTTCCAGTCACTCCCTGCATATCCACATGCTGCACCTTCCGGACTTCCTCGGCTACCCGAACGCTATCGCGCTCGCCGCCGACCACCGCGGACTTGTCGAACAAGGGTTGGCGATGAAGAAGGCGGGCAACGCGCTACTCGAACTCCTCGGCGGCCGAGCCATCCATCCGGTCAATATCCGTCTCGGCGGCTTCTACTCCGTTCCCGAACCCACCGATTTCGCCCCTGTGATCGAATCGCTCAGCCGCGCACGGGATTGCGCGGTGAACACCGCACGCTTTGCGGCTGGATTCGACTTTCCCGAGCTGGAACTCGAGTACGAACTTCTCGCCGCGACCGAACCGTACCGATACGCCGTCGACACAGGTGCTGTGCACACCAGCACCGGGCTGCGGTTCTCTGCAGCCGAATTTCCCGATCACGTGCGCGAATACCAGGTACCGCACTCCACGGCCTTGCACGCGATGCTCGACGGCGAACGCTACTTGACCGGGCCGCTGGCCCGATACACGCTGAACTATCACCAGCTGTCACCGAGTGCCCGACAAGTCGCGGCCGAGATCGGGCTCGGCACCGAATGTCGTAACCCGTTCCGCAGCATCCTGGTCCGCGTGGTCGAAGTTCTCTATGCCATCGAGGAGGCGCTGAGCCTCATCGCCGGCTACGAACGGCCCTCCCGTGCCGCGATACCCCTAACGCCCCGCGCGGGGACCGGCCACGGTGTGAGCGAAGCGCCCCGCGGGCTGCTCTACCACCGCTACGAGGTCGATGATAACGGCATAGTCCGCTCGGCCACGATCATTCCGCCGACTTCCCAGAACCAAGCCGTTATGGAGGACGACCTGCGGCGCGTGGTCTCGGAGAATCTCGAGCTCGACGATGCCGCGCTCGCCGCGCTGTGCGAGCGCGCGATCCGAAACTACGATCCGTGTATCTCCTGCTCGGCGCACTTCCTCGACGTCGACGTGGTGCGCCGGTGACCGAGCCCTGGGCCGTGGTCATCGGCGTCGGAAACGACTACCGCAGTGACGACGGAGTCGGTTCGGCCGTCGCCCTCCAGATCGAACAACTCGGCATTCCGGGAGTTCTGGTCTCCCTGTCAGACGGTGAACCCACCACCGTTGTCGATATCTGGGCCGGTATGGACCTTGCCGTGGTGATCGACGCGGTGCGCTGCGAGCCATCGATTCCCGGCCGGGTCCGCCGCAGCGACTTCGATCTGCTCCAGCAGGCCGGCACCGCGTCGTCCTCCCACACACTGGGAATCCAGGACGCGCTACCCCTGGGCCGCGCACTCGGCCGTGTCCCCGGCCGGATCGTCGTCATCGCCGTGGACGCGGCATGCCTCGATCTGGGTGTCGGCTTGTCGGAGCCGGTCGCCGCCGCCGTTCCACACGCGGTCGAAACCGTCATCACGGAATTGCGCAGGGCCGAGCCGACGAATCGGCTCCGGAGGTAATCAGGTCAGTGCTTCTCGCGGCGGCGGATGTGACATGGTCGGCGATGGTCGGTCCCGCCGTCACCTCGAACGGACGACGATCATCGGCACGTCTATCGAGTGCAGCAGCGCATTGCTGGTCGACCCCAGCACCGCGCTCACGAATCCGCCTCGACCGTGCGTGCCCACTACCACCAGTTGCGTATTCGCCGACTCTTCCAGCAGGGACCGTGCCGGTCGATCCGCGGTGACGACGCGCCGCACGGCGACATCCGGATAGCGTTCGCTCCAGCCCGCGAGATTCTCGGCCAGCACCGCCTCCGCCGATTCGCGGGCGCCGTCCCATCCTCGGACCGGCACGTCCAGACCGCTCGTGTCGCTCCATGCGTGCAGCGCCACCAGGTCCACTTTCCGCCGCGACGCCTCCTCGAACGCGAGCTCGACGGCGGGCACGCTGTTGGCGGTGCCGTCGACGCCGACGAGCACCGGCTGACGGGCTGACACGGCGTCGATCGCCGAGATTCCGTGGATCACCGCGACCGGGCAGTGCGCGTGGTGGGTGGTCGCGGTACTCACCGAACCGAGCAGGCCCCGCTGGAACGCGCCGAGCCCGCGGCTACCGACCACAAGCATCCGCGCCTGCGCGGAACGCTCGATGAGTAGCGGGATGACCAGTTCGAAGCTCACCTCGGTGGTGATCGCGGGCTCGTCGCCCGGCGAAGCTGTGCGCGCCACCCGCGCAGCCTCGGTGAGGATGCGTTCGCCGTCCCTGCGCATCCACTCCAGGTCGGCCTCCCCCATCGAGATGCCCGGCCCGAAACCGGTGGGTATAGCCATGGAGGTGATGATGTGCAGCGCGCAACGATGCAGGGCTGCTTCGGCGGCCGCCCACGCTACCGCTTGATACGAACAGGCCGATCCGTCCACCGCGGCCAGGATCGACGAGTTCGGTGGTGCGAGGCGCGAAGCCTTTTCGGTGGACATGCCAACTTCCTTCCAGACTGCATTCACTGCCGCGTACGCGGGTCGGTGTCTTCGGCCGGGGTCGCGGGAGCGGGATGCAGCACCGCGAGGCGTCGCAGGTATCCGGATTCGTCGAGATCGCCGCTGGCGAACCGTTCGGCGAGCAGCGCTTCCGGTGACAAGCGCGCCGGGCCGCTGAATCGGGGTGCCTGCGCGCGCTCAGGTCTGCGCACGGCTACGAGCGCGATCGCCACCGCGATCCACAGCGGGACGACGAACAAGATCATGAGAACGAACATCCACCACTGTGGCCCGCTCCCGTACCAGTACATCATTGCCTTTCCTCTCTTGCCGGACGACACATCTGTCGCCACTCGCGCTCCCATCGCGCGCTACGCTGCCGCGCCAACACCAGGGCGACACCGTTCGCCAGGCACCATCCGCACAGCCAGACGCCCACCAGGACGGAAACACCCACGCCGATCCCGGCCACGACGGCGGTGTCCGGGTGGCGTGGTCGCGCGGTGGGAGTGCCCCCGGCGTCGAGCCACAGCTCGACACGATCGCCCAGCTGGGTCTTCTCCCGGACCGGCACGACAGCATCGCCCGTATGGCCGGACTCGTCCCATCGCGCTCGGGCTTCGTAACGATGCGCCGCGGTTCGGACGGGCTGGTCGGTGATCACGGCGTGAACCAGGGATTTCGTCGTGCCTTCGCTGCGGATTTCGGCGGAGGTGTCGGCATACGCGTCCGTAGCGAGGGCGCCCGCGACAGGCACCGCGATCAGCACCGCGATCGTGGCGATCACGCGGATCGCTGATTCGATGCGGTCGGACGTGCGCATCAGCTCGTTCGAACTACACGGTTGTAGCGACCACAAACGGAGCAGTCGAGTCCACCATCCGTCCAGCGGAATGATCACGCTTTCGGACATCGCCGTTTCACCTCTTCCGACGACGGGTGCCGTCAGCTTCGAGGATCGCGCGTCGAACGAGGCATCGGCAGAGACAAAGGTCATCCACCCGAGGGGCCGTCGGACCCCGTGTTCCGGTCCTCGCAGAAGGCTGCCACCGCGGTCGATAGTGTCGGATACAGGTGCCGCTCGCCGATTCTCGATGTCAGGCCGGAAGCGTCCAGGGCTTCGCGCAGGTCATGTTCGACCCGCGCCATGGCGAAGACGATCCCCTTGCCCGATAGTTCGGCCCTGAGTTGTTCCACGGCGTCCAATGCGGTCAAGTCGACCTCCACGTTGTCCTCGGCGTTGAGCACGAACCAGCGCACCAGCGTTTCCCCGCGTTCGGCGCTCGAACCCACCGCCGCCAGCGCTCGGCGGCGGAAGTCCTCCGCATTGGCGAAACACAATGGCACGTCGTATCGGTAGATCACCAGCCCTGAAACGGGTTTCGCGGTGGGATAGTCATCGATGTCGTGCATTCCCACCACCCCGGAGACGAAGCCCAGGATCGCGTCGTGGGTGCGGGCGATCCTCGCCGCAGCGCCGCGTAGACGACCAGCGCACCCAACGCCGCGGACGGAAAAGCCGCGAGGATGCCGCGTGCCCCCGGAAGCACGGCCAGCACACCGGCGAGTGTGACGAGTGAATACAGCTGGGTGCGAGCGCCCATGGCGTCGGCGATGGTGGTCCTGCTGCCCGAACAGTTCACCGGGAATCCGTGCAGCAGCCCGGCCGTGAGGTTGGTCGCGCCGAGGGCAGCCAGTTCGGTGTTCGCCTCCACGCGGTCGCCGTGGCGGCCGCCCACAGGCCGGCCACAGGCGGCAGCCCCGCGGTGGTCGCATAGGCCATGACTTGCGGGACGAGGTAGGCGGTCACGGTGACACCCGCGAGCAGATCCGCCCGCAGCCACGGCCGCTGGTAGCCCTTGAACTGTCCCAATCCCGGGAGTTCCAGCATCGTCTACCCAATGCCAGAAAGTCGGCCGGAATGGGACTCGCAAACGAGAGGCACCCCCAGCACAGGGCGAAGGTCCCATGGCAAGGGTCGGTTCGACTCTGTTCCGGCCGCTCTCTGCCGCCCTACCGTCGGAATCCTTACCCGGCACGGCGCAGAGGAGAGATTCGTCATGCGCGCGCGAATTATCTACGAATCGATGTTCGGCAATACCGCGGCGATCGCCGAGGCCATCGCACAGGGATTGCGTGAGCATGCCGAGGTCGAAGTCGTGAATGTGGTGGCGGCGGCAGAAGTGTGTGGGCCGACGCTGAACCTGCTCGTGGTCGGCGGCCCCACCCACGCCTTCGGGCTCAGCCGCTCCCAGACGCGCCGCGACGCCGCCAAGCTCACCGATGCACCGATCGCGACCGACATCGGCGTACGGGAATGGCTCGCGGACGCACTGCCGGTATCGCCGGGCCACCGCGCGTTGGCCTTCGGCACCAAAGTGGCCAAACCGCCCTGGCTGCCGGGCTCGGCCGCACGCGGTATCGGGAAACGACTGTGCCGATTGGGCTACTCCCTCGCCGATCAGCCGGTGGACTTTCTTGTCGACGATACGACCGGCCCGCTCATACCGGGCGAGCTGGACCGCGCTCGGGTGTGGGCGGGCCGGATTGCTCACACCGAACTCGACCGAATGACCCACCACACCTGACGGCACACCGTCGCGAATACGTGTTGCGCTCGGCACACCGCTGGCCCCATGACCATCCTCCGGATGCTCATAGCCGTCCGTTCCGGTCGCAGCCGAGAGCGTCGGCCACGAACCGCCCAGGATCCGGAGACGCCGCCACATCCAGCCATGCCGCCGGAGGGAAACCGGCATGCTGCCGAAGGACCTCAGCATTCGGGACCAACGCCAGCCGTGTTCGAACTCACCGGTCCCTACTCTTCGAGTACGCAAGCATCGACTTTCGAAGGGGCACCACGTATGTCCGCCAGTCTCCTCGACAGCCCGCACCACCTGGCATCCGCTGCCGTAGTCGTCGGATCGACGGTTCCGAAGCCTCCGATCTGGCCGTGCGGTTGGCCGCCGAGACGGCCGCCCAGCGCGGACGCAGGCTTCTGATCGTGCACGGCCTCGACCTGGCTACTACCCAGGCTGTTTTCGGCCTGTACGACCTGGTGTTGCCCGCGGTCGCCCAGAAACTGCGGGAAGAAGGCGCCGCCCGATTGGTTCGCACAGCGCGGCCGGCCCGCCGCGTCGACCCCGAACTGCGCGTCGACACCGAACTGTCGCCCGCTCATCCGGCCACCGTGCTCATCGAACGATCGGCCTCCGCGCACCTGGTGACGCTCGGCGTCGGACACGGCGGCAGGCGCGCCCACCTGGGCTCGACGGTGTTGGCGGTGACCGCCCACGGCCACGGCGACATCGTGGTCGTCCACGACACCGGAAGCGAGCAACGCACCCGCGCCGACGGACCCGTCGTCGTCGGCTTCGACGGTAGCCCCGCCGCCGAAGCCGCGGCGGGCGCGGCGTTCATCGAGGCCGACATTCGTGGCAGTTCGCTCGTCGCGGTACATGCCGCCGGCTTCACTCCGCATTCGGAAGCCGGCGCCATCGAACTCCTTCCGGTCCGGGAGCTGGAGACCGCCGCACAACGCACGCTCACCGAGCAACTCGCCGGTTGGCAGGAGAAATATCCCGAGGTCCGGGTCACTCACAAGGGCTCCATCGCCCGGCCACGCACTCTGCTCACCGCGTGGTCGAAGTCCGCGCAATTGCTCGTGGTCGGTAGCCGGGGCCGCGGCGGGTTCCGCGGCCTGTTGCTCGGGTCTACCAGCATTTTCCCTGTCCAACATGCCCATTGCCCGGTCATGGTCGCCCACGGGGCTTAGAAGAAAGCGAAAATCACATGTCCAGCATCAATCCGCCGATTCTCGTCGGTTCCGACGGCTCTGCGACCTCACTGGCCGCGGTCCGCTGGGCTGCCGCCGACGCGGCCCGCCGACGCGCACCGCTGAACATCGTCTACGCGATCAGCACGCCGATCGACTACGGTCCCGGCATCGCCATTCCCCAAATCGACCACGACAGCTACCGGCAGGAGGGACGGACGGCTCTGGAGATCGCGCGCAAGAACGCCGTGGCGGCGGCCTCATCGATCGGCGAGCTCGACATCACTGCCGATCTCGTCGAGGCGCCGCCGATCCCGGTGCTGCGCGACCGATCCAAGTCCGCGCGGCTGCTCGTCGTCGGCACCCACGGGCTTGGCGCCTTCAGCCGCAGCATCCTCGGCTCGGTGAGCACGGCGCTGGCCCGGCACGCCGCATGCCCGGTCGCGGTGATCCCGGCCGACGGCGAGCATGCGGAAGGCCCGGTGGTGGTCGGCGTCGACGGCTCGGCGTGCAGTGCCCGTGCCGTCGAGGTCGCCTTCGACGAGGCCGCCCACCGCGGCGCCGAGCTGGTCGCGGTGCACACCTGGTCGGAGTTCTTCCGATACATCTCGCGCGCGGAAATGCAGAACGAAGCCGAGGAACTGGTGTCGCAGAGCCTGGCCGGCTACGGCGAGAAGTATCCAGAGGTACGGGTGCGGCGGATCGTGGTCGAAGATCGCTCCGCCAAGCGACTGCTCGGCGAGGGCGAGAACGCGCAGCTGATCGTCGTCGGCAGTCACGGGCGCGGCGGCTTCGCCGGCATGACCCTCGGTTCGGTCAGTCAAGCGGTGCTACACGGTGCGAAAGCGCCCGTGATCATCGCAAGGTCGGCAAACTGACTCGCACCGCTGCGCACCAACGGTCCAGCCCGCGGATCTAGGGTATCGAGTTCACCAGCCGGATCGTCTCCCCCGGCTTCAGGCGTGCGGTCTGATCCCGGCAGGTGATCTCGATCGGCGCCGACGCGCCAGGATCCGAGCTGATCTCGATGCCCTGCCCGCTGACCCGCACGGTCAGCCGGTGGCCGCGATAGATCATCGGAAACGACAACGCGCCCAGAGTTTCCGGCCAGTAAGGGCAGAACACAAGGCGGTCGTGGCGCAGTTCCATTCCGGTGAAGCAGCGTTGCAGCAGATCGACGCTGCCGGCCATCGCGGCGATGTGAATTCCCTCCGCGGTGGTGCCACCCTGGATGTCGGCTACGTCGGAGCCGAGCACGAGGTCGAAGAACTCCACGGCACGATCACGGTTGGCCCGCGCCAGCACCCACGAATGCACCAGCGCGCTGAGCGTGGAGCCGTGCGAGGTGCGTGACAGGTAGTAGTCGATGGTCCGCGGGATCATCTCGCCGGGCAGCTCGTAACCGAGGTGACCGAGCAATTCCCGGAGTTCGTCGGCCGACAGCAGATAGAACAGCATCAGCACATCGGCCTGTTTGGCGGCCCGATAACGGTTGACGTCGTCGCCTTCGGCCTCGAGTATCCGGTCCAGCCGCTGAATGTTGCCGTAACGGCTGCGGTAGCGGTCCCAATCGAGTTCGGCCAGTCGCTCGTAGCCCTCGAACTGGCTGATGACTCCGTCGTGGAACGGGACATACATTCGCCGGGCCACATCTCGCCAGTGCTCCGTGTCCGACGGCCGCACCGACAGCGTCTCCAGCAATTCCGTTCGTTCGCGCGGGGCCAGCAGATCCAGCGTGTCGATCGCACGCCGAATCACCCAGGCCGCCATCACATTGGTGTACGCGTTGTTGTCGATCCCGGCGTCAGGCGCGTCCGGGTAACCGGAATGGAACTCGTCGGGACCGATGACGCCACGGATGGTGTAGCGGTCGCGCTCGGCGTCGTAGCCGGCCAGGCTCGACCAGAAACGGGCGATATCCACCAGCAGTTCCGCGCCGCCTTCGACGAGGAACTCGAGGTCGCCGGTAGCCTGGTAGTACTGCCAGACGTTGTAGGCGATGGCGACCCCGATGTGGTGCGCACGGTGGCTGGGATCGGGCTTCCACCGTCCCGACAGCGGATTCAGGTGCATTCTCTGGCTCTCTTCACGGCCGTCGCTGCCGGACTGCCACGGAAACATCGCCCCGGCCAGTCCCACTGCCGCGGCCGCCCGGCGCGCCTCGGGCAACCGTCGATAGCGGTACCGCAGCAGTGCTCGGGTCAAGGTGGGGAAACGCGGATTCAGCACCGGGAAGACGAACAACTCGTCCCAGAACACGTGACCGCGATAGGCCTCACCGTGCAAGCCGCGCGCGGGTACACCCACATCGAGATCCGTGGTATTCGGCGACAGTGTCTGCGTCAGATGCAGTAGGTGCAGGCGCACGAGCCGCGTCGCGTCCTGCGCTCCATCCAGGTCGATGCGCAGCCGCGCCCATAGATGCTCCCACGCCACGGCGTGACCTTCGAACAGGTCCGCGTACCCGCCGGCGACGGCGATCGTCCGGGCGGCCTCTTCCTCTGGACCCGCTGCCGCGTTGTCACGTCCGGTGAACACGGCGACAATCTTCTCCAGGGTCACCGACCCTCCGGCTGTGATGTCGACGGCGCACTCGTGGCCGATCAGACCATCTCGATCGATCAACTCCCGCGGCGGGTCGACCGGTTCCCGGCCGCGCCGCAGGGTGCTGCGCGTCGCGATAGCCACTGATCTGCCGGAGGTGTTGGTCCGCACCGCGAGCAGCACCGAATCGTCGGACAGGGCTGTCGCGTGCTCGGCGGTCAGGTGCGTGCCCGACAGGGCGCTGTAGCGCTCCACCAGGTGATTGCGCACCCTTCCGTCGATCGCCGACCGGAGTCGCAGAGTACCCGACCAATTCTCGGCGGTGATCGTCGCTTCCAACGCGCCCAGGTGCGGGCGGTGCATGGCGATGAAACGGCGTTGCGACATCGTAGTGATCCGCCCCGAGACATCGCGGAAACGGAACAGCCGCACGAGTTCGCCGCAGCGCAGATCCAATTGCTGCTGGTAGGAAACCAGTTCGGCGGCATCGACGTCGAACCACTCTCCGCCGCCGATCTGGAAGGTCACCGGAAGCCAGTTCGGCAGATTCACCAGACTCTCGTTGTCGATGACGTGCCCAGCGATCTCGTCGGAGAGCCGGTTGTACACCCCGGCCACATAAGTACCCGGATAATGGACCGCCCCCGCCACACTTTCCGGCGCCGCACCGCGGGTGGCGAAGTAGCCGTTTCCGACAGTGCACAACGCCTCGCGAAGCTTCTCCTGGGCGGGGTCGTACCCATCGAAGATGAGCATCCACGACTCCGGCACGATGGCACCCGATTCGGTGCGCGACAATTCCGCCAGCCGCTCGAGGAAAGCGTGAACCTGCCGTGGCCCGGCGACCGAGAAGCGGGCAGCGGTGTGCCTGTCGCCGGACTCTTCGGCACGCACCACGATGGCGATGCCGTCGGCTTCGACGGCATCGAAGGCGTCTTCGTCGGTCAGATCGTCCCCGAGATAGATCGGCAGTACCGGGGCGGTTAGATGGTCGAGAATCCACCGCAGCGCGGTGCCCTTGTCCCAGTCGACATCCGGTCGCAATTCGGTGACGCGACGGCCGTGCGTGACACGTAAGCCGGCCGCATGTCCGGCCTGGTGTACCGCGGCAACCACCCGTCCGACATCCTCTACCGCGACATTGCGATGATGAACCGCGACCGCGAAGCGCTTGTGCTCGACCAGCACTCCCGCGATGTCGTCCAACCTCTGCCCTAGTTCGCGCGCGGCCTCGGCGAGTGCACGCTCGGCTCCCGGCACGGCGTCGTGGACGTGCCGGGTACCGTCCGGGGCCATCAGTTCGAAGCCGTGGCTACCCGCATACCAGATGCCATCGACACCGACGCGGTCGCGCAGATCGGTCAGATCGCGTCCGCTGATGACCGCGACCGGGCATCGGATAGCAAGCGTTGTCAGCACTGTCGCCACGCCGTCGATAGGTTCGGCGTCGGCGGGATCGGCGACGATCTCGGCCACCGTGCCATCGAAATCCAGTAGGACAGCCCGCTTTTCGGTGCCGAGCAGATCCACGATGCGCGACCAGCACTCCATGGCGTCGGGTAGCTCCGAGATTCGCCGGAAGCCGCCACACAATCGCACCTGCTCCAGGTCGCCTACAACGATGTCCGCCCCCTGCGCCAGCAGACGATCGGTGCCCGCGTGCCGGTCGACTCCGATGATCAGTGCGAACCCACCGCTACGTCCGGCCGCCACCCCCGCCTCGGCGTCCTCCACGACCACCGTTCGATCCGGTTCGGCACCCAGCCGCCGGGCTGCCTCGAGCAGCATCGACGGATCGGGCTTACCCGGCAAGCCCAGCCTCTCGGCATCGATACCGTCCACCCGCACGGTGAACAAGTCGGCGACACCGGCAGCCGTGAGCACCTCCGCACAGTGACGGCTGGCTGAGAACACCCCCGTACGGATGCCCGCCTCGCCGAGCCGCCGCACCAGCGTGACGGTCGATTCGAATACCTTTACCCCCTCGCGCGCGACTCGCTCCAGGAAAAGGTGATCCTTTCGGTTGCCCAGCCCGCATACCGTCTCAGCACTGTCCGAATCGGACGGTCTCCCCCAAGGCAGTGCGATCCCTCGTGCGGCCAGAAAATCCGCAACGCCCCGATAACGCGGTTTGCCGTCCACGTATCGTAGATAGTCGTCCTCGGTGAACGGTGAGCGGTCCTGCCCGGCACCCGCGGGGCGTTGGTTCAGGAAGGAATCGAACAATTCCGTCCACGCCGCGGCATGTATCGACGCGCTATCGGTGACCACCCCGTCCATATCGAAGATCACCGCGTCGTGTCGGCGCGCGTCGATCGGCGGTACCGCCGTGGCACCTTTTCCCACACATACAGCCTGAACGGACCGATGCCTCCCGTCTAGGGGCCGACGTCCCGGGAGACTCGGCCGACAGGGGACCACCTGCGGTGGGATTCGGGACCTACGACTCCTCCGGACATCGCCTCTGGATCCCTACCGTGACGGTATGAACCAGCTACCGTCCGGAGAAACCATCGAGAAGGCCGTTTTGCTCGCCGGCCGGGCGCCGTCGCTGCACAACAGCCAACCCTGGCACTGGAGCTTCGACGGCCACACCCTGCGCCTGTTCGCGGCGCCCGAACGCATGCTTCCGGCGACGGACACATCCGGCAGACAGATGCTGATCAGCTGCGGTATCGCTCTGGACCATCTGCGCGCCGCGATGGCCGCGGCGGGCTGGCGAGTCCATGTCGCCCGCTTCCCCGATCCCAACCGCCGCGAACACCTGGCCAACATGACCTTCGAACCAGCTCGGATCGTCACCGAAGCCGAGCGTGCTCGCGCCGACGCCATCCTCCGGCGGCACACCGACCGGCTGCCGTTCCAAGCGCCCACCGGATGGCCCGACTTCGAAGAGGTCCTACGATCGACCTTCGATCCCTTCGACGCAACACTCGACGTGCTGGGTGACGAGAGCCGCCCCAGCCTCGCCCGCGCCTCGGAGATGAGCGCGGCACTGCGCCGCTACGACGCCGGCTACCACGCCGAACTGCAATGGTGGACCGGGCATACGATCGCCGACGCGGGAGTGCCCAGCAACGCGCTGATCTCCCAGGAGGAACGGCAGCGAGTGAGCGTGGGCCGCAAGTTTCCGACCACCACCGGCGACCGGCGCGGCGAGATCACCGAGGACCATTCGGTGATCCTCGTCCTGTCCACTGACCGCGACACACCCGAGGACCTGGTGCACTGCGGTGAGGTGCTGTCCACGGTGTTATTGGAGTGCACACTCGCCGGGTTCGCGACCTGTCCGTTGACCCACCTGACCGAGGTGCCGAGCAGCCGTGCCGTGGTCCGCGAGTTGACCGGACACTCCGGGCTCCCCCAGGTCTTGATCCGCGTTGGTATCGCGCCCGAATCGGCGCCGAACGCCCCGGCGACTTCACGCCGCCCGCTCAGCGAGGTCCTCGAAATGCCTGAATCCGCCCGCAAGCCCGATTGAGTTCGTCCATACCCCACGCTCCATCCGATCCCGCAGGGACCAGTGCCCTCGCTGGTCCCAGCACGCGCGTCTTCACCGTCCTCGTGATGGAACCTGGCAGTCTGGTGATGGAGCGGAAGATGCTGCGGGGTATCACACAGCGCGTGGAGAGGCATGGACGGGAGCACCGGCCATCCAAGATGACAAAAGGCCCCAGGCTGCGGACGCATGGCCCGTATCCGCAGTTTCGCGTACCGAGAACACTCGAGGAATGACCGCGAACGACGATGCACCCGCCATTTCGGTGCCCGATCATCGGACGATCCTGGCCGCGTTGGGGCTGGCCACCCGCGCGCCTTCGGTGCACAATACCCAGCTGTGGCGGTGGGTGTTCGACGGCACACGCCTACACCTCTACACCGACGCCGACCGGGTACTGCCTTCGACCGACCCGCACGGGCGCCAACTGGTGATCAGCTGCGGGGCCATGCTGCACCACGCGCGGACCGCTTTCGCCGACCAGGGCTGGCACACCGACACGATGCGGGTACCCGACCGGCAGCGACCCGACCACCTCGCGGTAGTCGAATTCCGGCCGTGGCCGGACCCACCCGAGGGTATCCACACCCGAGCGCTCGCCATCGAGCGGCGGCGCACCGACCGGCTACCGATGACCGAACCGGAGGGCTTCGCCGATATCCTCCCCCGACTGCGGATGCTCACCTCACCGCACGAGGTGGAACTCACCGTCCTGGATGACAACGCACGCCCTCGGCTGGCCACCGCCTCCGAGCAGGCCGGGGCTCTGCGCCGCCACGACTTGCTATACCAAACCGAATTGGAATGGTGGGCAGGACATTCGGATACCCCCGAGGGCGTACCTGCCTCCGCGCTGGTCTCCGACGCCGAAAACGCTCGGGTCGGAGTCGGACGCGCGTTCCCTCCAGCCCCACATTCGAAGCGACGCGCCCGACTCGATGATCACGCGCGGCTGGTGGTGCTCAGCAGCGAAGGGGACTCGGTGACCCAGTGGCTGCGTACCGGAGAGGCATTATCGGCCGTCCTGCTCGAATGCACCGCCGCGGGACTGGCGACCTGCGCGCTGACCCACATCACCGAATTGCCGACCACCCGCGGGGTGCTCAACGGACTCGTCCCTCGCCCGGCCGCCCCACAGGTGCTGATTCGCGTCGGCATCGCGCCCGACGACGCGGACATGATTCCGCCTACTCCTCGGCGGCCGGTGACGGACATTTTCACCGTCACAGGTTCCCGCTGACTCGCACCCGATGGACTACGCCCGCTGGGTATGTCACACGGAATTCGCGGTGCTCAGGGAGTCGATGGCGGCCTGCAGCTTGGCGGCTGCTCGGGTGGCTACGGGTTGCAGTGCCGGTTCGTTCGTCACCTGAACCATGAGTTGCGGATTCATTGCTTCGACGATGACCTCGGAATCGGAGCCGGGGTTCTGGCGCACGACGACGTTGCAGGGCAGCAGGAGTCCGATCTGCCGGTCGATCTCGACCGCTTCGTGGGCCAAGGGTGGATTGCAGGCGCCGAGGATGAGGTAGTCCTCCATGTTCTCGTCGAGCTTGGCTTTCAGGGTGGCCCGGACGTCGATCTCGGTGAGGACGCCGAATCCTTGCTCGTTCAGCGCGGCCCTGGTCCGGTCGACGGCGTCGTCGAAGCTGGTGTGCAGAGTGGTGGACAGTCCCAGATTCATGGTTCGGTCCTTTCGTGAGGGGACGATTGCGAGTCAGGCCAGAGCTAGGAACAGCTTCTCCAGCTCCTCGACGGTCATCGGCTTCTGGCCGTCGGAGGCTCGGCCGGTGAGGCATTCGCGCAGTCCGGTCGCGACGATCTTGAATCCGGCGCGGTCGAGTGCCCGGGAAACCGCGGCGAGTTGGGTGACAACGTCTTTGCAGTCGCGACCCTGCTCGATCATGGCGATGACGCCGGCGAGCTGACCATGCGCGCGCCGCAGCCTGTTGAGTGTTTCGGTGATAGCTGTTTCGTCGCCGACCATGGTTGCTCCTTCTTTCTTCGGTACCTCCGTCATGATACCGCTGGGGGTATATCCGGCCGATCCTGTGACGCTTCGACATGCGATACCCCCGGGGGTACATTGACGATATGAGCAATATACCCGCCCGGGTATCTGGCGGTGACAGGAGGATTTCAGTGGCCGATATCGATCTGTATGTGGATCCTGTATGCCCATTCGCTTGGGTGGCGGCGCAGTGGCTGCTCGACAGTGCCCCCGACGAGCATGCGGTGACCGTGCGGCAGATGAGCCTGGCCGTGCTCAACGGCGATCACGACGTCGATGCCGACCACGCCCCGATGATCGTCCGATCACGTCGGCTCGGCCGAGTGTTCGCCGCCGCCGTCCAGCGATACGGCCGGACCGCGTTCACACCGCTCTACCTCGAGTTGGGTCAGCGGTGGCATGCGGGCGGCAGCCACGCCGACGCCGCGATGGCTGCCGCGCTAACCGCGACCGGCTTTGATCACCAGCTGATCGAAGCCCTCGACGACACCCGTTACGACACCGCTGTCGCCCACACCCATCACGCCAGCCAAACAGCGCTCGGTGGGCGGAGCGGCAGCCCCATCATCAGCGTCGACGGTCACGTCTTCAGCGGTCCGGTCTTGACCGAGCCACCCCAGCCCGGACACGCCGCCGAGCTGCTGGCTGCCGTTATCATCGCGGCCACCACTCCCGGATTTGCCGCGCTGCAGCGCCCATACCAGGGCCCGCCCACCCTCGCAGGCGCCGAGGAACAGCGCTGATGTGCCCCTCCATCATGTGCCGTGTCTGTGGCAAGACCACCTGGACCGGCTGCGGCGCGCACATCGATGCCGTTCGCGTCGCCATCCCGCCGGACCAGTGGCGCCCTGGACACGACGACGACCACGCTCCGAACCGCGTTTCCGGACCACGTCCCGGTCGCCGGTGGTTTCCTCGGGGGAGGGTCCGATCGGAGATAGATCAGACAGTCCCGCCAACTCACGCCAGTGCCACTGTGGGTTGATCAGTCAGGACGGCGGCGGTGCATAGATGATGACGGTGACACCGATCGCCGTCACCCCTCAGCTGGTTCGGGCGCAGCGGTTATCGCTCCTTCTTCGTTCGCGACATCCTGTTCTGACCGGCGCTCGGGTGCGGTGCCGATTCGGCGGGTGGTCGGTGGGTTTCGTACATGCGTATGCCAACGGCCACGGCGGTGGCTGCGCTGACTGCGGCGGCGGCCCAGACCGCGGCGTGCAGGCCCATCAGGTCGGCGACGATGCCGCCGAGGATGGCGCCGACGGCGTAGCCGAGGTCGCGCCAGACGCGGTAGACGCCGACGGCGCGGCCGCGCCAGACGGGGTGGGCGACATCGCCGATCACCGCGAGCAGGGTGGGATAGACCATGGCGGTGCCCGCTCCGAGCAGGATGGTGCCGACCGCCCAGCCTGCGAATCCGTGGGAGGCGGCGATCAGTGCGAGGGCGGCGGCTTGGGTCGCCATACCGGTGGTGATGAGGTGTTTGCGGCCGATGCGGTCCGACAGTGCCCCGGTGACCAGTTGTCCGGCGCCCCAGACCCCTGGGTAGAGGGCGAACAGCAGCCCGATCTGGCCGACGGACAGCTCGGAGGCGGCGAACAGCAGCGGGAACAGTCCCCAGGACAGGCCGAAGTTGAGGTTGTTGACCAGTCCGGCGAGGCTGGCCGAGGACAAGGCGGGTTCTCTGAGGCTGGTCTGGACGGCGATTTGCCGGTCGGTGAGCTCGGCGTGCAGGTGGTCGTGGCAGGCCGTCGGCGCGGGGGGTGTGCTGGCCTGCTTCCAGGTGGGCGTGGCCTCGGGTTTCTCGGATGAAGACCCCGGACAGCAGCAACGCCAGGGCGGTGTAGGCCAGCCCGAGCAGGAATGGTGCCGGACGTAGTCCGTAGTGTTCGGCGAGGTAGCCCGCGAGCAGGGAGCTGATCGCGACGGCGCCGTAGCCGGCGGCTTCGTTCAGCCCCAGGGCCAGTCCGCGGCGGGTGGGCCCGACGAGGTCGATTTTCATGACGACGGTGGTCGACCAGGTCAGGCCCTGGTTGATGCCCAGTAGCACGTTGGCCGCCACGACCCACCACCAGTTCGGGGCGGTGATGAGCATCAGCGGCACCGGGGCTGCGAACAGCCAGCCCACCAGCAGGACCGGTTTGCGGCCGTAGCGGTCGGAGAAGGTGCCGGCGAAATAGTTGGCGATGGCTTTGGTGATCCCGAACGCGGCGACGTAGGTGAAGATGAGTGTGTAGCCGGTGAGCCCGAATTCGGATTCGGCCAACAACGGCAGCACGGTCTGCTGCTGGCCGACCATTCCACCGACCAGCGCGTTGACCGCGACCAGAAGCGTGAACTGGGCTGCGTTCTCCCGCAACCCCAATACCGGGGGGCGCACACCGGCGCGCAGGCTCATGATCCGGCCTGCAGATCCTGGCCGAGGGCGCGGGCATAGTCGCCGGGGCCGCCGTCGAGCACCCGGATATCGGTGCGGCCGTGGCGTTCGAGGAGACTGGCGGCGGTCATGGCGCGCTCACCGTGGCCGCACATCACCACCACCGGCCCGGCCGGGACATCGACCAGATGCTCAGCGAGCGAAGCGAGTTCAATGTTGCGGGCACCAGGGACGTGCCCGGCGGCGTACTCGCCGTGCTGGCGGATATCCAGCACCGCCGCCGACGGGTGCGCGGTCAGCTGATCGGCGGCGAGCAGCTGCGCCGCGGCGCTTTCGACCGGCCCGGTCCAGGCGTTCATGCCACCGTGCAATTCTCCGGCGAGGGTGTCGAAGCCGACTTTGGCTGCTTCCCAGACGATGTCGTCGGGATTCTGTGTGGTGTCGCGGACGATGACGATCGGCCGGTTCGTATCGGCCAGCCAGCCCAGCCAGGTGGCGAACACCGGGCGCAGGGTGATGGCCAGTGCGCCGGGGATGTGCTCGGCGGCGAAGTCGGCCTGGTGACGCACGTCGACGACCTGGGCACCCTCGGCGATCAAATCGGTGACCTCGTCGGCGGTCAGCGGCTCCAGTTCCGGGGTGGAGCCGAGCACGGCCGGGCCCTTGTGGTTGATCTCGCCCAGCCGCAGGAAATAGTCGGGGAAGCTGCCCATCGAGCCCAGCAGGGCCTCGACGAAGGCGTCCTCACCGTCGGCCTGCAGCAGCGGATTGGTCGCGCGCTCTTTGCCGATGGTGCTGACCCGCTCACCCCCAAGTGAGGACGAGCAGAACGACCCCGCACCGTGCGTCGGCCACACCGGGGTGTCCTCGGGCAGGGTCATCAGCCGCTGCAACGAACGATATTGGTCCCGCGCCAGCGGGATCGTCTGCTCGGGGCTGACCAGGTCGGTGCGCCCGGCGGTGCCGACCATCAACGATCCGCCGGTGAACACTCCCAGCAGTTTGTCCTCCTCATGCAGCAGGTAGGACAGGTGCTCGGGGGAATGGCCCGGGGTGAACCACGCGTGCAGGGTGAACGCGCCGATGGCGATGGTGTCGCCGTCGCCGAGAGCGATCACCTCGAATCCGCGTGGCCCCACCTCGGGTGCCAGGACGGTCGCGCCGTCGATATCGGCGAGCGCGCGCCCCGGAGATGAAGTCGGCGTGCAGGTGGGTTTCGACAGCGAACGCGATCCGCAGACCGCGCTGCTGCGCTTCGGAGCGCACTTGGCGCAGGTCGCGTTCCGGGTCGAGCACCAGCGCCCGGCCATCACCCAGATCCAGCAGGTAGGTCGAGTTGCCCAGCCCCTCATCGATGATGGGAACAAGCGTGAAATCGGTCGGCATCGCAGAACTCCCGCGCGCCTCCGGCATGGCGTGGTGCTACGGCTGATCGCCCACCGACCAACCAGGCAGACGCCCGAATCATCGGCAGTCCTCATTCCGCTTCGGGCCTCGCCGAGTACTCGCGCGACGAGCGACAACGTGTTCGCCAGTGGACGGAGTCCTGGTCAATACCCGACGTCGCGGCGGCGAAAACCGGCGGCAGCGAGTATCAGCCCGGCCAGTGCGGTCAGGATGATCACGAGTATGGGCGTGGCGGTGACGGTATACAGCGGCACCTTCGGAATGTGGGTGAACGGCGAGGCGTCGTCGAACCAGTCGGGCAGATCGAATGCGGCCGCGAAGAGCAGCGCCACGGCGCAGTAGGCGAAGGCGGCCCACGCCACCGCTACAGCCGCTCTCGGAGCCCAGCCGAGGCCGAGCACCGCAACCGCGATCACCGACCAGACCGCCGGTAGATACACCAGCGCCACACCGGTCATACGCAGTGCCTGTCCTGAATCGGAGATCGTCAACCCGTACGCCAGACCGATGCCGAAACCACCGACAGTCAGCACGAACGCGCCGCCCCCCACAGCGATGGCGAGATGGCTCGCCAGCCAGCGATACCGGCTGACCGGAGCCGCCAGCAGCGGCTCGGCGCGTCCCGCGGTTTCCTCCCCACGCGCGCGCAGCACACTGGCGACGCCGAACGCGGCGGTGAGCAGCGCGACGATCGACACCGTCAGGGACAGATACGAGTTCACCGCGTCGGCCGCGCCGCCGGGAAGGTAGGCGGCGATCTCGGGATTGTCGTCGAGATAATCCGCGATACTGTCGGCGAACGAGCCGTACGCGGCGCCTAACGCGAAAACGGCCACGGCCCACCCGGCCAGCGAACCGCGCTGCAACCGCCAGGCAAGGCCGAGCGGCGAGCCCAGCGCCCAGGACGCGGTCGCGCGCCCCGTGCCGTAGGGGAGCAGTCCGGCGCCGAAGTCGCGTCGATCCAGCAGAGCGAAGGCCGAAGCGGTCAGAGCGAAGGTGGCGGCGGCGAACAGCAGCACCGTCCACCAGTGGTCGCCGGCGTACGGGTAGCTGCGCTGGGCCCATCCGATGGGCGATGCCCAGGAGGCGGCTCCGTTGCCCACATCGCCGATCGCGCGCGCTACATAGGCGGCCGCCAGAGCAAGCCCGACCGCCCCGTAGACGCTGCGCGGATTCTCGAAGATCTGCGCGGCGACCGCGGTGACGGCGGCGAACGTGACACCCACGCCCCCGGTGACTGCTCCCAGCAGCAGGGAGCCACCCGTCGGCAGCCCGGTACCGACCGCGGCGACGAAAAGCACCAGCACGACGGCGGTATCGGCCAGCCCCGCCAGTGTCAGCGCGGCGACGGTGGGTGCCCGGCGCCCTACCCGCGCCGAGCGGAGCAGTTCCGCGCGCCCGGTCTCCTCGTCCGAGCGAGTGTGCCTGCCGACCAGAAACATATTCATCAACGCGACCACGACCGCCAGGTACGCGAGTATCTCGAAAACGATCTCGCCGCCGATGGTCGTCAGCAATTGCGTCGGCCCTCCCATGGCGACGGCGGCCGCACTGGCACTCATCGTCTCGCGCAGCTGCGCGAGCTTCTGCGGCGTGTCGTAGAAGCGTTGACTACCGACCGACTGGAACGCCAGCAGCGCGGCGGCGCCGAACAGCCAGCACGGCAGCGAGAACCGCTCGCGTCGCAGCGCGAAGCGCAGCAGCGTGCCCGCCCCGGAGAGATCTTGCCGCAGCGTCGGCCGCGAAATCAAGGCGGTGCTCACCGGTTCTGCTCCCCTGAAGGGGCCGATGCGGCGCCGTAGTGCCGAAGGAAGATGTCTTCGAGTGTGGGTGGCGTGCTGGTGAGGCTGCGCACGCCGAGATCAGCGAGTACGCGCGTCACGGCGTCGAGGTGGGCGGTGTCGACATCGAACCTGGCCCGAGTGCCGTCGCGGACGAGGTCGTGCACTCCCGCCACCGCGTCCAGCCCCGCCAGCGGCCGGATGGTTTCGACGGTGATCGTGGTGCGGGTCAGATGCCGCAGCTCGGCTAAGGTGCCGCTTTCCACGGTGCGCCCGCACCGGATGATGCTCACCCGATCGCACAGTGCCTCCACCTCGGCCAGAATGTGACTCGACAGCAGGACGGTCCTGCCCTCGTGCTTCCATTCCGCGACGCAGCGCTGGAATTCGGCTTCTTTCAGGGGGTCGAGGCCAACGGTCGGCTCGTCGAGCAACAGCAGCTCCGCGTCCGAGGCCAACGCCGCGACGAGCGCGACCTTCTGCCGGTTGCCCTTCGAGTAAGCACGGGCCTTCTGGTGTGGATCGAGATCGAATCGCTCCAGCAATTCGGCGCGGCGGCGCCGGTCGATCCCGCCGCGCAGACGGCCCATCAAGTCGATGACCTCGCCGCCGGTGATTCCGGGCCAGAGGAGGACCTCACCGGGCACATAGGCCAATCGCGCGTGCAGTGCGACTGCGTCCGACCACGGATCACCGCCGAGCATGCGCACCGTCCCGGAATCCGCACGCAGCAGTCCCAGCAGAATCCGAATCGTCGTCGTCTTACCCGAGCCGTTCGGACCCAGGAACCCATGGATCTCACCGGTGCCTACGGTCAGATCCAGTCCATCGAGCGCTTTCGCGGGACCGAACGATTTCGTCAGGCCGGCGATCGTAATCGCGGGCTCGGTCATCTGGGCATCCTTTCCGCCCGCCGGGCCGGCAAGGTTCTCGACTTTCGCAGCGTCATGGGATGCAGGTCGAAGTGCATCCTCATCGCCCCCGTGCCGGACTCTCGACTGAACAGAATCCTGCCGGTGCCCAGGCCCCACCGACCCATATCGATGCGGAAGGCCAAGGGATCGTCGGTATCGTCGGGGTGCAGAGGCAGTCCGCGCACCAGGGCGGGAATCGGGGTCAGCACCCGCAGCACTGGTCGGCCACCGCTGATCCGCACTTCGGCGCCTGCTCCTACCATCGATCGGGCGCGGACATCGGTGAGCGCTCCGGGCAGTGGATAGAAGCCGCAGATCTCGGACCAGATTTCCGGTCGGTGCGCGACGTCGTCGCGGATCGCCGGTTGCGCGACACCCAGGATCTCGTGCAGTAGGGCGGAGGATTCGGCCGGAAGCCAGAGCATGGCGCGATGACCGCCGGTGACGAAGGCCAGGACGGCCTGTCCGTCGTCGGGGGCGAGCCAGATCTGGGAGTTGAAACCGGGCAGGATGCCCTGATGCTCGAGCACCCGATGGTTTCCGGCTTGACCGCGGAAGAATCCGAGGCCCATTCCCGGCACCCGGGGATCGGGCTGGTACTGCGGTGCGAACATCATCGCCAGCGTCGCGGATTCGATCACGGATCCGTATTCGTTGCCACCGCCGCCGAGCAGTGCGGCGATATAGCGGCCGATATCGCGCGGAGTGGAGTAGGCCGAGGACGCCGCGGCGGTGATCATCTCGCGATGGGTGATCTCTTGCGGCCCGTGCGCGCGCAGTCGGTATCCGACCGCCCGCCGCGCCGCGGCTGCGGGCGGAGTGAGACTCGTGTCGAGCATGCCCAGCGGCAAGAAGAGCCGCTCGCGCAGATAATCGGCGAATGGGACGCCGGTGACGTCGGCGACGATCTGGCCGAGGGTGGCGAAGCCATGGTTGGTGTAGGTCCATCGGCTGCCCGGTTCGGCGTGGACACGCAGGCCGCGCCGGTAGTACCGGCTCAGCGGCGGTACGGGTTCGCCCGGCGCAACGCTCTCTCCGAAATCGGGGTCCAGTACCCGCCTGGGATGGGCTGTCTCACCGATGCCCGAGGTGTGGGTCAGCAGGTGGCGCGCCGTTACCGGCCCGAACCGCGAATCGGCGGGGACCAGACGATAAGCGCGTAGATACGTGCTCGCCGGGGCATCGAGATCGATCAGTCCGCGCTCCCACATCTGCATCACCGCGATCGCGGTGAATGTTTTGGTGATGGACGCGATCCGGAAGATCGTGTCCTGGGTGACCGGACGGTTCGCCGCGAGGTCGGCCATCCCGTGCCCAGCGAACTCCATTCGACCCTCACGCACCACGGCGACCGCGGCGCCCACCACGGCACGCCGACCGAATACGCGTACGATCCGGTCCGCTAGTCGCAAGTCCTCGTTTACCAGCACGGTTTCCCCATTCGCTCGCTGCCGTCGTTGCACTCTCAGCGTGCGGCTTCGCGGAGGGCGTTGGAGGAGGACATCGACTCGAAGGCGGAGGTCGAACGTCCCACACTTTCCCGCAGACCCGTCGGATGGCGGCCGCGCTGACATCTGTCCACCTCTGTCCTGTCCACGTACTGTGGCTCGGAGCGCGTCGGGCGGCTACCGCAGCGGCGGGGCCGTCGGCCGCGCGAGGTCATCGGCCTCCCCACCAGAGCCGTCGTCGAGCAGAGATTCTCGGTACAGCTCCGCGATGTGCCCGCAGCGCCCGGGGCCGGTACCCGCCGTGGCCAGCGCTGCCGTCGCGGCGGCGATACCCAGACGCACCGCGTCGGCGAGTTCGTATCCCCGTGTCAGCCCCACCGTGGTGCCGCCCACCATCGCATCGCCTGCACCGATACCGCTGCGCACCCGCGCCGGGATCGCCGCGAACCACTCGTGCCGGTCACGAGTCACCATGAGCGCTCCGGCGGCGCCGAGGGAAAGCAGGACGATCTCGGTCATTCCGTCGGAGACGAGCCGCCGAGCCTGCGACAACTGTTCCGTGCGATCGATCAGCGGATGCCCGACGTAGTCGCCGAGTTCCCGCACGCTGGGCTTGATCAGATAGACGCCGCGGCGGATACTGCGCAACGCGATGTCCGAAGTATCCAGCACCACACGCACACCGAGTTCGCCGGCGAGATCGGTGAGGGTCTGATAAAAGTCCGAGGACACACCCGGTGGCAGAGTTCCGCTGGCCACGAGGTAGCTCCCGCGGCGCACCGCACGCTCCACCTCGGCCAGGCAGCGATGCTGTTCCGGGTCGGTGAGCCGCGGGCCTGGAAAGACGAATCGGTACTGCTCGCCGCTGATGGTTTCGGTGACCGAGAGACTTTCCCGGGTCGATTCGGCTACCCGCACCGGCCGCGGCGGCACTCCGGTATCGCGCACCAACTGCTCGAGCAGGCGACCGCTCGGGCCGCCGGTGGGAAAGACCGCGGTCACCTCGACGCCCAGCTCGGCCACCGTGCGCGCGACATTGATCCCGCCACCGCCTGGGTCGAAGCGTGGTCTCGCGCAGCGCATCTTGTCGGTCGGTACGACTCGCTCGACCCGAGTCGCGAGATCGATCGCGGGATTCATCGTCAATGTCACGATCCGGCCCACCGGAACCTCCTCGCTCCGTCCTTTCGCAGCGACCTCGCCGGAGACGGGCGCGCGCATCGACGGGCCTATGTCGCGACAGGCCGATCTAGTCGAGCGTCGAGTTCTCCGGACCCTGGCCCGTCGTCTGTGGAGATGATCGCTGTCCCGCCACACGAAGTCCGTGAAACGACCGGACGCCTCGGTCTCCGTCACAGCGCATCGCTGTCCGGCACCGATTACTCTGCCCACTGGCGCACGGCCGTAGCAGAGTCGGCGGCCCCTCAGGCGCTGGGACTAAGGTCCCTGCCCTCGACACCCGGTCTCTGTCTGGCGACTGTTTGTCGCTAGCTACTGGCGGGACCGGTCGGTTGCGCTTTCCGGCAGGGTCGATCCGGACATCGGTTTGATGCTTGCTCAGCTCGAACTCGTCGCGGCGGTGTCGAGCGTGGCCGGGCAGGACCGCGACATCAGCGCTCGGCAGGGAAATGGCCCCCAGGCGACGCTGTAGTCCTCGCGCGCCGATGACATTCGTACCGCGACAGAGGGGAATTCGTCCTCCAGATTATCTCGGGTGCTTCCTGTGAGACTGGTCGTGCCGGGAGGTCCTGCCTGGCGCGATGGAACCAATCGTCCGGCAGATCGACTCGTCTTCGAGAGGGAGCGCCGTCATGTTCGATGTCTCGACCTTGCGCACCGTGCCCGGCACCTCCCACGCACAGGAACCGTTCGCGCAATTACGTGAGACGCATACCGGGCTGGTGGTGCTGTGTGGGGACCGCGCGTACAAGGCGAAGAAACCGGTCATCACCGACTTCCTCGATTTCGGCACGCCCGAGAACCGGGAGCGGGCGTGCGCTCGCGAACTCGAGCTGAATCAGCGCCTCGCACCCGACGTCTATCTCGGTCTGGCCCATCTGACAGACCCGGAAGGCGGCGCCGACGAACCGATCATCGTGATGCGCCGGATGCCGGACGCGTCACGACTGTCCACCACGCTCACCGGCCCGGCTCGCGAAGCCGTCGAACTGTCCGCGCTCGCGCAGACCCTGGCGCGCTTCCACGCGGGCGCTCGCCGCGGCGCCGACATCGATCGCGCCGGTACACCTGCGCAGTTGCGTCGGCGATGGAACAGTCTACTACGACCCCTGCGGCAATATACGCACGAGATGAGCGATCCCGACCTCTTCGTTCGCGCCGAACATCTGGCCATGCGCTACATCGACGGCCGCAACGCCCTGCTGACGGAGCGCATTGCCGACGGCCGCATCGTCGACGGTCACGGCGATCTACTAGCCGAGGATATCTTCGTCCTGCCGGACGGCTTCCGAATTCTGGACTGCCTCGACTTCGACGATGAACTCCGCTATGTCGACGGCGTCGATGACGCCGCCTTTCTGGCGATGGACCTCGAATTCTTGGGGCACCCAGGGGAATCCGACTCGTTTCTCGAAGATTACTTGCACGCGGCAGGCGACTCGCCCCCGCCGTCACTTCGGCACCACTACATCGCATACCGGGCGATGGTCCGGGCGAAGACCGACCATATCCGCGCCGACCAGGGGGATGTGCAAGCGGCCGGGCGTGCCGAGCGGCATCTCGACCTCGCCGTCGAACACCTGGAGCAGGGCGCCGTCCGTCTGGTGCTCGTGGGTGGCCTGCCCGGCACCGGAAAGTCCACGGTGGCAGCCCGGTTGGCGGCGGCCACCGGCGCAGTCATGATTTCCAGCGATAGTGTCCGCGCTGAGCTGCGCACCACGGGATCCATCACTGGCGCGGCGGGCATCTTCGGGGCCGGCGTCTATCGGCCTGCCGTGAAAGCACTCGTATATACTCAGATGTTGGACCAGGCTCGGCAGCGGCTCGAGCGCGGAATCTCGGTAATTCTCGACGCCAGCTGGACAGACTCCGACCAGCGCGCCCGAGCCGCCGCCTTGGCCGACGAGACTCGCAGTGATCTGGTACCGCTGCGGTGCGTCTGTCCCCGGCCCCTCGCCGCCGAGCGGATCGGCGCCAGACCCCAGGGCGACTCGGACGCCACACCCGCGATCGCGGCCGCGTTGGCGGCCGCGGCAACGCCATGGCCTGAGGCGCTCGTGCTCGACACCGCACAGCCGATCGAGGGCTCGATCGGCACAGCGTTGGACGCCTGGCGCGGTGCGGTGGTCCCGGCTTCTGCCGCCGTCAGGCGTGGATGAGCAACACCCGGCGGCCGATCGGATGGGCAGACGATGGCCTCTGCTCCCGGATACGCTTCCGGGTATAGGACAAAAGGCCTTCGGATAAGGGTCTTCGTCATCGTTTGCCGTCGACCACAACTGAACAGACTGAACGGTATGGAAACCGTCGTGTGCCTGGGGCCCCGCGCGATCGGGCGCGGACCGTTCGCCGGTGAGATGCCTTACCTGCTGCCCGCCTCGAGATTCGATCTTCCTCACCGCCGGTGCCGAGGTCCGCGATCCGAGGCGTGCCGATTGCCCGGCCCTGCACGCAACTATCGTCAGTTCGCAGGCCCTCATTCACACCGCGCGCCCCGTGGAACAAGGCCGGACGCACGGCTGAGAACACGCAGCGGTTCGACGAGGCACCTGGTAGAGGAAGGCAGCAGGTAATGGACTCCCGCGAATCCCACATGTCGCAGTCGGACCTGTTCTCGTGGAACATGGAGCGCGATCCGGTCCTTCGCTCGACAATCGTGTCGGTCCTCGTCCTCGACACCGAACCGGACTGGGATCGCTTGACGCGAACGATGGATCGCGGTACTCGTCTCGTGCCCAGATTGCGACATCGGCTCGCCGACTCGTTGCTCGGCCTCGCCCCTCCGAGGTGGGCACTCGATCCGGATTTCGACCTCTCTTGGCATGTGCGTCGATCCGCGCTACCGGAACCGGCGACCATGTCCGCAGTGCTCGACTTCGCGCGAACCGAGGCGATGACCGGATTCGATCCGGTCCGCCCGCTGTGGCGTTCGACCTTGCTCGGCGGTTTGAAGGGGGGCGGATGCGCCCTGGTGCTGACTGTGCACCACAGTCTCACCGATGGCATCGGCGGCATCCAGATCGCTACGTCGCTGCTCGATTTCGACCGCGCGGGCACCGACCATGGTCATCCGCCCGAGCCGCTGGACGACCGCACGAGCTCACTTCGCGACATCATGGTGTGGAACTGGTCGGTCGGCTCAGATCTTCTTCGCGGCGGTATCCGTTCTACGCCGCCGACCTTCTGGCGGGCACTGACCAATCCCGCGCAGGCGGTCCGCGACAGCGCCGCGCTGGCGAACTCGCTCGTCCACTTGGCGAGGCCCATCACTACGACGATGTCACCCGTGATGACCGGACGAAGTCTCGGTCGCCGGTTGGCGGTGCTCGACATTTCCCTCGAGCGGCTACGCGGCGCCGCGTGGGCCACGGGTTGCACCCTGAACGACGCCTTCCTGACCGCTGTGGTGATCGGGCTGCGCACATATCACGACCGGCACGGAGCGACGATCGACCACCTGCGGGTGACGATGCCGATCAGTCTCCGCACCGCTGACGACCCGCTCGGCGGCAACCGTATCACCCTCGCTCGCTTCGCGTTGCCGGTCAGCGGCGCCGAGACCGCGGACCTGATGCGAGCTGTCGGCGCCGCGGTCGCGGGTTGGCGTCGCGAACCGGCGATACCGCTGTCGGGTGCCATCGCGGCCGCGCTGAATCGGCTGCCTGCCGGGCTGCTGACCGAAATGCTCAAACACGTCGACTTCGTCGCCTCCAACGTCCCGGGCTCCCCCGTGCCTCTTTACATCGCCGGTGCGCGGATCGAGCGGATGTACGCCTTCGCCCCAACCATCGGTACGGCCGTCAACGTGACGCTGACCTCGCACGCCGGGACCTGTTACATCGGAATCAATGCGGACACCGCCGCGATCCCGGACCTGGAAACGCTGACCGAGTGCCTCACTGCGGGCTTCGCGACCGTGCTGGGGCTCGAACCGGGATCCGGGGCCGAATCTACGGAAGAAGCGTCTCGGTCAACGCCGGTGTAACGATTCCGTGAGGCAAGCCGTACACCGCGCGCCGCCCGGAGCCGTCGTGCACACCAGGGCGGCGGCCGACGGGGCCGATCGCGTCGCTGCCGTTGCATCGGTTCACGATTTGGTGCGGGGTGATGTCGTCGGCGAATCCAGCCGACCGCGCGACTTCCAACCGCGACGAGTGTTCTCACCTGTTCGAGAGGAAGCCCTCAGATGTCCCGGCTCCAGGATGCGCACCAGGAACGCTCCCGTGGTCGCTGCCATCACCGCGGCCATCACCAGACCGGCGAGAGCCCCGATCACCGCAGTGACCACCGCCGGTTGCCCAGGCCGCCACAGCGGGCCGGTGACCACCAGGAAAGCGCTCAGCCCGGTGATCCAGCCCACGGCGTTGGCCCAGATCCACAGAACCGCTCGGTCTGACCATTGCCGCAAGACATACCACTGTGCGACACCGAGAGCGAACACCATCACGATCGCACCTGCCGAAACCGTCGGCATTTGTATACCGATCGGCCAGTCACCGATTCGGTCACCGTAGAGGAGGGGTAACAGTCCGACGGTCCATGCGACGACAGCACCGACGACCGTGGCCGCGACCCAGTCGCGGGCCGCAAAGCCCCGCAGTCGGCTGCGCAGGACGCGGGCTTGGAACCAGCCCAGCACACTGCCTTCGACCGCACCCGCGATCAATAGCGCGGCAGCGATCACGCCGGGCGACGAGTCGGCGATGAGCGCACCGACACAGGCGAGCAATGCGAAGCCGAGGGCCTCGCCGCTGGTAACCGCGACAAACCAGCGACGCCCGAGGTCGCGGCGTGACGGCACGACCTTGCCTGCTCCCACGTCGATCACCGGATAAGGGTCGAGCGTGTCGGTGTGTTGCCGCGGATACGCATTTTGAAGAACCGCCTCAACCTCTCCCCCATCGTCCGCGACACCCCGACGGGCAGCCGCAATGCCGGCAACACCGGCGAAGCGCCGAGCCCTGACCTCGCATATCTGGTGATTGTCACAACTGCCTCTCCCGGCCTGTCGAATCGCCTCGTCCTATACCTCGATCTTCTGCTGCGCTTTCGTGCTGCCACAGAAACGAAAGTCACCATCCGATGGCCGTTCGGAACATGCACAGGACCCTGGGCATCGCCACGCCCCGAGGACGTTGGTCCCGGAGTGAGAGGGCAGGACGCCTCTCACGTAGGCGCTGGAGGACGATCAAGCTGAACGTATGTCGTCGGACCAGTCGCCTGTCGCTCATCGAACGTCGAGCGGGGTGCCCGCGAGCCACGTCGCGGCCTGTTCTCGACCCGGCACGACAACACGTCCACGGCCACGTTCCGGAGGTGATACCGATGTACGCACGGGATGTCCTCAGCCGACCTGTCGTGACGGCGCGGCCGGAAACACCGTTGAGTCAGGCGACCGCACTGCTGACCGCGCACGGCTTCGCCGCGCTGCCGGTCGTCGACGAGCAGGGGCGAGTGGTCGGAATGCTGGCCGAATCAGACGCACTGGCAGCGGATCCCGACATAGGAGCCGCCACGGTCGAACAGGTGATGTCGGCACCGGTCGAGGTCGTCACACCCGGTACCGACACCGCGACGATCGCCTCCCGCATGCTCACCGGGCACCTTCGATCAATGCCCGTCGTGGAGGCCGGACTACTTGTCGGAATCGTATCTCGTCGCGACCTGCTGCGCGCCTTGATCAGCGATGACGCAACCATCGACGCGAGAATCCGAGCATTGCTGGACGACTACGCAGGCAGCCGTCGGCAGTGGTCGATCGAGATATCCGACGGAGTGGTCACCGTTCGCGGCATGTTCGCCGATCCCAGCGAACAACGGGTCATCGCCGCTCTGGTCCGCACTGTTGACGGTGTGCGCCACGTGGAGGTGGTCGACGACGCCAGAATCGTCCCAGACCGCTGAGCTCAACGCCCCTCCGTACGCAGAGCCATCGGGGTGGGGTTCAGCGGGGACTGGTGAGGAAGTCGACGCAAGAGCGGATCGTCGAAAGCCGTGGGTAGTCGCTCTCCTCGATCCGGCCGCCTGCGGTGGAGAGCCGTTCCACGAAGCTGAGGAAGTCGATCGAGTCGAGTTCCAATGCGCTGCGCAAAGGTTCGTCCTGGCCGAGGGCGGAGATGTCGGCCTCGCCGGCGAATCCGCGCAGTGCGTCGCGCACTATGCCTTCGGCCTTCTCGCGGAACATGGTTCCGGGCATCATGCTTCACAACTCCTCTGGCTGTTGGAGCAGGTCGGCGACAGTGTTGAGAAAGCGGGCTCCGACCGCGCCGTCGCTGGCCCGATGATCCGCCGAGAGCGTGGCGGTCAACTGGGGACGCACGCCCAGCAGCCCGTTCACCGCGCAGGGACGTTGGGCGACAGCGCCGAAGCCGACTATCGCGTCCTGCGGCGCGGCGATTACGCCGAAGACCGAATCCACCCCTAACTGTTGCGGGTCGTGACGTTGGTGACGCGGTGCAGGGGTGGTGTGCTGAGGGGCGGTTCTTTCGGCGGCAGGATGTGAAGCGCCAACTCCCACGTCCGCCGTAAGCCGAAAGAACCGCCGTGATTCAC
>NZ_JAMFLC010000028.1:0-107634 GCF_023501985.1 Nocardia sputi | reverse complement strand
GCTGAGTACGCTGCGGCCTGCACCCACACCCACCACCCGGTGGACTGCGGGATCAACTGACAACTGACGAACAACCCGGGCTCTACTCCCGGGTGGTCGCATTATCGGGGACCGGCCAACCGCGCCAGGTCGTCTACGTCGGAGACAGCCTAATGAAGGACGTGGCAATGGCCCAGCGAACCGGGGCCCACGACGTCCACGCGCAGTACGGCGTCGTGCAGAATCGGGCAGAGTATGAGCTCCTCCGCCGGGTGTCGCACTGGACCGACGAAGACATACAGCAAGAGAAAGCCATCTCCGCCGGACGCGCTCTGCAGGCGAATTACACTCTCGCAAAAACGTTTTCGGAGCTCCTGCTCCACTTTGATTTCAGGGAGGCGTAGTTGGAAGAGAAGGACATCCACCACTACCTTGAGATGTGGAAGAAGACAGTGGAGGTACAGCAGCACTTCAACGACCTTGAGTGGCGCATCCGGGGACTGGCCATGACCGTCTTGACCTTCGCGTTCGGTGCCGCCGCAGTGGCAGCCAAAGACGGCACAGCAGTCAAAGTCTTCGGCTTCTCACTTCAGCTGTCCTGCATCGTGCTGGTTCTGGGCTTCGTTCTGTGGCTGGCCTTCTACTTCGTTGACAAGGTCTGGTATCACCAACTCCTGACCGGCGCTGTCAAGCACGGCGACGAGCTCGAACAGGAGCTTAGAACCCAGCTGCCACACGCAGGGCTGACCGGGCAGATCGGAAGAAGTAGCCCTCAGGTGATCAAGATCTTCTTCTGGAGTAAAGAACTTCACTCGACCGGAAAGCTCCGACTTTTTTACGCGATTGGAGCCGCAGCATTACTTTCGCGGCCATCGCCCTCCAGCTCGGATCGACTCCGCCAGCCCAGCCCAAACGAGCCGAAACAACCACTTCGATGGCCAGTTGCAACTCGCTCAGCCAGCAGGAACTACGAGCGTCCTGCGATGCCGACAGTACAGAGCCCTGTCGAACACAAAGCGCAGCAATTTGAGAAGCGGCCCACCGAAGCTCAAAATGGACCACCTGGTCGGTGACCCTGGCTCTATCCGAGCTAGGGAGAACCGAAGGGATGCTCGCTGTGGAGGATTGGGCTGAGATTCGCCGTTTGAGAAGGTCAGAGGGGCCGAAACAGCTCCCGGTGTTGACTATGGTTCTGGGGTATTCGCGGTGGCTGATGGCGCTGCTGGTCCCGACCCGGCATGCCGATCTGTTCGCGGGCTGGTGTACGCTGATCCAACGGTTGGGTTCGGTGCCAAAGGTTCTGGTCTGGGATGGTGAAGGCGCGATCGGCCGCTGGCGGGCAGGCCGCAACGAGTTCACGGCCGAATGCCAAGCCTTCCGTCGTGCGCCCCGAAATCGCTGCGAGCGCAGAGACCAGCATCGACACTGGCCTCCTCGGCGGCGGTCTGTCACGCGTCGTGGATTATCGAGCCGGAGAACTGCATGGTGATCGAAGTCGCGTTCGACAAGTCGGTTGTCGACGGGTCGACCGTGATGTTCCATCCGGCGAAGGGGGTCGGTTCGAAGTAGGCGTAGCTCACCTCATGATCGAGGGCGCCGTCGACTTCGACGTAACCGTAAGTTCCGTCGTCGAAGCTCCAGTCGGGTGGTCCGTTCTTCTTGGCGGTGACCCGGTACTCGAAGTCGAGAGCCAAAGGCTTGGAAGTGAATTGATACGTTTTCCCTCGATAGCGATCGAGGTAGTTGCCTTGGTTGCCGAGGGTCAGGTTGATCGAGCTGCCGTTTCGCGGCACGGCTTTGTCCACCCATATCCGGACGCGGGTGAGCCGGACTCGGCCGAAACCGGCGAACTCGTCGGTGTCCAGGGGTACCTCGAAGCGGGCGGTCCCTGTCTTCTTGAATCGGGCGAGGACCTCGGGGGCGTTTGTGCTGTCGATGGTGTATCTCTTGTCGGCCAGGACCTGCGGCGGCGGGGAGAAGTGTTCCAGCGCCGTCGCGGAGTCCATGGTGATGCTTGTCAGGTTCGTCAGTCCGGCATCGAGTTCGCCGATGTTGTCGAGAATGCGTGGGCGCACTACCGAGGGTGCCAGTGCCCAGTAGAAGTACGAGGCGCGGTAGCCCTGTAGGGCGGTGAACAGCGAGCTCTTGGTGTCGAGGTAGCGCTGGTACAGCTGCTGCATCAGCGCTGCCAGGGGAGCCTCGCCGTGGACCAAGGAGTCCAGGTACTGCTGCAGCCGCTGCTGTTCCTGTTCGGCCAACTGTTTTTGCAGACTGACCGCGGCGTACTGCTGGCCGGCCGCGACCGCGGCCGCTTGGGCGGCAGCCAATTCCTGCCCGTGGATGGCGACGGCGTCGACGGCTAGTTCGAGCTCGCGTGCGTAGCGGATGCCTTTCTGGACCGGATCGGCGAGCATGGCGTCGGTGTTTTGCTGGTAGATCCGCCACTGGAAGGTCGCGGTGAGATCTGCCCCGCCGGTGTCGAGGTTCATGTCCCGTAGCTTGGCGGCGTATTCCTCGGCGTCGTGGAAGTTCTCGACGGCGTCGACGATCTCCTTCGACAGGTCGTAGACCTTTTTCAGTGCCTCCGCGATTTTTTTGAGCTGGCCCATGCAGTCTTTGAGGCTCGCGGCCAGGTTCGCGATGTCACTGCCGGCCTGGGCGGCGGCTTCCACCGCCTCCGCTCCCTCGATCGCGCTGCCCGCGGCGGCGGCGCCTGCCGCAGGGTCGCCGACGAACATGGCGCCGATCCCGACGCCGAAGGTGATGACCGCGGTGCTGAGGTCGATGATCGCCTTGAGGATCTGTTGATTCTTCCATTCGGGTACGCCGATCTCCTCGAAGTCGATCTGGGTCTCCTCGGCAGTGTCCTGAGCCGCCGTCAGCCGTTGCTGCGCGGCGGCGACCGCGGCGCTGGCGTTGTCGAAGTTGTCTTTCGCCTGAGCCAGCAGTTGAGTGGCGTATTGGGTCTCGTAGGTCTTGTTCGCCAGCAGCGCCTTGGCGAGCTGGATGAAGTTGTCGGTGACGACGGTCTGGGTGCTGAGGGCCTGGTAGTCGGCCTCGTACTGTTTGGCTTCGGCGACGAAGGCCTTCGCGAGGTCGGTGTAGACCTGCCGACTCAGATACGGGACGAAGACTGTCCCATCGGATTCCGCGTTCATCTGCGCGGTGAGCAGTGCCAGCAGCGAGGAGCTGCGCAGGAGCACGCCCAGCAGCTCGACGTTGTAGCTCGACCAGTTCTTCAGCCATGCCAGCTGGCGTAGCGCCAGGTCCGGATGGGTGTCGTAGAGCAGCGAGGCGAACACGAACTCGGTGCGCATCGCCTGTTGGAAGTAGTCCGGGGCCGACAGGGCCGCGACCCCCTGGGCCCGGTCCAGAGGGCTTTGGACCGGACCACTGCCCTCGACATACTTGATCAGCACACCGCCGGAGGGCGGTGGAGCATCGATGACGGGTAGAGCGATGGTCTGCTGAGAGGCGACCACAGCCTGACCCTGCACGCTGCCCGCCAGCTCGTCGCAGAAGAGCACGAATCGGGCACCGTGATCGCTTCGGTAATCGAGGGTCACGGTGAACGGCTCATCGCTCTGCATCCGTCGCGCCTGGATCCACAGAACAGTGCGCTTCAGCTGCCACGAGATTCCGGCGGGTACGTTCACGACGTCGGCTACCAGCGTCACCAGGACAGGATCGAAACCCGAGTCGTGCAACGCGGTCTGTACCTCGCCCAGGTCGAGGTACATGGCCCGGAACACCGCGTAGGTGGCGTCGATCACGGTGGCCGAACAGCAGGGCACGTTGCCCTGCTGTTCGATGTCACCGTAGAGCGTGCGCCAATCGTAGGACTGCGCCGCAACGACATTCATGGCGCGGTCCTACACGCCCGCCAGGACGAGGTTCGGCGTGATAAGGGTCTCCAGCCGCCATGCCTCCACCGTCCACTGGTTGCGCTGCTGCTCAGTGACGTAGGCATTCATGCGGAAGCTGTCGGCCTCCTCGGCCACCGCGGCCCACTTACGGATGGCCGCGTCGACGCCCAGGTCCATGATGAGCGGGGGAACCTGCTCGATGTTCTTGTCGATCATCGTCCGGATCGTCTCGAGGTCGCTCGAGATGGCCCCCCAAACGCCCTCGATCTTCTGGATTACCGGCAGCACCGCGGTGAGGTCCTGCCCGATCGTCGTGGAGCTGTCCTTAGCGGATTCGACGGCGTGCATCAGGTTCGCGTAGGCGGCGTACTTCGCCTCCAGCGAATTGATGAGGTCCTTGGCGGCATTGATCCTGTGCAGGGCCTCCACGGCGCGACTGCCGTAGACGCCCGCCACGACTGATGCCGCGATGAAGCCGGGCAGTCCCAGCCACGCGTAGGTCGGCGTCGTCGCGGCCACCACGACATCGTGGTTGTACTCGTCGTTCGCTGCCTTCAGTACGGCCTTCGCGTCGGCGATCTGCTTCGTGACGTCGGCGACGTCCTTGCTGGCTTTGCCGTACTTGTCGTTGTAGTACGCGACGAGGCCACCATCACCGCCCGTCCCCACCATCGTCGTCTTGTCCGTCTCGGTGTCCTTCGCGAACTGATGGATTTGGGCGGTGACTGCGGTCGCTTTCTGCACCCGCGTGTCGGCGTCCTTCTTCAACACGTCCAGAATCGCCTTCAGCTTGTCTTTCGCCTGCTGGTCGTTCGGGTTGTCCGTCAGTTTTTGCGCCAGGTCCTTGATGGGCGGGTAATAGATGGGCGCTTTGTTCGAACCGTAATCGTTGATGTCGCTGGCCAGGCTGATCGTGGCAGGATAGATCGTCTCGCGCCACGTCGTGACGTGCTTGTTGATCTCCTGGTAGGCGTCGATCAACTTGGTGAAGTCGGATAGATCGCTGGGCGCGCCCGAGCCCAAGTTGTTCCGGAACTGGGTCTCGGTTGTCGGGAGAACAAGGGCCTCCTGAACGTAGGCCTGGATTCTGACCCACTCGGCCCGGCTCAGCGTAAACGCCGGCCCGCCCTGCTCGCCCGGGTCTGCCAGTTCCCGGGGCCCGATATTCAACTCCGCCATCGCAGAATCTCCTTCCAGGTGGTTGCAGTGACAGTCACCGGAGCGCGCCTGCGAGGACGCGGTTCGGCGTGATGAGGGTCGCCAGCCGCCATCCCTCCACGGTCCACTGCTCGAAACCGTCGGGCTGCTCGCTGACGTGGGCGTTCCTGAGGAATTTCTCGGCCTCTTGGGCCACCGCGGCCCACTTGGCGATGGCCGCGTCGACGCCCAGGTCCATGATGATCGGGGGGACCTGAGCGATGTTGTTATCGATCAAGTCAAGGATGTACCCGAGGTCGTCGAAC
Organism: Nocardia sputi; assembly: GCF_023501985.1. Lineage (NCBI taxonomy): Bacteria > Bacillati > Actinomycetota > Actinomycetes > Mycobacteriales > Nocardiaceae > Nocardia > Nocardia sputi. The sequence goes on along the minus strand of NZ_JAMFLC010000028.1, from coordinate 102,326 downwards.
AAAGCACCCCATACTCCCTCGATCTTCTGGACCACCGGGAGAACTGCCGTGATGTCCTGCGCGATCGTCGAGGAACTCTGCTGAGCGGACCGAGCGGCGTTCATCAGATTCGCGTCGGCTGCCAACTCGGCTTCCAGCTTGTTGATCTGCGCCTTGGCGGCTTTCACTCGTTTCAGGGCTTCGACAGCGCGAGCGCCGTATTCACCGGCCACGACCGCTCCGGCGATGAACCCGGGCAATCCCAGCCACGCGTAGGCCGGCGTTGTCGACGCCACCACCACATCGTGGTTGTACTCGTCGTTCGCCGCCTTCAGCACAGTCTTCTCGTCGGCGATCTCCTTCGTGACGTCGGCGACGGCCTGGCTGGCTTGACCGTATTTCTTGTCGTAGTACGCGACCAGGCCGCCATTGCCGTCCGTCCCCACCAACGTTGTTTTGTCGGTTTCGATGTCATACGCGAACTGGAATGTCGTGCTCGACACCAAGCGCGCCCACTGTACCTGCTTGTCGGCCTCGCCCCGCAACGTCTTGAGAACCGACTTCAAGTCGTTCTTCGCCTGCTGATCGTTCGGATTGTTCATCAGCCGTTGCGCCAGGTCCTTGATGGGCGGGTAGTAGACCGGGACCTTGTCCCTGCCGTACTGAAGGATGTTGCTGGCCACGCTGATCGCCTTGGGATAGATCGAGTCACGCCAATTCTTGCCGTCATCATTGATCAGTCGATAGACATTGATCAGTTTGGTGAAGTCGGACAGGTCATTGGGCGCGCCCGGGCCCAAGGAGTTCCTGAACTCGGTCTGTGTTGTCGGAAGGACGAGCGCATCCTGGACGAAGACCTGGATCTTGATCCACTCGGGCCGGCTGAGAATGAAATTCGGCCCGCCCTGCACGCCGGGCTCGGACAACTCTCCGGGTCCGATATCCAAACTGGTCATCGATGACCTCCTTGTTGAGGGAAACCGGCCGGATAACACCAGCGAATGTCCTCTGTCGCTTTCGGGCACCGGCTGTAGTCAGAGCATCGGTATCAACATGCCCGCAACGCAATGAGCGACCAGTCGACCGATCGGCGGGTGCGATGGGGAAGATGGTTTCCGAACTCGAGCCTCACCAGGTTCGTAGATTTCGCGGCCGACAGTGGCACGAGGTATGCGGCGGTACGCGATCGTGCGCGCACGCTCGACTCACGCCCTTCACCCGAGAAGGTTCGTCCGATTTGCCTTCGCTTGCTCCGGTCCAGTGTTACTGCCGGAGGAGAGATTTGCTGACAGTCCTGTCCTGGCTCCACTCAGTTTGCGCCGAAAGTACGCGTTGTGTCGACATGATCGCCCTAACGACTCCGCCACTATTCCACGGTCTGACGCCGCACCTATTTCAGACCTGGGGTCTGCAATGGGCAGAGTTTCGAATGGCCAGGCTTCGTTCCTGCACGCGGTCGAAGAAGAGCGTCACGTCCTGGTCCGAGAACAGGTCCATCCGGGCGGTTTCTTCCCTCGAGAACTCCGCTTGCAAGTGCAGATGCACAATCGGTGCGCCTCATCGACCCGATCGGACCCGGCCTTCGAGCAGCAGACCGAGCGGTTTCCTTCGTCGTCCCATTGCAATAGGACTTGCAGCGGCATGGTGACCTGGCGGGCTCGACGGGATCGCCGTCGAACGCAGCTTCACCGACAAGGCCTCCGGGAAGTACACCGCACGCCCACAGCTGGAGGAGCTGATCGCGTTCGTGCGCGACGGCGACACCGTGATCGTGCACTCCATGGACCACCTCGCCTGCAACCTCGACGACTTGCGCCGGTTGGTGCGCACTTTGACCGGCAAGGGTGTGCGGGTGGAGTTCGTGAAGGAGGCGCTGACCTTCACCGGGGAGGACTCACCGATGGTGAATCTGGTGCTGAGCGTGATGGGTGACTTCGCCGAGTTCGAACGCGCCCTCATCCTCGAACGCCAGCGCGAGGGCATCGCCGCGGCGAAGGCTTGCGGCGCCTACACCGACGCAAACCCGCCCTCACCGCCGAGCAAGCCGCCCAACTGCGCGCCCGCGCGGCCGCCCGGAGTGTCGAAAGCGGAGCTGGCAGGGAGTTCGGTGTCAGCCGCGAAATCGTCTACTCATACCTGCGAACCGACGCCGCCGCATCCTGAACTGCGGATTGCACAGTTTAGACCACCGGACCGTGCAGACACCCCTGCGATAGGTCTATCGAAAACGAGGGCTGAATCACCGGTCGGGACAACTCACCGGACCCCGCAGGCGTCGCAAATCGATCTTGGGCTCAAGGGGTGACTGCATCACCGCGTGGATGATCATGTCGGCGTGGAGGTTTGGGTGCGGGACTATGGAATGTCTGCGGCTCGTCAGGACGAGTTGTGGCGTAGGTGGCGAGCGGGAGAATCGTTCAGTGCGATAGCGCGATCCCTCGGGATGCCGCTGCAGCACGTCAGGCGATTCCTGGCCCAAACCGGAGGACTCCAACGCCGACCGCCGCAGCGGCGCATCCAACATTTGACGATGGCCGAGCGAGAGGAGATCTCCCGCGGCCTGGCCGCGGGCAGCTCGGCCCGCACGATCGCCACCGGGCTGGGCCGTTCGCCCTCGACGATCGCGCGCGAGATCGCGCGCAACGGCGGATACGGCGCCTATCGGGCAGCGGTGGCTGATCAGCGGGCCTATCACCGTGCGCGACGGCCGAAACCAGCCAAGCTGGTGCAGAATCCGATGCTGCGAGAGCTCGTCGAGGGCAAGCTCTCGGTTCGTTGGTCGCCTGAGCAAATCGCGGGATGGTTGCGCCGGGAATTCCCCGGCGACGAATCGAAGCAGATCTCTCACGAGGCGATCTACCTGGCGTTGTTCGATCCCCGACGTAGAGCGATCGAGAGAACACTGACGCGCCGACTACGAACCGGCCGGCTGATGCGACATCCGAAACGAGCCGGCCGCCGTCGAGACGGTCGCGGAGTCATCACCGACCTGGTGCCGATCAGCGAACGGCCGATCGAAGCCGAAGACCGCCGGGTCGCAGGGCACTGGGAAGGCGACCTCGTGATGGGCTCACGCCCGTCTACCATCGCGACACTGGTCGAGCGGACCAGCCGATTCACCGCACTGGTCGCGCTGCCCGAGGGCATCAAGGCGCACCAGGTCACCCCCTACTTGACGAAATACCTGCTCAGCCTGCCGACAACGATGCGCCGATCCCTGACCTGGGACCGGGGCCGCGAAATCGCAGGCCACAAGTCCATCACTGCCGCGACCGGCACGCCGATCTATCTGTGCAAACCTCGAAGCCCGTGGCAGCGAGGCACCAACGAGAACACCAATCGCCTACTGCGCCAATATCTACCGAAGAACGCCGATCTTCGCCGGTTCACCCAGGACGATCTCGACGCCATAGCCCTCGAACTCAACCACCGGCCCCGCAAGATCCACGGGTACTGCAGCCCTGCCGAGGTCTACGCTGAGCGTCTGAACAGTGGGTGACGCGCTGACTGTTTGAGCGCACCATCGTTTTACGGACAGGTGTGGATGCGGGATTGAGATTGAGTAGACGACCACACCGACAGCTCTCACCCTCAACAAACTTCGAGGTCGACATCGACGCCGAGCTGGCCCAGTTCGGGCCAACCGGGTATCGGCCCCTGCGAATGTGCGATACACAGCTGCCCCGGTCGGAAGTGACGGGTTTGGTTGATGCGTTTTTGCTATCGATCGGTGGGTGAGTGGTCACTGATCGACCGGGTCAGTAGCAGGGTGGTACTGCCATCATTTTCCGGGATGTCCCGGATATGCTCGAAACCGACTTTGCTTAGAACATGCAGCGAAGCCTTGTTCGCCGCGGCCACGGTGGCGTGCACCTCGGTCAGTCCCAGGGTGTGGAAACCGTAGGTGACAAGCGCTTCTGCCAGATCGACACCCAAACCGCATCCCCACACCTGTGGGGTCAAAGCGTAAATGATCTCGTAGCCCTCGACGACGTCAGTCGGCTTGATCTCGGCATGCCCGACCAGGCGTCCGTCCTGACGAACGGCCCAGACGTCGAACAGATGGTCCGCATAAACCTTGGTGAAGATGCGCCCGAACAAGGCCCGGTCGGCCGCTTCGGAAGACGGGCCGTCACCCATCCACCGAGACACCCTCGTGTCCTGAAACAAAGCGACGAAGCCTTCCTCGTCCTCTGGGACGTACCGCTCGAGGACAAGACGCTGGGTACGCAGAGTCGAAGTCACAACTTGGGACGCTACCCGCGAGCTGGCGTTGGACTCGCTGGTGATCGCGGCCGGTGAACTGGCCAGTGCCGGTCTGTCCGCGATCGAGAAGTGGAGGCGGAGGCGGCAGGAACCGGACTTACGGCCCTGTGTGGGGTATTTCTGCAGAAAATTGAGGCTGCCGGTGTAGCTGAGGGCTTTGATCTCACCGAACAACTCGACGACCAGCACACCGGGCTCGGTAGCGCGGCGTATTCGCAGGTGATCGCGGTAGGGATCGACCAGACAAGCACGGTATTGCGGTGGCCGGCGCAGTTTTCGGGTTCGGCCGCTCGGGCATAGCGTTTGACCGTGTTGAGGCCCACGCCCAGTCGGCGGGCGCAGTCCATCAGCCCGACTCCCTGGCCGAGCAGGTCGTGCACGGGCATGCCACCGCTGCAAGGTGGTCGTCTCGCGGGTCATTGTCCGCCGTTTCGGTCCGGCCGCCGCCCAGCAACGACTATGGGCCGTGACGACCCGACATGGTCAGCGGGTATCCCCGGATACTGCACCTTCGCGTCGAGGATCGGCGCCGCCGATCCAGCCGTCGCTGTCTCGGCGGATGGCGGTCAGGCCGCTGGATTGCCGGGCGACTGAGACTTGGTGGCCGAGTTCGCGGAGGCGGAGGACCAATGCGTCGTGGTCACCGTTGTCGGCAGCGTCGAGGTTGGGGTGTTCGCCGCCGAGGCTGGTGGATTGGTCGTTACTCGCTCCGAAGGTGGGCGCCGAGACTGCCTGCTGTGGGTCGAGTCCCCAATCCAACATGCCGATCAACGTTTTCAGAACGAACTGGATGATCAGCGAGCCGCCGGCTGATCCCGCGACATGGGTGAGTGGGCCGCGAGATCCGTCTGCGGCCTTACTGAACACCAGGGTGGGTGAGACCGAGCTGCGGGGGCGCTTGTTGGGCTGAATGCGGTTGGCCACCAGGATGCCGTCGGTGCCCATCGGGTCGGCGGAGAAGTCGGTGAGCTGGTTGTTCAGCAGGAAGCCGTCAACGAGATGGAACGAGCCGAAGGCCGCTTCGATGGTGGTGGTCATCGCGGCCGCGTTGCCGTACTGGTCGACAACGGAGATGTGGCTGGTGCCGTGTTCCGGCGGCTGTGGGCCGACGCCGAGCGGGACCGGGCCGAAGTCGCCGGGCTGGGCGGTGCCCATGCTGCGGTTGCGGTCGATCAGGCCCGAACGCTGTTTCAGGTACTCCTTGTTCAGCAGCGTCTGTGGCGAGTTGCCGGGCAGCGGAATGAAATCGGTATCGGCCACGTACTTGTTGCGGTCGGCGTAGGCCAGCCGCTCGGCCTCGGCGATGAGATGAACCGCATCGGCCTTCGGCTTGCCGCCGTTGCTGGCGGTGTCGGAGTCGGCCCCGAGATCGTCCGGCTTCAGCGCGGCGAGATCGAAGTTCTCCAGGATGCCGAGGGTGGACGCGACGGTGATGCCCCCCGACGAGGGGTTCGGCATGCCGCAGATCTGATGGTTGCGGTAGTCGGTGCATAGCGCGGTGCGCTTCTTCGGCTGGTAGTTGGCCAGGTCGGCGACCGTGATGAGACTGGGGGTACGACCACCGGTGCCCGCGGTCGCGGCGGCGACGATGTCCTGCGCGATGGCCCCGGTATAGAAGGCCTGCGCGCCGTCGGTGGCGATGGCGCCGAGCGTCTTCGCCATGGCCGGGTTGGTGAGTACGGTATCGGCGGCCTTGCCCGTGCCGTCGGGATTGAGGAAGTACGCCTTAGCGCCGCCATCCCGTGCGAGATCGGTCGCCGAGTCGGCGATCTGCCCGGCAAGCCGGGGACTGATCTGGAAGCCGCGATCGGCGAGCCCGATGGCCGGGTCGAACAATTCGCGCCAGCCCTTTTTGCCGTGCTCGCGGTGCACCATCTCCAGCATCCGGATCACACCGGGCACGCCGATCGAGCGGCCGCTGGCCCGGGTGTTTGGCTTCGGTTCGGTGCGATCGGTATCGCTGACCCAGCGCAGGTAGTTCTCCGTCGCCGCCGCGGGCGCGACTTCGCGCCCATCGTAGGCCTCTTCGGACTTGGACGCCGCGTCGTAATACATCAGGAACGCGCCGCCACCGATCCCTGAGGATTGCGGCTCCACCAGCCCCAGCGTGGTCTGCGCCGTGATCAGCGCGTCGGCTGCGGTCCCGCCAGTCTGCAACACCTCACATGCGGCCTTCGTTGCTGCCGGATTCGCCGTGGCCACCGCGAACGTCTTCGATCGCACTGGCATCATCCCCGACCGATACCCTGTTGCAATCTCCGGACTCGTCCCGATGTCCCGCGTTTTCCCGTCGGCCGTTCCCGTCCCCGTCCCCGTAGCACCGTCAGCGACGGTTCCGCAGACTCCAGCCGCTTCCTCATACCTACAACTGGTAACCGCCCCGAGAACCAGTAGCATTGCCGCCAGCCCGGCCCATGTTGCTCGCGCTCGCATCATGCGACCCCAGCGATCGACGCTGTCACACCCAGCGATGGAGACATCGCGCAGCGATCCAAGTCGCCGATGACTCGGCGGCGGACGGCATCAACTGCGGCCGACACGGACCGACTGGGCTGCCCATGCGCGCTGGCCGACCTGCACACCGCGGTCGCCGAACAACCATCGAACCGAGTCACCATTGGCCGCGCCGAGCTCTTTGGCTGCGGACGCGGCGGGCGCTGCACGGTGTCACTCGTCACCATTGAGTACTCCATCAGTGGATTGGAGTTCCGTCGATTCCGGGTGCGGAATGGGTGCGCTCGCGAGTTCGGCGAAAGCGATTGCCATCGGCCGGGGGTCGGCGGGCAAGGCAAGAAAGATGATCCGGTCGGCGGTGGGGTCCAGCGGGATCGTGTGTACGCCCGTGTGATGTGCGGGTAGCGAGAGCTCGGGGGCGATGCTTACCCCGAGGCCTTCTGCGACCATCGCCAGGATGCTGTTGATATCGCGAACACGATAATGGCATTTCAGGTTCGCGCCTGCTGCGCGCGCGAGTGAGGTGATGAGCGGTTCGCAGCCTCCGGCGGACATGATGAACGGGTGACGGGCCAGTTGGGCCATTGAAACCGAGGGGAAGTCGCCCAGTTCGTGACCGCCCGGAACGACGGCCAACATGCGATCCACGGCGAACGGCCACGCTGTCAGTCCGGCGGGAGCGGGAATCCCGGCTGCCTGTTCGATCGACGATCGGGTGGTGCCCTCGATGCCGGATGCCAGGGTGGCGATATCTGCCGCTCCTGTTTGGAGCCATTCGAGTACTTCCTGATCCGAGCCCTCCAGCACGATCAGCCGCACCTGCGGGTGCGCACCGGTGAACCGCCGCAGGATCGGTGGCAGCAGTCGGCTGTTGGCGCTGGGGATGACACCGACCCGCAAGCTCCCCCGCTCGTGCTCCCGTGCTGTGGCCGCATCGTGTTTCAACGCCTCTGCCTGTGTGAGGATGAGCGTGGCGCGACGGCAGACAGCGCGTCCAGTGGTCGTCAAACTCACGCCGTGGTTGCCGCGGACCAGCAGCGCGATGCCGAGTTCATTCTCCAACGAGCGCAGCGCATGGCTGACCGCGGACTGCGTGGTGGACAGTTCCTCGGCGGCACGGGTCATGCTGCCTGTCCGCGCGACCGCTTGCAGAATTCTGAGCTGGGTGAACGTCACAGTGCTGCCCGCAGCAGGCCGACGACCAGTGGATGCGGGGCCTCGGGTCGTGAGCGGGCCTGGGGCACGAACAGAGTAGCGACGTAGAACGGGTGGCCGGGGACTTCAAGCACCCTGGCTGCTCCATCACCGTCCACGCCGGTGACCAGGAACCCACCGGCGTGTAGGACATCTTGTCGGTTGGTGTCGAGCCCGAAGTTGCAGTAGTACTCTTCCTCGACTTCGGTCCTTCCGTACAACGCGGCCACCCGGGAACCGGAAACCAGGGAAACGGGCATCGTTTTGCCGGCCAGTGAGCAGGTCAACTCCGACACGAACAGAGTTGAGGCGTAGGGGTCGTATTCGGCATGCTGGGCGTCTGCGTAACCGAGCACCGTGCGGGCGTACTCGATGACCATGTGCTGGCAGCCACCGCACGTCCCGAGCGTGGGTACCCCGCTTTCCCGGCCGTGACGAAGCGCGGCGACGGCGCCACGCAGGCTGCGATACGGACTGCCCGGCGCGCACCAGAGCACATCGGCGGTCTTGACCTCGCCCAGGTCCGCCTCCAGTGGTTCGGTGGCCAGCCAGCGGATGTCCACCTCGATACCAAGATGCGCCGCGGCATGCTCCAACGCGTCGTCGGTAGCCCCGTGGGGAACAAAGTTCGGATCACGGTCACCGACGACCGCGACGAGAAGGGATCGGTCCATGATGATCACTATGCGACAGTTGCAGCCTCGTCGCCCATGCCGAACTCGGCGACCACCATGAGCAGACACTCAACTTCCAGCATCGTCCCATGGCCCTGCGGCCCTCATTGCGTGACCCGGACAAATAGAAATCGACATCCATCAGCTGCGGCATTCGCACGCGGCCGAGCTGATCAACGTCGGCGTCTCCATCGAGGGCGTGGGCAAGCGGCTCCGGCACGCCTCCACCGAGACCACGCAGGTATATGCCCCGTCGCGGACAAGAACGCCGACAATGATATCTGCGCCGCCCGGCGGCGAAGGCCGAAAGCCTGATCGTGGAGGCGTGCAGGGCCGCCAAGCGAGCTGTGAGGAATCTGTCGAATCAGCTGCGGTGGTGGGCGGCGGAGTAAGACAGCGGTCAGCCGGTCTCGCGGATCGTTGAGACCCGCTGACGGACTGCTGCCCAGAGCTCCGTTGGCAGGTGCGGCCTGGTCAAGTCACGACCACGGATGGACACGGTCACCTCGACCCATGAGCTGGCGATGCTGTTCGCGTCGGTGAACAACTACCAGGGCGCCCCACGCGGGGTGTCCGAGCCGCTACCGACGGCGCTCGCCTCGGAGACCCTGAGTCTGATGTCCGGTGTCATTCCGTTCCGCAAGAACACCACCCCGACCCTCAGCGCCGAGCCGATGCCGACCGTGACCTCCGAGCAGATCCCTGGACTGCTCACCGCGGAATGGGCCGCGGCGCTGGCGGATCTGTCGGTGGAGGACTGCTTCTTCCGGATGCTCGGCCCGCACGAGGTCGGCAGGGGCTGCGGATTCGCACCACCTTCCCCGGGCGTCTGCCGCGGGGTCGTTGGTCAGTGTCGCCGGGGACTCGATGGCCGCGATCATCGCCGGCCGCGGCATCCAGGGCGTCGCGGGCGCGATCCTGCCGCTGTGCTACGGCCTCGCCCGCGAGGCCCTGCCGCCCGGAAAGGTGTCGCTCGCAGTCGGATTCATCAGCGGCGCCGCGCTGCTCGCCGGGTCCGGCGGTTCCCTGATCGCGGGCGTGCTGCTCGATGTCACCGACTGGCACATGATCTTCGTCTTCGCCGCGGTACTGGCCGTGGTGGCGTCGGCCGTCGCGACGGCCGGACTACCGCCTTCCTCGGCCTCCGGACAGCTGCACCGTTTCGACTACCTGTGCGCCGCGCTACTCACTCCAGGTCTGACCGCGCTCCTCTACGGCATGACCCAGGGGCCGCGATGGGGCTGGTCCAGTCTTGGCGTCCTCGCCTTCATCGGCACCGGCATCACGATTTTGGCAGGGTGGGCCCTCTGGGAGCTGCGCCGGGGAGACCCGCTGGTCGACCTGTGGGTCCTGGCCGACCGGCAGATGGCGCTCAACCTGATCGCGCTGTCGGTGCTCGCACTGGGCCCGGCGGGCGCTGTGCAGATCGTCACCCCGATGATCCTGCAGTCCCCCGCGACACTGCCTGTCGGGCTGGGCATGTCGGCTACGGTTACCGGTCTGGTGGCGGGGCTCGGCGCGATCGTCGGATTCGCGGCTTCCCCCGTAGCCGGACTGGTGGCCGGGCGATGGGGCGGGCGGACCGCGTTCCTCGCCGGTGCGGCGCTGTTCGCGCTCGCCAATGTCATGATCCTGCTGGGCCACCGGTCCTTTCCGGTAATGATCGCGGTGTTCGTGGTCGGCGCGGTCGCCACGGCCTTCGCCTACACCGGGTACCCGAAGATCGTCATCGAATCCGTGCCCGAGGACGTCACCAGCGTCACCACCGGCGTGCTGTCCACCGCCCGGCAGGCGTTCTCGGCGGTCGGTGTGGCGATCGTGTCGGTGATGTTGTCGCTTTCTACCGTCCCGGGAACCACCTCCCCCACGCTGTCGTCGTTCACCCTGGCCGTCGGATGGTTCATCGGATGCTCGCTGGTCGTGGCCGTGATCTGCCTGTTCATCGGCCGCCCACGACCCGCCGCCACCGCGGTCGGCGAGGACATCACCCGCACATCCGCCGCCCATGGATGAGCAGAGCGGCGGCCCCGCGGCGATCACCCCGCGGTGCGTCCCGCGGCCGTCCGCTCAGTGGCAACCGAGCGCCCACGCCGCCGGTGTCCGCCGATCACCATGACCGATGCCTGCTGCACCCTTCCGGCGAGGCGCGCTGGTGGCTGCCGCGAGCCCGGTCCTCGATGTCGGCCCGAGGCCGCGGAGCGCCCGGCGAATCCGATCGACAAATCAAAATCCATACGCCCGGTGCATGTGTCGTCGTTTCTGATGACGTGGGGTTCCGGTAGTAACCGCCGAAAAACCAACGGATATGGCGTAGCCGCAGCTGGCCGCTGGTGAGGCCAGGTTCGGTCTGCGGTGGAGGCGAGTTACTGGTTGGCTTGGCTCCCAACGTGGTTGGTTGGTGGGAGGTCGGTTTCGTGGCGACGCGGGTGTTCGCGGATGAGGAGTTGGCGCGTCTGCGGGAGTTCCCGGAGATCGGCCGCGAGGAGCTGTTCCGGTTCTTCACGCTCTCGCCGGCGGATCTGGCGTTCGTCGATCCGGGGCGCGGGCGTGGTCCGGCTGATCGGCTCGGTATCGCGATCGCGTTGTGCACGTTGCCGTGGCTGGGGTTCGTGCCCGACCGCGTGGTGAGCGCCCCGCCGGTCGCGGTGGCCAGGCTGGCCGAGCAGCTGCGCCTCGACGGTAGCGAGATCCGTTCCTACGGCCGCCGCGCCCAGACCCGCACCGATCATCTGCGCCTGGTCGCCCAGTATCTGGGCTGGCGGGCGGCTGGTGCGCTCGAACTCAAGGAGCTCGACGAGTTCCTGCTCGCACGGGCGATGGAGCACGATTCCCCGACTCTGCTGTTCCGGTTGGGATGTGAGTACCTGATCTCGGCGCGGGTGATCCGGCCCGGCCCGGTGAGCATGGTCGAGCGGATCGCCCATGCCCGCGAGCAGGCCCAGCGCGAGACCTACGACCGGCTGGTCCACGAGTTCACCCCGGCACGGTGCGCCGAGCTGGACGCGCTGCTGGTCACCGATGCCTCGTTGGGGGTGTCGCGGTTGCGGTGGCTGTCGACCGGGCCGGTGGAGGCGTCGGCGGCCGCGGTGCGCGCAGAGGTCGACAAGCTGGCGTTCCTGCGCGGGCTGGGCGCGGATCGCCTCGATATGTCGGTGCTCCCGACCGAGCGGCGGCGGTTCCTGGCCACGATGGGGCGCCGGTTGACCCCGCAGGCGCTGGAACGCCGGGACCCGCAGCGCCGGTACCCGATCCTGCTCACGGTGCTGGCCCAGTCGGGCACCGACGTCCTCGACGAGGTCGTGGCCTTGTTCGATCAGGCGATCTCGGCGAAGTTCGGTGCCGCCGAACGCCGGATGCAGCAGGAGCTGGCCGAACGCGGCCGCTCCGGAGAGGACCGCCAAGCCCTGCTCGACGACCTGCTGGCGATCGTCACCGACCCGGCGGTGGCCGATGAGGAGATCGGCGCGCTGATCCGCGGCGATGCGATCGGGTGGGAGCGCCTGCGCGCGGCGATCGCTCAGGCCAAACCCCGGTTGCCGCGTGATCACGGGCATCTGGCCGCGCTGGACTCCTCCTACAACTACCTGCGCCAGTTCACGCCCGCGGTGCTGTCGACGGTTGGTTTCGCTGGCGGGACCGCCGCGTCCGAGCTGCTGATCGCAGTGGCGATGCTGCGCGAACTCAACGCCACCGGGCGCCGGAAGGTCTTCGACGAGGCCCCGACCGACTTCGTGCCCGCGAAGTGGCGCGGCTACCTCGACGCGGCCCGCAAGTCCGGCAGCACCACCGCCTACCGGCACTACTGGGAGCTGTGCGTGTTGCTCGGGCTGCGCGACGGGCTGCGCAGCGGGGACGTGTACGTGCCGGGCTCGCGCCGCTACGCCGACCCGGCCGCCTACCTGCTCACAACCGAGCAGTGGGAACCACAGCGCGGTGAGTTCTGCCGTCTGGTCGGGCGCCCGGCCGACCCCGGCGTCGCCCTGGCCGCCGTCATCGACGAGCTGCACACCGCGGTCGGTGAACTCGAAGCGGTGCTCGCCGAGGGTGAGGGCCCGGTGCGGCTGGACGGTGAGTCCGGAGAGCTGGTCATTTCCCCACTGACCGCCGAGGACGTTCCGGCCGAGGCGGTCGCACTCAAGGCGGAGCTGACCGAGATGCTGCCGTTCGCGCCGATCGTGTCGTTGCTGATCGAGCTGGACAAACGCACCGGCTACCTGGACTGCTTCACCCACGCCGGCGGCCAGGCCACCCGCAGCCCGGAGCTGAAACGCAACCTGATCGCGGTGCTGCTGGCGCACTCGACCAACCTCGGGCTGACCCGGATGGCCGAGGCCTGCGGCATCTCCTACGACATCCTGTCCTGGACCGACGAATGGTATATGCGCGAGGAGACCCTGCGCGCGGCCAACCTGGTGATCATCGGCTACCACCAGCGGCTCCCGCTGACTCCGGTGTTCGGCACCGGGACGCTGTCGTCGAGCGATGGGCAGCGCTTCCCGACACGCGGGTAGTCCACGACCGCGCGGCCGATGAGCCGCTACTTCGCGAACGAGGGCCTGTCGACCTACACCCACGTCACCGACACCCACGCCACCTACGGCACCAAGATCATCGTCGCTACCCGCCGCGAAGCTCACTACGTGCTCGACGAGATCCTGGGCAACGCCACCGATCTGCCGATCACCGAGCACGCCACCGACACCCACGGAGTCACCCTGGTCAACTTCGGCCTGTTCGACCTGCTCGGCATGCAGCTCTCGCCGCGGATCCGGGACCTGGGCCGCATCACCCTCTACCGGCCGGGTCCGCGCGCGGGCGCCGAGGCCCGGTTCCCGCACGCGGGCCCGTTGATGACCCGCAAGGCCAACCTGGATCTGATCGCCGGGCACTGGGACGATCTGCTCAGGTTGGCCGGTTCGCTGAAGTTCGGGCACGCCACCGCCTCCCTGCTCGTCGGCAAGCTCTCGGCGTCGGGTCGCCAGAACACCCTGGCAGCGGCCCTGAAGGAGTACGGGGCGCTGCGGCGCACGATCTACGCCGCCAAGTACCTCGCCGAGCCGGACTACCGTCGCAAGATCGCCCGCCAGCTCAACAAGGGCGAATCCCTGCACGCGCTGCGCCGCGACCTGCTCTACGCCCACGAGGGCACGATCCGCGCCCGCCAGCTCGCCGACCAGACCGAGCAGGCGTGGTGCCTGACCCTGGCCACCAACGCCGTGATCGCCTGGACCACCGAGTACTACGGCCTCGCGGTCGAGCAGATGCGCCGGGCCGGACAGCGAATCGACGACGAGGTCCTGGCCCACATCAGCCCCGCGCACAGCGCCAACATCAACTTCTTCGGCGCGATCGAAGTCGACATCGACGCCGAACTCGCCGCCCTCGACCCGACGGGCTACCGGCCGCTGCGGGTGCGCGACACCCTGTTCTGACCGGTCCCGGCGTTACCCCAGGGCCCGGTTCGTGTGCTCGCGGTCGAGCCATTCGGTGGCCCTCATGTCCGGGATCAGGTCCGCGCAGGATCGTCCGTCCTGGGGCCAGTCGTGGTCCCAGGCTCGCGGGTAGTGCGGTCCGGCGAGGTAGAAGGAATAGGGGCGCCCTCGACTCCGATCCGCAGCTTGTCGGCGGTGATTCCCGCCCATTGGCGTCCGAAATGCCAGCTGATCACCCACCACACCCGGCCGGTCCACACGTGCAGGGCATATTTCGGGCTCGCTGTGGGTGACGCCGGGATTCCATGCCGGCTCCTGGGTCGACTGCGCGGGCGGGGCGTCTGGTCGGCCGGTGACCGCGGCGCCGAAGAGGCGGCGCGGCAGTGGGGGGCGATGCGGTTCGGCGTCGCGTTGGTCGGTGACATGCGTACCCCAGGTCCACGCTTCCCGCCGGGCCGTGTACGTCGGGGACCCCGCGGTTCCGAATGGCGAGCCCGACATATGCAGAAGTTAGGACTTACTGCGTGCGAAAAGAATCGCTTGCTGAGCTTTCGCATCCGGGTCGAGCAGCATCTGGGCCTCGACCACGAATCCGGCATCGTGCAGCCAGGACGCCACCTGGTCCGGCTGACGGCGGTGGACATGGACCTTCATCGGGTGACCGCCGTAGCCCTCCGTCTTCAACAGCGACTCGTCGCCGACGTGAAACAGGAGTTGCAACGGTCCGCCGGGACGCAATGCTCGGTGGAAGCGCCCGAATACAGTCGGCACCTCGTCGTCTGGGATGTGGATCAACGACTGCCAGGCGAGCAGGCCGGCCACCGAAGCGACGGGCAGGTTCAGTTCCGTCATCGAGCCCACCTCGAACCGCAGGCCGGGATGGTCGCGCCGGGCCACGTCGATCATCGCCGGGGAGAGATCGACACCGAAGGCGTCGACACCGAGCTCATGCAGGTGGGCGGTGACCTCACCAGGGCCGCAGCCGACGTCCGCGACCGGTCCGCCGCCAGCGGTCCGCACGCTGTCGGCGAACAACGCCAGAGCCGCGCGAAGGTACTGGTGTCCGGCGAGGGCGCCGCGCACTTGGTCGGCATAGCTGACCGCGACCGTGTCATAAGAGGTTCGGGTGTCGGCCAACCAGTCATCCGTGGTCATGACCGGCACGATATTCCATGATCGCGGCGGACTCGGCGCTAGCCGGGAACGACGAAGGTGCCTCCACCCGGCCGGGTGGAAGCACCGGTAGGCAGGACGGCGTGGCTCATTGCGCGGGCCCAGAGACCCTGGCTGACTCTGTCATCCGGTGGCGTGGGCATCGGTGACTGCGGCGAACGGCGGTACGCGTCTGGCCGTGACCGCTCAACGATAGCAGTGGTACCCCGGATAATGGTCTGTTATCCGGGGTATCGTGAGGTTCGACTGCGGCGGACCTGCTCCGGCGCGTACACGAAGCGGCCCCGTTATCCGGGTCAAGCACTGACGAGGGGAATCCGATGGCCGCGAAGGTGACCCGGCTGCGCACCGCCCCGCCGGCGCGCACCCTGCGCACCGCCGCCGAAGCGTTCCTCGACACCATCGGCTCGGCGAACACCCGCCGCGCCTACGGCATCGCCATCGTCAAGACCGTCGACCAGCTCGACGGCCGCCCGCACGGACTCACCGCCACCAGCCGCGCCCTGGACTCGGTCACCGACACCGAAGTCGGCGCCGCACTGGAAACCCTCTGGGGCACCGCCGCGGTGAACACCTGGAACGCGCGCCGCGCCGCAGTCGGCAAATGGCTGTCCTGGTGCGCCGAGCAGGGCTGGACCGCACCGAGCGTCCCGGCCTCGGTCGCGCGGTCCACACCGCCGGACTCCGACACCCCCGTCCGCTCGCGCACCGCGATCGACCGGCTCATCGCCCGCCGCGAGGTCCACCTGCGGGAGAAGACGCTGTGGCGGATGCTGTACGAAACCTGTGCCCGTGCCGAGGAACTGCTCCAGCTCAACATCGAAGACCTCGACCTCGCAGGGCGGTGCGCGGCGGTGAAGTCCAAGGGCGCCAAACCCCGCACCCGCCGCCGCGGCGCCGCCCACCACGAACACGTCCTTGAGAACGTCTACTGGGACGCGGGCACCGCCCGCCTGCTGCCCCGGCTCATCCGCGACCGCACCCGCGGGCCTGTGTTCGTGACCCACCGCCGACCCGGGCCCGGCAAGTACCTCGCCGACCGCGACATCTGTCCCGACACCGGCCTGGCTCGGCTGTCCTACGACCAGGCCCGCGACCTGCTCGACACCGCCACCGCCGTCGATGGCCCCGGGACCGGCTGGGACCTGCACGAACTGCGCCATTCCGGCCTGACCCACCTCGGGGAAGCCGGGGCCAGCCTGCTGGAACTGATGGCCAAGTCCCGCCACCGCAAAGCCGAGAACCTGCGCCGCTACTTCAAACCATCCCCGCAAGCGATGCGTGAGTTGACCTCGATCCTGGGCCCGGACACCAACCGCCGCTGAACAAGCTACGCCATATCCGTTGATTTTTCGGCGGTTACTACCGGAACCCCGACGTGCTGGTTCTCCCATCTTCCCCGGTGGGTAGTCCCTAGGGTAGTCTCACAATGCGGCGATCGAGTGGTACTGGGCGCTCGCCCAGGTGCTGGCGCGAACAGGCGTCGGTCCCGACGACGTATTCGACTTCGTGGATGCCTGGATGAAGGGCAATCGGCCGGTCTGGCTACGGACAGCCGCCGACTCGGCAACCGGGCCGAGGTCCCTGGTGATCTGGGGCCGTGCCGACGACGGCACACCGTTGTCGGTCTTCGCCCGTCGTCTCGGTCGCGACATCGAGGTGTACAGCGCCGCATACCTGACCGCCGACCAGGCCGCGGACTTCGAGAAGTGGGAGGCGACCCGCAATGACTGATCCGTTCTTGAACATGAGCCCCGCCGAGGTAGCGGCGATGACCGAGCGCCTCGAGTTCACCGATGAACCGGTCACCCCGCCGATCGAGACCGGCCCGGGCACCGAACCGGTCCTCATCCCCCGATCGGTGAAACTGACCCGTGACCTCGACCAGGCGTGCAAGCGCCGCGCCGCGAACCTCGGCATGTCGCAGTCGGCCTACATCCGCTCACTGATCGAACGCGACGTGGCCGAGGCCGGAACCGGCGAGCAGCGACCGGCGTGGGTGCGCGAACTCCTGGCCGTGATCGCTCAGCACGAGAACGACGAGCACCGCAAGGCATCCTGAGCCGAGTTCAGCGGTCGACGGCGACAGTCGGGATGACCGTTCGCCTACCCAGGAGTCGCTCACTGTCAGCGCACGTCCGCTCGCACAGTGCCGCCGGACCCGGGCGGGCGACTGATGGGTTCGACAGACGCTGCGGGTATGGATCGTGAAGGCACAGGCTGAGCCCGGCAAGGCCACGCGCCGGCGTTCTGCACGCTCGATCGGATCATGCGGGAGTTGGGCATGAACGGATGGAATGGGTCGACTGGTACAACAACGCCCGCCTGCATTCCCGGCTGGACTACCTGGCCCCCGCCGAATACGAGAGCGCCTACTACGCTCAACAACCACCACGCCGACCGGCGCTGGTCTAAACCGGAAGCCGGTCCCGAACCCGTGACGGTTCACGGCCAGATCTATTGAGACGAGACATTGTTGGTAGTCTCATTCAATCTGACCAGCGCGGAACCGCCTCGGCAGGCGGGGTTCCGGAGCCGATGGCGTGGTGGCCTGATGTGCAGGAGGTTCTGGTCGGACCACCAATACAATGCCTTGGTGATGGAACGCAGTGAACGCCCGTGGGGCGTCTACCAGGTCCTTTCCGAGGAGCCGACGTTCAAAGTCAAGACGATCACAGTCCGCCCCGGTCGGCGGCTCAGCTATCAGCGCCACTCCCGGCGTGCCGAGCACTGGTTCGTGGTGTCGGGCGAGGGGGTCGTGACCCTCGATGGCCAGGAACGCTTGGTGCAGGCCGGTGACGCTGTCGACATTCCTATGGAGACTGCGCACCGTATCGCCGCGACGGGCAGCGAAGATCTCGTGTTCGTCGAGGTGCAGACTGGCACCTATTTTGGTGAAGACGACATCGTCCGGCTCGAAGACGACTTCGGCCGCGAGGGATAGTCGCTCGCGATATTCCACCGGAGCCAAGCCACGGAATCCGCGTCTCGATCGGTATGGCCTGCGGAGCCGTCGTGCGGGAGGTTCACATGCCGATCGGCGGGGCGTCGCCGGAGATCATGCCACATTGGCCAACAACACTGAGACAGTGGCCAGATAACCAGTGCAACGGCCAAATTGAATGATACTTGGCCATATTCACTGAGACGGGACAGCTTGGGGTGCCCAGTTCTCGGAACTACTTCAGGTTGACGTCCGATAATGCGGATCAACAGACGTCAATTGCTCGAATGCCCAGTTGAGGCGCAGACCTGTCGGGAACTCCATCACATGCTAGGAGCCACGGTGAGTTCGGCAAGCAGGGCTTCTACTTGATTGGTTGGCGCTCCTGTCGCCAGGGCGATGTCCCCTGGCGTTGTCGAGGCCAGTGCCAGGGCAGCCACCGCCTCGCGCAAGGCCGTCATGTAGGTGTCCTCGACCGACTGCAGGTTCTCCAGCTCTGGTGTCACTGCGATGACGGTGACCTCGGCGGTCACGCCGACATGCTCGAGCCCGTCCTCGATGCTCTCGCGCACCGCTTTCAGCGTCCGCCCGTACCCGTACACCCCGTGCGCGGGAATGTGCGCCACCCAGTCGCGACCGCGCCTGTTGGCCCGGCACTCGATCCTGTCGCTCATGTCGGTTTCTCCATGTCGGCGATTACCTGTTGCACGACCATGTCCGGCATCGGGGTGGGCAAAACCGCCTTCCGCCCGCCGATCCGGCACACCGTGTGCGTTTCACTGCTACTGACTGCCGTGACGGTGAACCCCAGCCGACGGGCCGCAACGCGAATCCGCAACAGCGAGCCGCCCTCCTGCGCCCCTGTGCGCAGCGCCGCGGTGACTTCCTGGGCTTGCTTCCACTCGTGCACGCTGACCGCCGGAGGACCCGGTCGCCGGACACGGCGGCCGGATCCTCGCCGACGGTCTCGGCGGGGTCGTCACCGCCGCGGGTCGCCTTCGCATTTCAGCAGTTCCGACGTGGACGTGACCCGGGAGTCGAACACCGTCCAGAGCGACCCGTCCGTCAACCGCCGCAGGACGAACCGGTACTTGCCGTAGCACGCCCGTGAGGCCGTCGTCAGGCGAGTCCTGCCCACCACTCGGTAGGGATACCCGTCGATGCGCACTGTCGGGTTCATGGTCTAATCTCCCCTTTCGCCGTTGTCGATCATCGGCGGCCAGAGTGGCAGGGAGGCCCTGAAGCCACGCTGAAGCGGCCTGAAGGCCGCTTCAGGAAGCAGGGAAGATGCCGCTCGGAAGCGCTGGCGAGGTCACCGGTGGGCCTCCTACCAGCTGTGCTACCCGCCGATCAACGCTGCCGGTGAGATAGTCGACGGCTGGACGGCCGAGACGTGGTGGACCCGAGAACGCATGTACTGGGCCGAGAAACAGGCACGCACGGTTGTGCGCGCTCGCCCATCCGCTGTCAGTCGAACCGAACCAGCTTGCTGATCGTGCACTCGGTCGCGCTTGTGTAATGGATCCGAACGCGATCACCCGCGCGCAGTGGCACAACTCCTTCGATCGGCACACCGCCTACGGTGACCTCCTCTTCTCCGCTCCAGCCGTTGGTCTTGGCCTCGGCGATGCGGTCGCGTAGGTTGACGGTGATCTCGGCCAGGCGGTCGCGGCCCGCATGGGCGACGCGGAGGCTGGGCATCTGATGCATGCTTCCCTGAACTAACTGGCCATGCCCATCCCGGCGTCGCCCGAACGCACTCTTCTGCCGGATTGCGGATGGTCGTCGGTTGATCAATATCCGCTATTTGTACGAAGTCTCACAGACGTATGGTCGAGTACATCCGCTGTGGAGTATGCGGATCCCCTGTGGGTCGGCCTCGCCACCGTTGACGTCCGTCTCGCGTGACCTGCTGCGCGTCAGTCCGGCAGCCAGTGCAGCTCGTGTGCGAGAGTTTTGGCGACGGTACGGATGCGGCGGTGAAGTGGTGACTGCACGCGCGGGAGGACCAAGTGGATCGTCAAGGTGGGTGCGCCCCGCAGCGGTCGCCACTCGAGACCGGCCGGTAGTGCCGCGACCGCGGCTTCACTAGCCGGGGCGAGGGTGACCCCGTCGCGCAGGTCGCGCTGAGACATGTCGAAAGAGACTGCGGGCGTGTGGAATCGGGGGCTCGGCCGGGTGTCGCGGAACAGTGCGGACAGCTGATCGTGGATCACGGGGTTGGCCGCACGGTCCGGGAGTCGCAGCGGATACGCGGCCGCATCGGCGATCCCGATCTCCGGGTGTTCGGCCAGCGGATGATGCTGTGCCAATTGGACCCCGACGCGCTCGCGCCGCAGCAGGAACCGGCGCACGCCACGACCCGGCTGTTCACCGCGGGTGATCCCCGCATCGATGCGGCCGTCGGCGACCGCGAGAGAGATCTCCGGTGTCGCCATCGGGACCGCGCCGACCTCGAGGCCCGGGCTGCTGCGAATGAGCCTGTCCACCAGGGCCGGTGCCGTCTCGGCCCCCGTGCTGAGGCTGTATCCGATGCGCAGCGTGCCCAGTTCACCGGCCCCCGCGTTACGGGCGGTGTCCCATGCTCGGTCCAGCGCCGCCAGCGCGGGCGGCGCGGACTCCGCCAAAGCCGCACCGGCCGTGGTCAATACGACGCTGCGCGTGTTGCGGACCAGCAGGCTCGTACCGAGTTCCGCCTCCAATCGGCGCATCCGGGCACTGAGTGCGGGCTGCGCGATACCGATCCGTGCGGCCGCGCGGGTGAAGTTCAACTCCTGCGCCAGTACCAGAAAGTGCCGCAGGCTCACCGTATCCGGCGCCACTTGCCCTCCCTGCCGATTGATAACGATTCGTTCTGAGTCTATCCCGTCCCGGTCTTTCCCTCGACCTCACATCAACCCCTAACCTGCGCATATGACGATTCAACCGACCGCGGTACCGGACATCGCACACACACCTAGCGACGCAGGAGGCAGTCATGCATAAGTTGGTAGTCCTATATCCCAAGCCCGCCGACCCTGACCACTTTCGCGAGTACTACGTGACCAACCACCTTCCACTGGTCATGAAGATCCCCGGCCTGCTTGCATGGCGCTACAGCTTCGACGTAGCGGCGACCAACGGAGAATCGCCGTATTTCGCGGTCTTCGAAGCCGACTACGCTGACGCCGCCGCCATGGCCGCGGCGTCAGCGTCGCAGCAAGGCCAGCGGGCGGCCGCCGATGTGGCCAACTACGCCACTGGCGGTGCGGTCATCATCGACTATCCGGTACAGGACGGCACCAGCTGAGGCAGGACGGAACGCTACGGGACGCGTTCGGTCGCCCGTTGCGGCCAGGTCCAGCTCTCGGCGGAACGCCGTTCCCGTTCGGAACTACTCGTTCGCGAACCCCGTGTCGTCGTCACCGACAGGGATGACCTGCGCCGCCGGCTCAGTGCCACACTGCGAGCTCTGTGCCACGACACACCGAAATTCCCAGGGCAGTTCATCTTCCATGTGGAATCGGCGGTCGATGAGAAGCTTTTCGTCAGCGTGTGGAATGTAGGAGGGATCTCACCACCGGAGCATTCTTCCACCATCCGGATCTGCCCGACCCGAGCCGGCTCATCGAGCTCGGCTGACACCAAAAGCGGTCTGTGGCAGCGGCACTTCCGCAACACGATTTCCGACGAGCACGCCGACACCACGGCAGAGCTGTTGGTGGACGCCCTGCAAACCCTGGGGGTGGACCTGACCGACCTCCAATACACCGGCACCGTGAGCGGTCGCGGGCAGTTCGTCACTGTCTACCTCCCCGAGCTCGGCCTGCGGCGCGGTGAAGTCGTCCCCTGACGCACCCTGGCGCGGCTGGGACCAGTTCGACTAGCGCGGCGCCATGTCGCATACCGCATCGGCGGCCTGCCTCATGCCTGCAAGTGTCTCGGCCTGCACGCATGGTTCCACCGTCACCGAGTGCGCAGGTAGCCTGCGTCGCGCGCGCCCTGTATGGAGCAGCCAACGACAACCTCACCACGCGCGTTCGGTCCATGCCGCAGTGTGGCGTTTCGGCCTGCCGTCGTCGACGCACACTGTCTCTACCGGCAGACCGCACCATTGCGAAACGTCGTGTTCACACCGGTCATGCTTCGTGTCCGGCCGTACGCCCCGCCTCGGAGCTACCCGCATTTCGGGCGGTGGATCGGCAGCGGATACAGTCCGGATAGACAGGGATCGCAGGAGGGTATCGCTGATGTCCGTGAATATTCATCTCTCGCTGTACGTCGAAAAGCTCTCCTCGCCAGCACAATCCGACACCATCGAGATGGCGCTGGACAAAGTGCTGAAGGAGCACAGAATCGACTCCTGGATGCTGGTGAGCGTCTTTCACAACCCGCCCTGGGTGAAGGCATCCAGCGAGAACGGCCCGATCATCGTCCGCGGATTCAGCGAATGGAGCAAGACCTTCGAACGCGACGTCACAGATGTCGTTCGCGGTATTGCGCCCGAGGCGGACATCGATCTGGAATGGGGTTATCCGGACGAGGAGCGACCTGCCGGTTGACCTTGCTGCCGGCGCGGGTGGGAGCAACCGGTCAACTGGGCTGGGGCCGTGATGGGTGCTCGGCCCGCAGTTGGCAGCCGATCACCGAGGTCGGGACTGTGGTGCGGATGTCATGTTCTATCCACTTCAGGGGACCTACGGCCATAGCGTAGATACTCGACGCTCGAGCCGTTTCCCCCCGTGCGCGATGCGCCTTGATGATCACGGCGACACCAGTGATCAGTTCGCCGACCAGATCGGATTCGATGGGCGGGGCGTGAACTTCTCGGCATAACTGGGCCAGAACGTACGCTGCCGTTTCCAGATCCGGTGTGGGCGGTCGGAAGACGAGCGGGCGTGCGCAGCTCCCGGCGACAAGTGCCGACATACCCAATTTGTGCGAGGCGACGGCGAACGGCCCTCTCGCGTCCGGCTCCGTCCGCCACGACCAGACCGCCAGCACGCCGGAGACACGGCTTGCGCTCAGGCCGCATCAGCATCGGTGTCCACGCCCCGTCCTCGGCAGCGTGCGTAAGCTTCGAGCGACGGAGCTGAGGCAGCGTGAACGGTCCGCGCGTGAAATCGCTCGTGTAATGCTCGAACAACTCGGCCGCTCACCGATACGACAACCGCTCAGCGCAAGGTGAGTGGGTCGATGTCGTCCATGGCCACACCGTGTTTCGCCTTGCGGTCGGTCAGAAAGACCGGGCCCTCAACGATCACGAAATGTGGGCCAGAACCAAGGTTCGGCGACGTTTACAGACATGAGGAAACCGCGAGCGCTCATCCGTTGCCGAAATCTGCCACTCGCCTCGAGGTGCCCTCCTGAACTTTCCGTCCACACTCCCCTTTGTCGCTGAATTCGGAAAGATTGCCTTTTCCTTGCGGGACAGGGACCTTTGAACCTGTACGGAAACCATGCGATGGCGAATCATCAAGACATGACGCACAGCACCGATGCCGGGAATCGGGCGATCCCGCCTGATCAACGCCTCTCACGGCAACAGCGCAGCGACGAGGCGGGCGTGGACGACATCGCAGCGGGTTTCTCGAGAAGACGGCTGTGGCGCAGGTGGTTCCAGCTGGTAACCGTCGGTGAATCGCTCGGCTTCCTCGCGCCCGCGGCGGCGGGCGCTGTGATCGCGGATCGTGGTGGCCTGCCTGCTGCGACCGCGCTGCTCGTCGCGGGCGCGGTGGAAGGCGCTACGTTGGGGTGGTTCCAAGCTCGCGCGCTGCAACCGGCTCTGCCGGGACTGCCGAGCCGCCGCTGGGTCGCGGCGACGATCTCAGGTGCGGTGGTCGCCTGGTCGGTGGGCGCGTTGTTCGTTCTCACCGACGGAATGTCCGGATGGACGTCGCTGCCGCAATTGGGCACGTTCGTGGCAGGTGGACTGGTGATCCTGCTATCCATCGGAGTGGCGCAGTGGGTCGTTCTACGCGGGTACGTGCGCGGGGCGGTGCGCTGGATTGCGGCGACCGCCGCGGCTTGGCTGGCCGGATTGACTGCCTTCGCCGCGTTCACCACGCCGCTCTGGCAGCCTGGACAGTCGCCCGCACTGGTGGCGGTGATCGGCGTATTCGGCGGACTGCTCATGGCAGCCGCGATGGCCGCGGTATCGGGCCTGTTGCTCGTCCGTCTGCTGGGAAAGAGCCGATGAATGGACTCGGCCCCTCGACTCCTCACTCCTGTCTCCACTCGGTCGGCGGGGGCATCCGGACGGCTGGACAACCGGGTCTCGATGATGTTGCCGGTGGTACCGGTCGATCTCGACGATCCGGTGGAGAAGCTGAACGTGGTACGTAAGCGGATGGGCAGGCTCAAGAGCGGCGGAGAATCCGACGCGGGGCAGACGCTGATCACCTTGGCCAAGCTTGTGCCGTTCGCGTCGGTGGCGTGGGCGGTAAGGACGGCGCTGCGCTACCCGCAGCACGGTGTCGCCGCTCTGGCGACGAATGTGGCAAGGCCGACGCAGACGCAGCGAATGTTCGGCGCCGATGTGCTCGATATCTTCCAATTGGCCCCCATCGCGATGCGCTTGCGCATCGGCATCGCAATGCTCAGCTATCACGGCATGCTGAATTTCGGAATCACAGGCGATTTCGACGGCGCACCCGATATCACCCTCATCGCGCAGACGATTCCGGCGCCAGTGCGACAGCTGCTCGAGCGCGCCGAGGCGTAGTCGTCGACTATCCCGCGCCAGCCCTCAGCCCTCAGCCCTCAGCCCTCAGCCCTTAGCTCCGGCGATAGGCGAGATGTTTGCGCGCAGCGCTGACGATTCCGGCGGCGCAGACCAGTATCGCTGCGATAGCGCTGAGACCGATCCCGATGTCGAGAGCCCTGCCGAGATCACCCTTGTCGCCGTCGTGCAGGCTGGCGATGAACTCGGCTGTGAAGTAAGGCCGGTGCACCAGGACCGCGACGCCCGTAATGACGGCGAGCAAATCCACCGCGATCGACAGCGCGGTGACCGGCAGCGTCCACGCACGCACGACCAGTCGCGCGCCGGCGACGATCACCCACAGCACAGCGACGACAACCACCATCGGCAAGAGCCGGTCGACCACGCCGGGATCGAGACCTTCAGCGGTCTCGGCGAGGAACGACGGCGCAAGTTCAGGGAAGAGGCACAGCGATCCGACTAGCACCTAACCGATGCCGACAACGCCCGGACCTCACCACAGTGACCGGGCCACAATTGGCCGCGGAAATGCACTCCGCCGCGCTCCCCCAATACACGCCGACCGTCGCTCTGATCGTGTACACGGCGTCCACGCTGCCGACACCGAAGCTGTACCGGCCAGCGCGGGGCGTCACACGTCCGCCGGGAGTGCTGCGGGTAGTCGGTACCGACACCCCCAATGACGCGAGGCAGCGTGTGAGGATATCGGCTCCCTGGAGGAACATTCCGACAACCGACCTGGCCGCGATCCGCCGCCACGGCGGCAAACAGGTCGACCGGAAGGGGCCGCGCCGACGTCAGTGGCGGTGTCCGCTGCCGCCCTGATCATCGTGCGGATGGACGACCATCACCGGGCACGACGCGTGCTGCACCAGAGTGTTGGCCGTCGAACCCAGGAGCATGCCCGCGAAACCTCCGCGCCCGCGGCTGCCCACGACCACCAACTGCGCCACCTTCGACCAGTCCAGCAGATGCGAAGTCGGCGCGGCCACCTCCACCTTCCGAGCGACGCGGACTTCCGGGAACTTCTCCTGCCAACCCGCCAGACGCTCGGCAAGAACCGCCCGTTCGACGCTGTCGAGGTCGAGCTCACCCAAGCTGGCGTGCCCGGCGAACCAGCCGAAGTCCCAATCACTCCACACATGTACGGCGACCAGTTCGGCTCCACGCTCGGCCGCTTCGGTGAACGCCGCGGCGATCGCCGCTTCACCGACCGCGCTGCCGTCCACGCCCACGACCACCGGCCCCGAGACGAGCGTCGTGTCGCCGGCGTCGCGGCCGGTGCGAACAACCACCACCGTGCCCTGGGCGTGTGCGGTCACGGCCAGCAGCGTAGAGCCCAGATGGGTGAATGTGCCGGTGTTGCCGGTCGCGCCGATCACGACCGCATAGGCCTCGGCGCTGTGCTCGATCAACAGTTCCCTACCGGTGTCGGTGG
This sequence comes from Nocardia sputi, assembly GCF_023501985.1. NCBI lineage: Bacteria > Bacillati > Actinomycetota > Actinomycetes > Mycobacteriales > Nocardiaceae > Nocardia > Nocardia sputi. The sequence continues at coordinate 76,069 of NZ_JAMFLC010000028.1, read as the reverse complement.
ACACACGAGTCGAGACACGCAGTGCGGGAGCGGTCTCGCGGGCCAGGCGTTCGGCGCGCGCGACCACGTCTTTGCTCTGTTCGCGCACCGCGTCGATCACTGTTGGCATGACGACTTCGTAGTCGCCCAGTACCCAACCGGTGCCCACGAGATCCATGCCGTGCAGGATCTCGAGCTGACGTCCGCGTTCGGCCGCGAACTGCGCCGCCCAACGGACAGCGGCCCATGACCCGTCCGAACCGTCCACACCGACGATGACCTTCGCCGTGGCGAGGTGATGTGGATTGTCGAACCGACGCTCTGTCATGGCATGCCTCCTGAGCCCATGTGATCGTGTAGCGCCCGGCCGGGCGCTACCCCTCAACCGTATGAGCCCCACCACAGCCGCGAATGCGGCTTATCGGCCCAGAGGACAGGGACGAAAGGCCTCAGACGAACAGGGAAAAGCGACACGCAGGTCCCTCGATGCCCGGGCCCAAGGTCTCTCGCTCGCGAACGAATTTTCCGCGAGGCCATGTCGGTCATGGCCGCTCGCTTCCCTCCGGGGCCCGTCAGTCCTTCCACTGGTGGGACCGGCGGTTCCACGGCCTGCTGTGGCGTGCGGTGCGTATCCTCTGGCTGGCGCGCGATGCTGCACAAGCAAGCCGATTAGGGTCCCTTCCGCTCGACGCTCGATCGAGACCGCAGCGTCCGCCTCGCGTAGCGCTGGATGTTAGCGATACGTTTCGGGACGAGGCCGTTGTCCTCGGGTGTCCTGGTCGACCGGCCAGATCACCCCATTTACGGCTCTCTGCGGAACGTTCGGGGCGCAGACGCCGAATCCGCGGCCATCCGAAGGTAGTTGTGACGGGCGGCATTTCGAGGCTCGCACCATGACGCGATAAGGAGCGTCGACCATGAATTCAGAAAGCACAAACGCGGCCGGACGGGACATCGACACCGCGTCCGCCTATCCGGTATACCTGCGTGGCGACCTGGAAGAGCCGCTGTCGCGCTGGCTGTGGCTGCTGAAGTGGCTGCTGGCGATCCCCACTACGTCGTCCTGTTCTTCCTGTGGATCGCATTCGTGGTGCTCACCGTGGTAGCGGGAGTGTCGATTCTGTTCACCGGCCGTTATCCGCGGGCGATTTTCGCGTTCAACGTCGGCGTGATGCGGTGGTCGTGGCGGGTGCAGTTCTACACTTATGCCGCGCTCGGCACCGACCGGTACCCGCCGTTCGCACTGCGCCCCACCGGATATCCCGCCGAAATACAGGTCGACTATCCGGATCGTTTGTCTCGTGGCCTTGTGCTGGTGAAGTGGTGGCTGCTGGCCATCCCGCGCTACCTCGTCGTCACAGCGATGTGGGGCGGTGCGGTAGTGCTGGCGGGCGCCGACGCCGACAGCCCGACCGCCATCCCGCTGATCGGCGTGCTCGTACTCATCGCCGCGGTCACCCTGCTGATCACCGGGCGGTACCCGCGCCCGTTGTTCGACTTCGTTGTCGGCATCAACCGCTGGCTGTACCGGGTGCTGGCCTATGCCGCGCTGATGCGAGACGAGTACCCGCCGTTCCGCCTCGATCAGGGCCCACGTGAACCGGTCGATTCCCGTACCCGCCCCAGCTCCGAAGAGCAGGCCAGAGGCTGAGTAGTCGCAGGTATCGGTCTCGTCAGATAGCGTCGAGTCGGCCAGTGCACCAGTCAGCTGACGTCCGAACGCGGGCGAATGCCTGCGATCTGAGAGGCGACATCGTTGTGACTATGCGTGCCGTTCGTCCTGTTGTCGTGGGCGTCGACGGTTCGGCGGCCTCGTTCGCCGCGGTTCGTTGGGCAGCCGTGACAGCCGCCCGGCGTTACGCGCCGTTGCATCTGGTCCACGCGATCGGCGTCCCAGCCGACGCTGTGCCCGTGTTGGGCCGGTTACTGTTCGACACGAGCGGATTGCGCAAGGTGGGCGATTCCGCGCTCAGCGCGGGACGCAGCATCGTGCAGGAGGCCGCCGGACCCGTCGGCGTGACCGCGGTCGAAACCTTTGTCGAGTCGGCTTCTCCGGTACCCGCGCTGGTCGGTCGATCCGCAGCCGCCCAGCTTCTGGTGGTCGGCGCCCGCGGGCTCGGCGCCTTCGAGCGGGTGATGCTCGGATCGGTCGGAATCGGGCTGATCAGGCATGCCAGATGCCCCGTGGCAGTCGTGCCCGATGTCGAAGAATCGGTTCCGCGTGCGCCACACTGCCCGGTTGTGGTCGGCGTGGACGGGTCGCGCTGCAGTGAACTCGCTGTCGGGATGGCTTTCGACGAGGCGTCGACACGGCAAGCCGGACTCGTAGCGGTGACCACCTGGTCGCGCCGTGACCCACTCGCCGATGCGCAGGAACGAGCGAGCGCGTTGCTGGAGGAGACATTGGCGGGCTTCACGCGAAAGTACCCCGAGGTCGGTGTCCGCCATGTAGTCACCGAGGGATCTCCCGCCCAGCGGCTCCTACAGGAGTCCCGCAAAGCACAGTTGATCGTGCTCGGCAGCCGAGGGCGCGGAGGCGTCGTGGGCGCGGCCCTCGGATCGGTCAGCCAGACAGTACTCCAGGAAAGCCTCATTCCGGTCCTCATCGCCACACGTCGGCAGTGACTCCGCCGGACGCGAACCGTAGCGGGTGACAGTCGGCGGCAACGGCACACCTCACCGCGACGCTCTGGCCTGGACTTGACGGCTGTTCACACCGGGACAGACGCTCCGACGCGGACTGCGTTGCCGACGGTGAGGAATCGTGGCCCTGCTGCTGGCCGGATCGCTACATCAGTTCGCGTATATGTCGGCCATGGTCTTCCAGGCGCGCGCCGCCGTACCGGGCGCGGGATTCGACTCCGCGGAGCCGTTCATCGCAGGGGCTTTCGTAGGCGCGGCCGCTCTTCTTCTGTACCACTGTGCCTGAGGGCCGACACGGCACCCTGACCTCGCCGCATCCGATGGCCGGTGACCCGTCAACGCGTGAAATCGGCTTCCGCCGCATCGCAGGAAGGCAGTGGGCCTCGCGGATCGAACGGCCGTCCGCCAGGTATGGCCAAGTCACTGCGCAGCAAGGTGCGCGAGCAAATGCGGAAAGGCCGACGAATCACCCGTCTGCCCCGGACTTACGAGCCAGCGGTAGTCCGTGCCCATCGACGATCTGGTGGATCTTGGTCGACAGGCGGCGGCGGTCGGAAGAGCTTCGAGGACGCCTCGTGCCACGAGCAGCACCGCCACGACACCGCACAGTGAGACGAGTGAGTACAGCTGGGTGCGGGCGCCCATCGCGTCGGCGATCGTGGTTCGACTGCCAGAACAGCTCACCGGGAATCCGTGCAGTAACCCGGACGTGAGGTGGTCGCGCCGAGAGCCGCGAGTTCGGTGTTCGCCTCCACACGGTCGCCGTGCCGCGCCGCGAAAGCCCGGGCAGTCAAGACACAATCGGAGAATCCGACCACCGCGATACCGATCGCGGGAAGGATCAGAGCGGTTACGTCGGTCATCGTGACTGTGCCCGAGCCGGGCGCCGGAATCCCAGTGGGAATCGCGCCGATCAACCGGATACCAAAACGATCCAACGAGAACACCGTGACCACCGCGGTCGCCGGCAATACCGCGATCAACGGGCCCGGCGTGCGAGGAGCGCGCCACGCCAGCAGCAGAAGCCCGGCCAGCACGGTCGCCGCGAGCCAGAAAGTCACCCAATGCCAGTGGTCCAGGTTATCGGCGAATGAACGCGTTTCCGCGAGAATGGATTCGCCTTCTACCGGTACACCGGTCACCGCCCCGAGCTGACCGACGATCATGATCCCGGCGGTTCCCGCGAGATACCCCACCAAGACCGGTTTCGACAACAGGTCCGCCAGCACCCCCAACCGAACGGCCGCACCGGCCAGAGCCAGCACACCGACCAGCAGCGCGAGCACAGCCGCCAGCGCGGCGTACCGCTGCGGGTCGCCCATCGCCAGCGGAGCCAGCGCGACCGCGGTCAGCAGCGCGGTGGTCGACTCCGGCCCGACCGACAGCTGCCGCGACGTCGCCAGCAGGGTGTAGACCGCCAGCGGTCCGATCGCCGCCCACAGGCCCGCCACAGGCGGCAGCCCAGCGATGGTCGCATACGGCATGTCTTGCGGAATCAGATAAGCGGCCCCAGTGACACCCGCGAGCAGGTCCGGCCGCAGCCACGCCCGCTGATAACCCTTGAACTGCTCCAGTCCCGGAAACAAACGTGCCAGCACCGTTCCAGCATCACCTCCCCACCGCTCCTGAGTCGGCCGAGATCGGACTTGTGACGGCAACGCCACCAGTACAGGGCGGAAATTCCATGGCGATGGTCGCTTCGACCCTGTACCAACGCCGACGAACCTCCCTGGTTGCCGGGCTCGGCCGCACGCGGTATGGGGAACGGCTGTGCCGGTAGGGCTATTCTCTCGCCGATCATCTCTCGCCGATCAGCCAGTGGGCTTTCTCGTCGAAGACACGACCGGCCCCCTCCCTCCCGGAGAACTGGACTGCGCGCGTGTCTGGGCAGGACGGATTGCGCATACCGAACTCGACCGGATCACGCACCACACGTGACGTGCCAGCAAGCGCGAACTCCCACCACATGTCCACGCACTACCGGACGGGACCAGCGCGTCCGCATGACGACCCTGCCGCGAGACCGGCCCTTCGGAGCGCACCGTATGCCAACCGGCCCAGGGGCGAGATCCCGAAACACGACCCGCTGCAGGCCAGGGTTCCGAACAAGCCCTGGGACGTCGATCTCGGACCGGGCGCCCGAGTGTGTGGCCGAAGGCCCTCGGAATTCGGGACCAACGCCAGACGTCTGTGGGCGCGCCGGTTCCTACGCTTCGAGTACAGGAACTGCACTCTCCAAAGGGGTTACCACCATGTCCGCCTCTTCTCCGGACAATCCGCACCACTTGGCATCGGCTCCGGTTGTCGTCGGCATCGACGGTTCGGAAACTTCCGATCCGGCCGTGTGCTGGGCCGCCGAGACAGCCGCTCGGCGTGGACGCGGGCTGTTGATCGTCCACGGCCTCGACCTGGCGGCCAGCCAGGCCATCTTCGGCATGTACGACCTGATGATCCCCGCTGTCGCCCAGCGACTGCGAGAAGAAGGCGCCGCCCGATTGGCCTGTTCGGCACGGTTGGCCCGCCGCGTCGATCCGGGACTGCGCGTCGACACCGAGTTGTCGCCTGCCCACCCGGCCACCGTCCTCATCGAGCACTCCGCATCCGCGCACCTGATGGTGCTCGGCGCCGGGCGAGGCGGCGAACTCGCCCACATCGGATCGACACTGCTCGCGGTCACCGCACACGGCCACGGCGGCATCGTGGTCGTGCACGACACCGGCAGTGAGCAACGCACGCGCACCGACGGACCCGTCGTCGTCGGAGTGGACGGCAGCCCCGCCGCCGAAGCCGCGGTCGGTGCCGCATTCGCCGAGGCCGACCTCCGCGGGGCTTCGTTGGTCGCAGTGCATGTCGCCACCGACTTCGCCTTCCATTCCAGTGCCACCGAACTCCTTCCGGCCCGCGAGCTGGAGACCGCCGCACAACTTCTGCTCGCCGAGCAACTCGCGGGTTGGCAGGAGAAGTATCCCGCGGTCGAAGTCACTCGCGAGGTCGCCGTCGCCCGGCCATACAACCTGCTCACCGCATGGTCGAAGTCCGCGCAACTGCTCGTGGTCGGCAGCCGGGGGCGCGGCGGATTCCGCGGTCTGCTGCTCGGCTCCGTCAGCAATTCCCTTGTCCAGCATGCTCACTGCCCGGTCATGGTCGCCCACCAAGCGTAGAGAAAGCGAAAAACATGTCTGACGATATCAATTCCCCCGTCCTCGTCGGCGTCGACGGGTCCGACTCCGCGCTGGCCGCCGTGCGCTTCGCAGCGACCGCCGCGGCCCGCCGCCACGCGCCACTGCACATCATCGAATCGATTCCCGTGCCCGCCGATTTCGGACCGGGCGTCGCACTGGAGCAGATCGACTACGACAGTTACCGCAGGCAGGCGAAGGCGGCACTGATGGCCGCGCGAGATGCCGCCGCGACAGCGGCCGGCCCCATCGGTGAACTGGAGATCAGCACTGAGCTCGCCGAAGCGCCTCCGATCCCGGTCTTGCGCGACCGATCGAAGTCCGCGCGGTTGCTCGTGGTCGGCACCCATGGTCTGGGCGCTTTCAGCCGCAGCATCCTGGGTTCGGTGAGCACGGCACTGGCCCGGCACGCCGCCTGCCCGGTCGCCGTGGTGCCCATCGACGCCGAGCGTGCCGACGGCCCAGTGGTCGTGGGCGTGGACGGCTCGGCGTGCGGTGCGCGTGCGGTCGAGATCGCCTTCTACGAAGCGGACCACCGCGGTGCCGAGGTGGTCGCGGTCCATACCTGGTCGGAGTTCTTCCGCTATGCCTCGCGCGCCGAGATGCAGAGCGAAGGCGAGGAAGCGCTCGCTGAGAGCCTGGCCGGGTTCGGCGAGCAGTACCCGCAGGTGCGGGTTCGGCGCGTCGTGGTCGAAGATCGCCCCGCCAGACGCTTGCTCGCCGAGGGCGCCAACGCACAGCTGATCGTCGTCGGCAGTCACGGCCGTGGCGGTTTCGCGGGAATGACTCTCGGTTCGGTGAGCCAGGCGGTGCTGCACGGGGCCACGGTGCCCGTGATCATCGCCAGGTCGCAGAGCTGACCGCCGCACCCGACGCGACCGAGTCATCCCGGGGACGTCGGAATCGAGTTCATCAGCCGGACCGTGTCGCCGGGCGCCAGGCGTGCGGTCTGGTCCCGGCAGGTGATGTCGATCGGCCCGACGCGCCGGGATCCGAGCTGATCTCGATGCCGTTCCCGCTGACTCGCACGGTCAGCCGGTGGCCGCGATAGATAACCGGGAACGACAGGGCACCCAGTGAGACGGGCCAGTACGGGCAGAAGACCAAGCGGTCCTGGCGCGTCCGGTGAACTGTGAGCGTTCCTGTCCGGTGCCGGCCGGACGGTGATGTAAGAAGGCGTCGAACAGTTCCGTCCAGGCCGCGGCGTGGATCGACGCACCATCGGTCACCACACCATCCATATCGAAGATCACCGCGTCGTGCCTGCGAGCATCGATCAGCGGTCCGGCCGCAGCAGCTATCTCCACACATCCAGCCTGAACGCGCTGATAACTCCCGTCCAGTGGCCGAGGTCCCGCAACAGCTGTCCCGGAAAGGACCGCCTGCGGTGCAATTCGGGACCTACGACTCCTCCGGGGCATCGGTACGGATGCCTACCGTGACGGTATGAACCAGCAACCGACCGGGGAAACCATCGAGAAGGCCGTCCTGCTCGCCGGCCGGGCGCCATCGCTGCACAACAGCCAACCCTGGCACTGGAGCTTCGACGGCCACATCCTGCGGCTGTTCGCCGTGCCCGAACGCATGCTCCCGGCGACGGACACATCCGGCAGACAGATGCTCATCAGCTGCGGCATCGCCCTGGACCATCTGCGCGCCGCGATGGCCGCCGCGGGCTGGCGAGTCCATGTCGCCCACTTCCCCGACCCGAACCGCTGCGAGCACTTGGCCAACATCACCTTCGAACCAGCCCGGATCATCACCGAAGCCGACCGCGCCCGCGCCGACGCCATCCTGCGACGGCACACCGACCGGCTCCCGTTCCGATCGCCCACCGGATGGCCCGACTTCGAATACGTGCTGCGGTCGACCTTCGATCCCTCCGACGCCACACTCGATGTACTGGGCGACGAAAGCCGTCCCGCTTTGGCCCGCGCCTCGGAGATGAGCGCTGCGCTGCGCCGCTACGACGCCGGCTACCACGCCGAACTGCAATGGTGGACCGGACATACCATCGCCGACGCAGGGATCCCGAGCGAAGCGTTGATCTCCCGAGAGGAACGGCAGCGAGTGGCCGTGGGTCGCGAGTTTCCCACCACTGCCACCGGCAACCGGCGCGGCGAGGTCCCCGAGGACCATTCGGTGATCCTCGTGCTCTCCACCGACCGCGACACACCCGAGGACCTGTTGCGCTGCGGTGAAGTGCTGTCCACTGTGTTACTGGAATGCGCCCTCGCCGGATTCGCGACGTGCCCGCTGACCCATCTCACAGAAATGCCAGGCGCCCGATCGGTCGTGCGCGGGTTGATCGGCCCGAGTGGCCACTCCGGCCTCCCGCAAGTCCTCATCCGCGTGGGTATCGCCTCCGAGTCCGATCGGAACACGCCCGCGACCCCGCGCCGCCCGCTCAGCGACATCCTCGCCATGCCCGAAATCGACCCGACGCAGTGATCCAGACCCGCATCCAGGCTATCCAACCCGTCCAGGCGGGATCGATGCCTTGCTTCCACCCAGCCGCGCGAACAGGCAGTGTGAGATGACAACCCATTCGACCTTCAGAGGCAGACCCCGCCAGGAACAGTCTCGAGATGTCCAGCCGCTGGCGGTCCCGGCGATGCTGATCGCCTCGGTGATGCTGGTCGGAGCGCTCGTAGGGCTGACCATGCTGCCGGGCTGGGCGCACGACTACGGGCCGGAGTTGGTGTATTCCGCTCTTCTCATCTACCTCGGTCTCGCGCTGCAGCTGTGGTGGTGGGGCCTCACACTCTGGCGTACTCGCGCGAATTCGAAGAGAGATAGCACGTCATGAACACGACATCTGCCGCCATCATCCCCCCGATAGCCCGCACGCTGAGCAAAAGTCGGCTGCACACCAAGCTTTCGACTTGGGGAGCCGCGGGTGAAGAGATCGCGCGTGTGATGCCCGGCGACGATCTGCTTGTCGAGGCCGACATCGTCTCGACTCGCGCAATCACCATCCGCACGGGCACCGCCGCGATCTGGCCTTGGCTGGTCCAGATGGGCCCGGGCAGGGGCGGCGCGTACACCTACGACTGGATCGAGAACCTGCTGGGCCTCGATATGCACAGCGCCCAGCAGATCCTGCCCCAATTCCAAAACCTCACGGTCGGTGACACCTTCGCTCTCGGCACGTCGGGGCCCCGTATGCGAGTGGCGCTTCTCGATCCTGAACGTGCTTTGGTGTTCGCCTCCAAGGACGGACGTTGGGTATGGGCGTTCGGCCTCTACCCGATGGGCGAGACCACCCGGCTGGTCAGCCGCAACCGCATCGCTCTGACCGGCGCATCTCAGCTCACTCGCCTGTTCTACCTGCTCGTGATGGAACCGGGCAGTCTGCTCATGGAGCGGAAGATGCTGCTGGGAATCAAACAGCGCGCGGAACGACTCGGACAGCAGCGCCAGTCAGCGATGTGACCAAGACCCTGCCCGGCGGGCGCAAAGGCCGCGCTACATCGATGACTACGACGACTTCGGCCACTCCCCGGGGTGACCACCCTCAGTCGCGCTCGGTTATACCACCCGCCTCGAACCATGCCACGGAATCGAGAGTCTCAGTAACCGGCGTCGCGGCGGCGGAATCCGACCGATCCCACGACCAGAAGGGCCACCGTCGGCACCGTGATCACGAGCATGTCGGCGGCGGTGACGGTTTGGAGAGGCACCTTGGGAATATGTGCGAAGGGCGAAGCGTCGTCGAACCAGGCGGGCAGATCGAATGCCGCCGTGAAGAGCGCTGCCACAGCGCAGTACGCGAACACAGCCCATGCCAACGGCACAGCATTTACCCTCATCGTTCGCTGCGTCGTTGTGCTCGCGTAAGAAGCGAAAGTCACCACCGGGCAGTCCTTCTGACTATGCACCGGACTCGATTCGAGGCTGATCGAGCGGATCGACGAATTCGAACACCGAAATCGGACAAGGATCCAGACTCTGGCGCCTCAACTGCTGGGCCTGCTCGGTTGCGCCTGATTGAGCGCCGCGAAGATCGTGTCCGAGACCGCCGGCTACCGGTCAGTGCGCTCTGGTGGTGCTGAGCAAGATCTTCAGCAGGCCTTCGGGATTGTCCCGCATGAGGTTGTGCCCACCATCGAGCGAATACGTCGTCCAGGCGGGTTCTCGGCTCAGGCGCGCGTGAACGGTGGTGAACGGCGAAGGAGTTTCCCATCCGGCGGCGTAGACGTAGGTGCGGCTGCGGATGTGGGCGAGATGGCCGGTGAGCTTCAGTGGCTGTAGCACCGAGGCCAGGGGATGCGGTGTCGCACGGGGGTCGAAGAACGGGAGCGGGCGGACTGCATCGCCGGTGTCCACCACGTCCAGATACCACCGATGCTCCTGCTCCGAGGCGAGATCCCAGCAGGAATCACCATGGTCGGGCACCATGGCGTCCACGTACACCAGTGACGTGACTCGATCCGGCGAGCGGTCCGCTGCCCCGGTGATCACCATGCCGCCGTAGCTGTGGCCGACCAACACCGCCTCGTGCACGTTCTCGGCCGCCAACACTGCGGTGACATCCTCGATATGGGTGTCCAGGTTCACGACCGTGTGGCGCAGGTGGCTTCGTTCGCCCACACCGGTCAGCGTCAACGGAAGTACCCGATGTCCTTGTTCGCGCAGCTCATCGGTGAGGTTCTCGAAACACCATCCGCCGTGGCACATGCCAGGAATCAGGACGAAGGTTGTCATGGGTGTTCGTTCTCCTTCTGGGTGGGATCGGGAAGAGATTGCGTCGCCGCGAGGATGGATGCGACGGCGCAGAGCAGCACAGTCCACAGCACGGGCGCGGTGGTGCCGAGGCGATCGGCGAGCGCGCCGGCGGCCCACGGCCCGAGCGTCTGCCCGGCCGCGAAAACGACGGTGCAGGCGGCGAGTGTGGGGGTCCAGTCCGCTGCCGGGGTGTGTTTCTTGACAATGGCGGTGACAACGGCAGGAACAGTCATGAACGTGGCCCCGAATACAGCTGAAGAGACCAGTGCGACAGCGGCATTCGAGGAGATCAGAGCGAGCGCCGCGCCACCGCCGAGCGCGGCCAGTACCCCGGCGAGCACCCGGTGGCCGGGCCGGCGCGCGATCGGCCGACGCCACAGCGCGGGTCCGATGATCACCGCGAGCCCCAGGGTAATCCACACCCCCATGACCTGAATGGTCGGCGCCGACCGGTCGAGCAGGTACGCGGACAGGAATGTGATGTAGGTGATGTGGAGGAACTCGTCGTCGAGCAAGTGCGCGCCGAGCCGCCACTATCCGAGCCGCCCACGCGCGGTGGCACACAGCATCAGGCGGCAAGCGGATGTGGTGCCGGTTGCGGTGCTCATTGCGGCAGGGCGGGGACCTCCGCTGGTAGTGCACTTCCGTCCTCAGGGTCTAGCGCGGTAGTACTACCCACAAGAGCAGGACCTTCGCCCCTGTGCAGCCGCAGCTGTCAGGGCGCACGCTCGTGGCAGGACAAACCAGAGGAGGCGTCAGTGGACTACCAGGTGGCCTTGGTCGAGTCGGCGCCGGAGGCGGTGCTGCGGGTGCCACGCGAGGTCCGACCGGATCTCCTGGGCGAGGACATCGTCGAAGGCATGCGAGAGGCGACCCGTATCGTGCAGCGTGCCGGGCTGACCGCCAGCGGCGCGCCGACGATCACATTCCACGACGAAATGCCCGCAGACGAGGCGATCGCGGTGGAATTCGGCGTCCCGGTGGAGCCCGCGCCCAACCTCGGACCGAGTTACGGCGCGCAGGTAGTCGTAATGGCCGGAACCTTGGTCGCCCGCACCTGCCACCGCGGTAGCTACCACAACCTGAGTGCGGCCTATCAGGCGCTACGGCAGTGGATGCGCGATGGCGGCTACCGCCCGATCGGACCGCCGACCGAGGCTTACCTGATAGGCCCGGACGAGGTCACCGATCCCCGGAGTCTACTGACCGAGATCCGCGTGCCGGTCGCGCCGGCCACAACCATCGCGGTCCGTCTCGACGTACCGTTCGGCGTCGCTGTCGAACGTACCAAGGAAGCATTGCGACACCACGGGCTCATCGTGACGGCCGAGGTCGACGTCCAGGCCATGCTGCGGGAGAACACCGGCGAGGACATCGAGGACTACTGGATTGTGAACGTCTGCGCTCCACGACTGGCATATCGGGCGCTGGTCACCGACCGGCAGGCCGGCCTGGTGATGTCCTCCAGTGTGGTCATGCGCTCGGTCGAGAACGGCACAGTGGTCGAGGTGATCGATCCCGATGTACTGGTCCATATCATCGCCCGCGCGCAACTGCGCTCGGTCGCCGGTGACGTGCGGCGGCGGCTGGCCGCCGCCTTGGACAGCCTGCGAGCCGAGGCGCCGGCGTCTACCTGACCGGCCTGATCGAGGTGCGTCGGGGGCTTCCTCGTAGGCGACTTCGATGGCGGGCACGTTGCTTACGGCGTCGTCCTGTCCGAGAAGAACTGGATTTACCAGCGGAGACGGCGCCGGGGGCACGGAAAATCTCGCCCCCATCATGGCCGGGATATCGACGGACCTGAGCAGCCGGCGGCGTTGCGAATGCACGGCCCGACTCGAGACTCGATGAGACGGGTGAAGCGGTCACCGGTCACCTGCGAAGGAGACTGATCCGTCCGGGAACTCCGCTCGTTGCGTAATCTCGACGCAAAACTCTTACCGGATTGGACAACCGATGATCACGGTGTTTCTGGTCGACGATCATGAGATCGTGCGCCGCGGCTTGGCTGATCTGCTCTCGGCGGATCCGGAGTTGTCGGTCGTCGGTGAGGCGGGTGATGTCGCCCAGGCCCTCGCTCGTATCCCGGCGCTGCGGCCGGACGTCGCCGTGCTCGACGTGCGCCTGCCCGATGGCAACGGAATCGAACTGTGCCGCGACCTGCTGTCGAAGCTCGACGGCCTGCGCTGCCTCATCCTTACGTCGTTCACCGACGAACAAGCCATGCTCGACGCCATCCTGGCCGGGGCCAGCGGTTACGTGGTCAAGGACATCAAAGGCATGGAGCTGGCCAAGGCCATCAAAGAAGTCGGCGCGGGCCGCTCCCTGCTGGACAACCGCGCCGCCGCCGCTCTGATGCAACGGCTGCGCATGAACACCCAGCAGGACGGACCTCTGGCCGGGCTTACAGACCAGGAGCGCAAGCTTCTCGATCTGCTCGGTGAAGGACTGACCAACCGGCAGATCGCCGAACGCATGTTCCTGGCCGAGAAGACGGTCAAGAACTATGTCTCCCGATTGCTGGCCAAACTCGGTCTCGAACGGCGAACTCAGGCGGCCGTCTACGTGTCGAAACTGCGGTCACAGCGGTCCGGCCCCGACGCCGGCTACTGAACACTGGATCGCCCTGCAACACCTCCGCCACCACCGGCCGGCCGATAGGTTGTCAGCTGACGAACGGCAACTACTGGTAGCCATGACGGCGATCATCGGGCACCTGTATCGCAAACCGCAGGCCGACTATAGGCCTCTCGAAAGCGGAGTTCCCATACCGCGATCGCGATCACCGGGAGATCGCAGGCTAGGCTCAGGTGAGCGAACCGCACGCGACCAGCGCGGATCCCTTCGCCGAGCAGGTAATGGCAGCGAACGTACGGCACAGGCCCCTGTCATGGGGCCGCGGACACCGATGCGAGTCCCACTCGGAACCGTGGTCCCACGGACATTCCGTAATCTCGAGGCAAGTGTAGCTTCGCAGTTACTACTCGAGCTCGGGTCGAACGTCGCATCTGAGCTGCGAGAAGCACCCTGCCAATCCGCCCGGTCCTGATGATCGGCTGTGAGCGGAACCGACTGCTCGATCATGGGAGAATGCAGTCCATGGAGGGCCAGCAGTTCACGCCCAGGTCCAACGGCCGGGCTTCGGTGACGGAGACCTTGTCGCAGTTGCGGCTTCGTGAGCTGCTCATCGAGGTGCAGGACCGGATCGCGCAGATCGTCGACGTACGCGATCGAATGGACCGGCTCATCGAAGCCATGCTGGTGGTCACCGCCGGACTCGACCTCGACAACACCTTGCGCACCATCGTGCACACCGCCATCGAGCTCGTCGACGCCGGGTACGGCGCCCTCGGTGTCCGCGAAACCGATGAAGCCAGCAATCAGCTGGCCGAGTTCGTCTACGAAGGGATCGATGACCGCACCCGCGTCATGATCGGCGACCTACCCCGCGGGCACGGCGTACTCGGATTGCTTATCGAAGAACCCAAACCGCTACGACTGGCCAGAATCGCCGACCACCCCGCCTCGGTGGGTTTTCCCGCACACCACCCGCCCATGCACACCTTCCTCGGTGTGCCGGTCAAAGTCCGCGAGGAAGTCTTCGGCAACCTTTACTTGACCGAAAAGGCAGATGGGCAAGAGTTCACCGATGACGACGAGGTAGTGGTTCAAGCGTTGGCCGCTGCGGCAGGCATCGCCATCGAGAACGCTCGTCTTTACGAACAATCTCGAATCCGGCAACAATGGCTCGAAGCTATTCGCGACGTAGCAACGGAGCTCCTGGCCGGTGGCGAACCGGAGGAAGTCCTGCAACTTGTCGCCGAGCGCGCACTGACGCTGACCGACTCCGCGATCACATTCCTCGCTTTGCCCGAGGATCCGGACATTCCCCACGATGAAGTGACCGAGCTTCTGGTCACCGCCGCCGCCGGGCCGAGTTCGGAAGCGATGAACGGCTTGTTTGTGGGTGTCGAGGGGTCGCATGCGGGCAACGCATTCCGGACAGGACAGCCCGTCTCCGTCGATGAACTGCGGGATGGGACGTTCGCCGAGATGGTGCCCGAGACCGGACCTGTCTTGATCATTCCGCTGCGTGCGCGTGGCTCGGTGATCGGCGTCCTCGGCTCTCTGCGGCCGACGGGAGCGGCACCGCTGGATACCGCCACCCAGGCCATGATGGCGGCCTTCGCCGACCAGGCGGCCGTGGCGCTGCAATTAGCCGACACCCAGCGGCGGATGCGTGAACTCGACGTTCTCTCCGACCGCGACCGCATCGCCCGCGGCCTGCACGACCATGTGATCCAGCGGCTTTTCGCGGTGGGCCTGTCCCTGCAGGGCACAGCGCAGCGGGCACGTGCTCCCGAGGTCAAGTCCCGGCTGATAGACACGATCGACGACGTGCAAAGCATCGTTCAGGACATCCGCCACTCGATCTTCGATCTGCAGAGTAATTCGGCGGCGGACTCGTCGAAGTATCGGAAATACCTGCATGGCATCGTGGTCGATATGACCGCTGAGACCGGCCTTCGGACCACCATCCGGCTCGCCGGCCCGGTCACCGTGCTGACACCACCCCTGTCCGACGACGTCGAAGCCGTGCTGCGGGAGGCGGTGAGCAACGTGGTCCGACATGCGGCCGCGAACACCGTAGCGGTCGAATTGCAGATCAACGACGACGTCACGATCGAAGTGGCAGACGACGGCGCGGGCATTCCGGAAGACATTGCCCGCCGCAGCGGACTGGCGAACCTGGCGGCACGGGCGGAGAATGCCGGCGGCAGCTTCAGCCTGACGAACCGGCCCGAGGGCGGTACCGTGCTGCGCTGGTCCGCGCCACTGCCGTGATTGGGATTGCTCGGCCCGAAGCTCTAGTGCCGACAGGCTGTGGACTCGAGCATCGTCTCCCTCGCGATGCTTGTCGGAAGGGTCATTCGTAGCGGTCCGGTAGTCGCAGGGTACTCACCGACCGACCCCGGGCCCGAGACGGCCGATCGACTCCTCGGTCGATGACCAAAGCCAGCTGTCGTGGACAACGCCGCTTCCTACGCTATCGAAGAGACTTCCCGGAACCGAAGGGCATCGCCATGACTGACCAGCATGACGTGCATCCGCACACCCTCGCCGACGCGGCCATAGTCGTCGGCACCGACGGCACTGCCCCGGCCACCGCCGCTGTCCGTTGGGCAGCCCGGACGGCGGCGCATCGCTGCCGCCGTCTGCTGATCGTGCACGGAATCGATTTCGCCGCGACTCGCGCGGCACTCGGCAGCTATGACGTGATGGTGCCCACGGTCAGCGAGACGCTGCGCGCGCGAGGAGCGGAACTTCTCGTCGAAGCCGCAGGGCAGGCACGCGCGGAGGCGCCCGCGATGCCCATCGCCACGGAACTCTTCGAACAGAACGCGGCACAGTCGCTGGTTGCGCTGTCGACGCACGCGCACCTGGTGGTCCTCGGTGCCACACCGGGCGTCGGAACTGTCGCTCATCTCGGATCTACGCTGCTCGCGGTGACCGCACACGCCCATGGCGCCACCGTGGTGGTGCGGGGCGATAGGCAGGCCGGCGATACCGGGCCGGTTGTCGTAGGGGTCGACGGCAGTGAAGTCGGGGAAGCCGCCATCGCCGCCGCGTTCAGCGAAGCGGCCGAGCGCGGCGCCGAACTTATCGCTGTCCATGCATGGAGCGACCTCTCGGCCGGGGAGTTCGCCGGAACGTCCTACCTCAAAACTGCGAAATCGGCGAGCACGCGCTGTTGGCCGAGCGGCTCGCGGGCTGGCAGGAAAAGTATCCGGATGTCAGCGTGGTCCGCAAGGTCTATCCGACCGGCCCACGTGAGCGCCTGAACGAGTGGTCGAAGCAGGCGCAACTGGTCGTGGTAGGAAGCCGCGGCCGTGGCGGTTTCCGTGGCCTGCTCCTCGGTTCCACCAGCAACTGGCTCATACAGCACGCCGACTGCCCAGTCATGGTCGTCCACCCGAGCTGACCGATCGCCAACCTGCGACTGGCATCCTCAAAGCCATATGAGCAGGGTGGCCGGATCGAGCATGCCTCGGTAACAAATCGCGGTCTTGTCGCATCGGGTGGTGATGGCCCGATACTGCTCGAGCGGGATGAAGCAGCGTTCGACCACATTGCGGCGCCGGTACGCAGTCCGATCGAAGGTCGGTGGACGACCACCAGCACTGCCCCGACGGCGACGGTTGGCCTGCTGATCGCTGCGTAAGGGGATCGTGGTGTGATATGACGCTGTCGAAGGTGCCCGCGG
Source organism: Nocardia sputi (assembly GCF_023501985.1). Taxonomy (NCBI): domain Bacteria; kingdom Bacillati; phylum Actinomycetota; class Actinomycetes; order Mycobacteriales; family Nocardiaceae; genus Nocardia; species Nocardia sputi. The sequence goes on along the minus strand of NZ_JAMFLC010000028.1, from coordinate 59,275 downwards.
ATCGCTTGGGTCGAATAGCCCTTGTCTGCCGACACCCGCCCGAGTCGACGGCCGACTCCGACCCGGTGGTGACATCCAGATCCCGGCCAGGGCCTGGGTGAACATGGTGTAGGCGTTGACATTGCCAGCAGCAACGGCTCGACGATCCGCTACTGTCCTTCGGTCAACTCGTGCCTACGCACCACGACCGAGAATCAAGCACATCAATCACGCCAGCTTCGAGGACGGATTCTTGTGCCACCCGGGCTAGTTGGGGAAGCAACTCAGTACTCGGCCGGGTTACTGCCGTAGCGCGCCACGACCACCGCTACCTCGTGGTCGGTCACGACGAGACCGGCGACGCCGCGCTCACAGTATGACCCCGGATGGACCGTCGACGTCACTCACAGTTGGTTGACTTTCGATGAGCCTGATGCCGGAGACGATAGCCGGCTCGATCGTGATGACACTGTCCATCACCCCTTCGACCCATGGCCGAAGCAACTGCTCGTATCGCGCAATTCGCTCCGCATCGGTAACCGTATGCGCCAGCCCCGTCACCGAGACCGACCAGCCAACGCGAAGGATCGGGTCGATGTCGTCGGCGGCGTATGTGACTACCACCGGAGAATTGCCGCTTACGGCGCCGGCGAGCCGGGAGGTGAGACGAGTACGAATTACGATCAGCCCACGATCGACCAGGTGATTCACCGGACGTATTGCGGGTAATGCGTTGCGCGTGTACACGACTCGGCCGAGCGGAGTGGACGCCAGCAGGCGTAGCGCCTCGGCGCGGTCGAGATCCACCACATCCCGCGGCGCGGCGCCTTTTGTTCCTGGCTCGATCACGACAACCCTTTCGCCGCACCGTCGGATTCGGAAACCGCAGGCATGACAACCGCTAGGTCCCCGTCGTACCTGCGGTACACCAGGTGCCCACGGTGGCTGCGAGGATCGGTGTAGAACAGAAACGGAAGGCCGTATCGGCAGAGCCGAGCGGCGGCCTCTTCGTCGGTCAGCCACGGTGCGGGCTGCGGCTGCACGGTGAACATCGGTGCTGCTGTAGTCCGTTGGAGTAGCAGCTGATGTTGCCGGGCCACCCGCACCCCGAGCGGTCCCGCCCAGAAGACGATCGCGTCCTCACCAGTGTGGTCATCGACGAACAGGTGAGCGTCGTAGTCCATCGCGTCCATGATCGCGGCGGCCTCGGCCGGGTTGGTGCAGATCGGGTCGCATACTTTGCGTCGCACGATCGGCCGCTGTCGGGACACCAGCGCAAGTGGCGGACGAGCGGGGTCGGGCCAGTGCCGGGATCCTCCTTGCCCGGCCAGCCGGGTCAACTGCTGATCGAGTCGCCCAGCTGCGAAGGCGGCGACGAATCCGCGCGGGCCGCTGATCTGAACCCGGGTCGGCACATCGAGAAATCGGACGTTGACCTGCACGAGGGCTGGCTCCCCCGTGCCCCTGCAAGGACAGACGAACTCGCGCCGTTGTGGTGATGTCGTGGCGTCCCAGCACTCCGGTCAGCACGCGCGCCAACCGAGCCGTTTCACAATCCACCATCTTCCCACGTGTCTCGATCGCTATCACTGGATCGATCGGGGGCGACAGCGGCTCGATCATTGACATGGGCCGGCCTCGCTTTCTCGGGTGTTCGAAGTCAGCTCTCATGCCATCAAGGGCAACCGGTCGGCCCATAGAGCAAAAAGTCCATGAGGCAGGGGCCCATATCCCCGCCTCTGGACCATCCGGCACCTGGGATATGCGCGCATGTAGAAAGTTCCGGTGCACGCAACTCGGTGCCCATACCGGCCGATGAGGGCGGCAGCTGCGGAGTGGTGGCGGTCGACATCGGTGTCAGGGAATGGCTCGATGCGGCATCCACCGCTCCGGTCGGCAGCAGGGCCGCGGCATTCGGCACCAAAGCCGCCACTCCGCCCTGGCTGCCCGGGTCGGCCGCGCGCGGCGTGGGGAGACGGTTGCGCCGATCGGATTACGAGCTTGCCGCCGATCCGATGGATTTCCTCGTCACCGACATCGCCGGCCCCCTTGCCGACGGCGAATTGGAACGAGCCCGGACATGGGCGCAACGGCTGGCGACCGCCGAACTCCACCGGGCCGCGCACCGCACCTGATGCCCACAAGCCGATCGGAGAAATCACCCCGTGGAATGGCGCTCGATGACACGGACGACAAGGCATCCCTTACCCGGCGGATTCACCGACGTGGACCCGCCGCAGAATCGGTCGATCGAACCCGGTCACCGATCAGCGGTCCGAACTACCAGACGGCACGACTGGGGACTCCGTAGTCTGTTGGTGACCAGACGAAGGAGTTGTCCATGGTGAAGGTGTTCCTGGTCGACGATCACGAGATCGTCCGCCGCGGCGTCGCGGACCTCGTCGACCTCGAGCCCGACCTGGACGTCGTCGGCGAAGCGGGCAGCTACTCCCAGGCACTGGCCCGCATTCCTGCGCTCCGCCCCGACATCGCTGTGCTGGACGTGCGGTTACCCGACGGCAACGGAATCGAGCTGTGCCGCGAACTACTCGCGGCCGATCTGGACCTGCGCTGCCTGATCCTCACCTCCTTCACCGACGAACAGGCCAAGCTCGATGCCATTCTGGCCGGGGCCAGCGGGTACGTCGTCAAAGACATCAAAAGCCTTGAACTCATCGATGCCATCCGCGTCGTCGGCGCCGGTCGATCGCTGCTGGACGACCGTGGGGCCCCCGCGCTCAGGGCCAAGCTCCGAGCCGAGGCGCAGAGCAGCCCACTCGCCGGACTCACCGATCAGGAACGCATCCTTCTCGGGTTACTCGGCGAAGGATTGACCAACCGGCAGATCGCTGGTCGAATGTTCCTGGCGGAGAAGACCGTCAAGAACTACGTCTCGCGACTGCTGACCAAACTCGGCGTCGAACGCCGCACTCAAGCCGCAGTACTCGCCTCGAAGCTGCAACAGCCGGAAAGACTATCTTGACAGGCCCCCGCTTGTTTCCGCGTCGCTGCGCCGCTACGACGCCGGATACCGCGCCGAATTGCAATGGTGGACCGGGCGCACCGTCGCCGGAGCCGGCATTGCTCAGGAAGTCCTGATCTCCCAGAGCAACAGCGACTCACGATAAACCGCCCGTTCCCCACACGTGGCAACGCAGCGAGACCACCGCCGACCGATCGGTGATCCTGGTGCTGTCGTGCGACAGCGACGCCGCGGAGGACTCGGTGCCCTGCGGTGAGGTGGTGTCCACCGTCCTGCTGGAATGCGCACTCGCCGGGTTCGCCACCTGCCCGCTGACACATCTGACCGAGATGCCGCGCAGCCGCGCCATCGTCCGTGAGCTCACCGTGCACTCCAGCCTGCCGCAAGTCCTAATCCGGGCCGGTATCGCGCCCGAAGCCGCCGAGCAAACTCCCGAGACTCCACGCCGTCCACTCACCGAGATTCTCGACATGCGCGTACCCGAGACATCGGTGCCTCAGTACACCGGAGCCCAAGCTGTCGGTCTTCTCGATGCAGAACACCTACCGGCTGGTGAGCCGCGTCGCTGCACGCTGACCGCCACCGCGGCACATCCGCCTATCGCTCGTGATCGAATCGAGCGTCCGCTGAGGGGAACTGAGGATTGTGTTTCTCGGCAGCAAGCGACGTCTGGAGTCGGCAGCGTGGAGTGCGGATGCCTGGGTGACCAACGGCCCTGTCGTGCGGGCGGAAGGCCCGTTTCCGAGGGCTGCCGCTTGGGGGAAGACTCGAGAGATGACCACCCACGATGATGCACCTGCCCTTTCGGTACCCGATCGGTCGACGATCCTGGCCGCGGTGCGGCTGGCTGCTCGCGCGCCTTCGGTGCACAACACCCAGCCGTGGCGCTGGGTTTTCGACGGCACCCGCCTGCACCTGTACACCGACGGCGACCGGCTGCTGCCCTCCACCGATCCACTCGGCAGACAGTTGGTGATCAGCTGCGGAGCCGTGCTGCACCACCTACGCACCGCCTTCGCCGACCAGGGCTGGCACACCGACACCGTCCGCGTACCCGACCCGCAACGATCAGACCATCTGGCGGCGATCGAGTTCCGGCCGTGGCCGGATCCGCCCACCGGTGTCCACACCCGCGCGCTGGCCATCGACCAGCGGCGCACCGACCGGCTGCCGATGACCGAACCGGAGGGTTTTGCCGACCTCCTGCCCCACATACGCATGCTCAGCTCACCGCATGAGGTACAACTGGACGTGCTCGATGAAACCGCCCGACCGCGCCTGGCCGCCGCGTCGGCGCAAGCGGGCGCCCTGCGCCATGACGACCTGCTGTATCGGACCGAACTGGAGTGGTGGGCCGGACACCCCGACACACCCGAGGGTGTGCCGCCCTCCGCGCTGGTATCCGACGCGGAATTCGCCCGCGTCGGCGTCGGACGCGTCTTCCCCTCCGCCCCGCATTCGATGCGCCGCGCGCAACTTGAAGATCGTGCGCGCTTGGTGGTGCTCAGCACGCACGCCGACTCCGTGCCCTGCTGGCTGCACACCGGCGAGGCCTTGTCGGCGGTCCTGCTCGAATGCACCGCCGCCGGACTGGCGAGCTGTGCGCTGACCGACATCACCGAGCTCCCGACCGGCCGGACGCTGCTCACCAGCCTGATTCCCCGCACAGCCACACCGCAGGTGGTGATCCGTATCGGGACCGCGCCCGACGACAGCGACACGATCCCACCCACGCCCCGCAGACCGATCACTGACATTTTCACCGTCACCGGACCTCACTGATGCCGGCACCTGGTCCCGCCCCGACTGTGCCTAGAGGTTGAACGCCCCACCGATCATCGGTCCGTACACCGGTCTGAACTTCGCGGATGCGGTGATCGAGGCATGCTTCGAGGAGAAAGCAGGGATCGCGCTGCGGCGCCGTTGTTCGCTCCGCCGACGCGGTCACCACCTGATCCCGTGGTGGTGAAGCACTTCACTCTTGTGACTGACCGCCGGTGGCGGCAGGGCCGGTACGGGTACGTCGCGCCGTTGCAAGACGAACAAGGCGCGGCCCCGCAGCCACCGTACCGCCATGCGGACGGCCGGAAACTACGTTGGCTCATGTATGTTCGGCCAGGGTACCGGTTTCGCGACCTTGCCGGCATCTTGGTAGTCGACAGACCTTCATCGCGGCCGAGGTCGACCGATACGGCATCATCGCGCCCAGCGGGTCCGCCCAGCCGCGACCGACGCCTCGGACGGACGTTCCATGCCACAGACAGCGCGACATGTGCTCAACTCTGTGACCGGGCGGGTAATTCGCCGCTGGTCGGTCTCCCATCCATCGTCCGCATATGCGCTGTCGGCTGTGGGGTCCCACGGGATCCGGGGCGGGCAGCGGGGCCGCTTTGTCGGGCTGTCCGCGACGGCGCCCTGTCGACGTAGTTCACTGCTCACATCGCCGTTGCGGCTGCCTCGCTGAGACGAGAGGTCGACGCTGGCGGCGATGGTTCGGCCCCGTCGATCATCGCGGCGGCGACGAGGTCGGGGCCGAACCCGTCAACTGGACCTACTGTGGCTGATCCAGCGGCATTCGGATCACTTGGCGAGAGCCTTGCCGCCATTCGGAGCCACTGCGAACCATGTCCCCCCGACGCCCTGGCCGAGCAGATCCCCTGGCTTCTTGTCTTTCGAGAAGAAGTACACCGGCCAGCCGCCGAGGGTGATTTGGCATGTGCCGTCGGCCCGTTCGATGAACCCGACGAGCTGTGGGTCGACTCCCGACGCGTAGACCGATTGGTCGCGGGAAACGGTCAGCGGCGGCCATGTCACGGCACATTGCCCGGCGCAGTTGGACGCCGACGGCTTCGCGGTGTCCTTGTCGAACCGGTATAGCGACCGGCCCGTCCCGTCCGACACGTACTGCCCGACACTGGGATCGCTGGTCACATCGAGCTGCACCGCATTCGCAGTCCCGGCCGGGGCTGCTCCGACGTAGATCTTCAGCCAGCCCTGCGTCTTCGCGACCGCGGGAGCCTGCCCCGCAGCGGGCGCCAGCGCGGCGGTCACCGTGGTCGACGATGCCGGCTCCGCCGCCGGAACAGGTCGCCCGTCATCGCCACCACAGGCGCTCAGCAGCCCTGCGAATACGACCACGGTGGCTGCGACCGGCACAGCGGCACGCTGGAATCTTTTGGCCGAGGTCATCTTTCGGTCCCTTTCGTCGCTGTTCAGCGAGGCGCACACTGCATCTCGTCACCTGTACTACGAACTGTCGCGACCATAGGTTCATTCGGTGCGCCGCCCCTGCGGTGTGCGCTGCGTCATAGCTGCGGGGCCGAGGTGCCCTCGCGGACCTGCCACCCTGTCGATCGACTACTCGGCCGTCGGCGTCCACCCGTGGCGGTAGTGGAAGCCGCGCTGCCCAAATCCTGGCCCTCTGCAAGCAGGCCTCGGCGTTCGATGGGACGTCGACAAGCTTCGAGTGCTTCCGCGTCCCGCGCTGCACCGGTGAGGTCGCACGCATCATGTCCGTGCTCACCACCGAGCTGCCTGGGATCCGGCTGCACGGGCTTGGGGTCAAGACCACCGGCCTGAGCCGCTACGGGGCGCTGCTGTCGAGTGCGGACTCGATGGCCTGGTCCTACTGTGCGCCGCGAACGCCCGCTGCCCCGCCGCAGCCCGACGTGCGGATCCACCCCGGCGGAATGCTGGTGGACTATGGTCCGTTTACGGGATTGGTTGACATAGATACTACTGAGAGATGGGGCTCGACCGTGGAACTGGGACTCACGACATTCGCCGCGCTGTATCCGGTCGGCGATCGGCCCGCACCGACTGCGGGCGAGCGCCTGCGCGAGGTGGTCGAGGATGCCGTCGCCACTGAGCGGGCCGGGCTCGACGTCTACGGTGTCGGCGAACGCCATCGAAAGGACTTTGCCGATCCGCGCCCGCCGTCGTGCTGGCCGCGATCGCGGCCCGTACCGAACGGATCCGGCTGACCAGCGCGGTGACCGTGCTGAGCTCCGGCGACCGGTACGTGCGTACCAGGATTTCGCGACGCTGGACGGGCTCTCGAACGGCCGCGCGGAACTGATGGCCAGGCGCGGTTCCTTCACCGAGTCGTTCCCGCTGTTCGGCTATGACCTGTCCGACTACGACGCATTGTTCGAGGAGAACTGGCGCTGCTGCTGCACCTGCGCGAGGACCGGCCGGTCACCTGGTCCGGCCGATTCCGGGCGCCGCTGCGCGAGACCACCGTGTACCCGCGCACCGACAACCGGCCGCTCCCGGTCTGGATCGCGGCGGGCGGCAGCCCCGAATCGGTGGTGCGCGCCGGACTGCTCGGCCTGCCGCTTGCCATCGCGATCATCGATGGCCAGGCCGCCCGCTTCGAGCCGCTGGTCGAGTTGTAGCACCGCGTGCTCGCCGAGGGCGGGCACGAGCGGCGGCCGGTGGCGGTGCATGCGCACGGCTATATCGCCGACACCGACGAGGAAGCCATCCTCGATTTCTACGAGCCGTACGCGCGTGCCATGAGCATCATCGGCCGCGACCGCGGCTCGGCCGATGACCCGCGCCCAGTTTCGACGGCCTGCGCTCGAAGGAGGGTTCGCTGTTCGTCGGCACGCCGGACTATGTCGCCGAAGAGGTGGCCGACATCCGCGACACCCTCGGGCTCGATCGGTTCGTGTTGCACACCAGCGTTGGCACGCTGCCACACGAGAAGGTCCTGCACAACATCGAGTTGCTCGGCGCGAAGGTGGCCCCGCAGGTCCGGTGCCCCCTGGTGCGGGCCGGTCGGCCCGGCCGACTCACCCGCATCAGGTCGGCTCGGCCGATCCGGAACACTCCCGCGACCGGCCATATCGAGTACCCCGCGCCAAAGGTCAGCGGCGCCACGTGCGCACCCCGCGCTGGATCGATTCGTCGGACCGTTCCCGATCGATGCCGTGGGGCACGACGGGAGGCAGAGCCGGTCGAGCTACTTTCCATCCGGTTCGGGCTGGACGGCGACCGGCATCGGGGTGTACTCGATCCAACTGGCCTCCCCCAGCAGACGATGCATTTCGATCCAGCGGCCACGCGGACCGTCCCCCTCCCGCCCCGACCACCCGAAGTTGTTCCGCCCGCAAGCCCGCTGGGCACGCTCGTCTTCTTCTCGAACCCGCACGGCGACCCTCGAAAAGCCCTGCCGCCATGCCCAATCCACCACCGATCGGATCAAGCGGTCCGCGACATCACGACCGCGGGCTTCCGGCACGACGAACAGCGAGGCCAGCTGGACGGTATCCGCATCGTCGTACGCCGTCGCGGCCACCTTGCCGATCGGTACGCCGTCCTGGAAGGCGACGAACGCTGCCAGCGATCGCTGCACGCCGTCGCGCCACTCATCGGGGGAAAACGTGCGCGTCTGCTCGACCGTCGCCTCGAACGCTTCAGGCGCCGAGGCAAGCGCTGTCAGCGTAATCGTGCGATCCTGCCGCCAGTCGTCCGGCCTCAGCTGGCGTATGTCCACCGGAGGCCGCTGGACCGGTTTTGCGGGAGGCAGCTCGTCTCGCATCGCCTCCCAATCCCAAAAATTGATCCGGCCGCCGGTCCGCGAATCGGTCGCGACCGACCACCAGGCAACGTCGCGTGCCGAGAGATCGGTGGTCGTGCTGGAACCGACGCCGTGCACTGCTCGCCCGCGAGTGGCGTAAGCCAGCACCCCGGACGCAACCGATGTCGCGGCGAAGAGTCCGCTCGCCAGCCAGCCCGTGATCCCGGCGCCCGCGGTGGACAGCAGGAATCCGCCCAGTGCCCCGCCGACCATGCTGCCGATGGCGCCGAGCACACCGTTCACCGACATCGCGCCGCCGATCATCTTCTGCGGCACGATCTTCTGCTGGTACAAGAAGTAGCGTTCGGCGCTGAGCATGCTGCCTGCTCCGACGGCGATCGAGAGCGGCAGGATCACCCACGGATTCGGCGTCAGCACAAAGGATGTCGCGAGTACGCCGCCGACCACCATGGTGAGGGGATCCGACACTTTCAGGTTGATTTTGTCGCGAATTCGTTCCGGTACGGTCATGACCGCCAGCAGCGTCCCCGCCGCTCCGGCGGCGAGCAAGCAACCCGACATCAGCGGTGCCAAGCCGCCCAGCTGAGCCGCATAGTCGGACGCGGCAATGAAATCGACCAATTGCATTGCCCCGATAGCGTTTCCGATGTTCCACGGAACCAGCAGCAGCACATTGCCACGCAGGTAGGAATCTGCCCACATCGCGCGCGCACCGTCGAGCAGGCCGACCCTGTCGGCCGGATCCGGCCGCACCGAAGGAAGTTTCCGCAGCCGTTCCAGATACAGCGCATAGGTTGCGGCGTCGGCGAAGAAGGGCAGCGCCGGCGAGACACTACCGATGGCCGGAACGAGGAATTTACCCGCCGTCGCGGATGTCTGCCTGCCGACCAGGGAGATCGTCACGGCCTTTGTTTGCTGGTCCTGATCCACCAAGCGCCGGCCATAGGTTGTCGTTGCGGCGCCCCCGACGGTGTTGGTCGCCGCCGCTGCGAGAGCCGACCCGATGACTATGGGCACCGCACCGGGAAGACCCAGCAGGACGGCCGCACCGGCCGCTGTCGAGGTGGCAAGCCCGGCTGTCGACGAAATCTGGATGGTGCGGCGGTTATCGAACCGATCGGCGATATACCCGGCGGCGGGCTTGGCAAGCAACGTCACCAATTGCCCGGCCGATGCGGTGAGTCCTGCCAACTGCATCGAGTTGCTCAGCTGCTGCACGAGCAGCGGACTGTAGGTGGACAGACCCACGCTGGTCAGGTTCGAACTGATCGAACCGGTGTTCAACCGTTTCAGGGTGGCGTCCGCCTTCTTCTTCGGACTGCTGGATCGCGACAATCCACGAATCCACTTCAGGAAGAAGAAGGCACGTTTCGACGCCCGCTCCTCGTCGGACCGACCGACCCGGAAGCGATCGTGTAGATCGACAACGGCTGTCCCGGGAAGCAGCACCGACTCACCGTGCGGGTCGAAAGCCGACACTACGTAACCGGCCAGCTCTGTCCCTGTCTCCGAATCGCCCCATCGACCGAGCCGACCGCTACCCGGATCTTGTTCCTCGAGCCAGCCATTGCTTCCGTCCGCGGCACAGTGATACTCGGCGCGATCGAGATGACCCATCACGCCGTCCCCATCCGGGATCTGCCAGATCTCCGCCACCAGCAGCGAAACACCCTCGCGCGCAGCGGAATCCATTGACCTCAACAACTCCGTCAAAGCCCGGTCGATCAACCGGCGCGGACGCACGGGATCGACCGCAAACCACTGTGGCCGACCACCCACCGCATCGAGCAGACGTTTCAACGACGAACCCGCGAGACCGTCCGGCTCCGGCACCACGAACGACCGGCCGGTCCGCATCCCGTGCAACTCCAGCACCCGCCGCCCACACTGATCGTGCATCGCACCGTCCGGCCGCCGATACGGCACCGTGCCGTCGTCAACGGCATGACGGGGCCGCCCGTCTTCCGCCTCCGCGGCAACCGAGGCGTCCGCTACCTCATCGATCATGCGCCGAGTTCGCACGGCAACCAGTTGCGCGCGGAATTCCTCGGTCCGCAGCCGCTCGGCCGCCTCGGCAAGAAGTGCCTGGGCGGCGGTGACGTCGATCCGCAATCGGCCGGCGACATCCGCCACTGGGATGTCGCGCACATGGCACAGCTCGACCAACGCTGCCGCCAGGGCGGGATTCGGCATATCCGCCAAAGCCAGCAACAGCTCATCTCTGAACTCGACATCGTCGGTCTCCGGCCGGGCCGGATCCCCGATGTCGATTGCCCTCGAATTGGGCTTGTCGGACCGTACCGGTGCATCGATCGACGTCTCCGACGTCGCGCCCATACGCTTCGCGTCGACCACGTCCGACACCGTGAGACCCAATGCCCGAGCGATCTCCTCATCGTCGGGCTCATGCCCCGTCTTCTTGAGCTGCTTACTGATATAGCTGTCGACCTTGCTGACCAGGGTCGCGTTCTCATAGTCGAGGTGCGCGTAAATGACCTCGACGTAATACCTGTTGACGGCGGTCCGGCAACTCGCCCATGCGTGCACACTGAACGAGAACGGAGGAACATGCTGTAATGCCGCCCCCAAAATAACCCGGCGAAAGAACTGGGCGAGTTCACCATGATCGCGGTCCCAGCGCCGCCACCATTTACTCTCTGCGGCTATCGCGATCCCATCGAACTTCCGACAGATACTATCCAGGATAGATTTTTCTTTGTCCGAGCCAACTGGCGCATCTATCAGTTCCCAGAACTTCGCCTCCTCGGTGGCCTCTGCCGGAACGCGATATTGCTGCCGCAGGTAGAAATTCTCGATAGCGCCTCGCAACATGGCATTCGAGATGTACCCGGCATCACGCACCTTGCGCAACGACACCAGGCGAAGGTCGCTGTTCATGGCCAGCGCCTGAGTGAGCCACACATGATGGCGCCCGATTGCGGCCGAGAAACTCTCGCGGCTTTCACCATGGAACACAGCGATCGCTGCCACCCACTCGACCGCCGAATCGAATGCCGCGGGATCGGGTATCAACTCGGCAGCAAGCCATTCGACCAATTGCCGCTCGGCATGCTGGTAGAGGGCCATGACGCTCGCGACAGTGGTGCCCAGCTCCGCCGCCGCTTCATCGTCATTGAGGTTCTGCACTATGCGCAATTCGGCGCATCGACGGCGGTCCTCGGCGAGCCGGTTCAGGCCGTTCCGTATCACTCCCGGATGCGCGGCATTTGCTTCGAGAACCACAGCCAACCGCTCGTTCGGGGTCAGCGAACCCGCGCGAAGGAGCAACTCGGCCAGACGCGGACGACCGAGCGCACCGGGCAGCAGCGCTACCAGCCGCCACACGCCTTGGGTCTCGGAGTGCGCAACCCTGCCCTCCGTCAGGCCCAACTGCGCCGCCGCTGCTTCCCGGCTGTGGCCGTCCATGAATCGCAGCCGCAGCGTCTCGCGCTGCGCGCTGGGCAGCTGTGCGAAGCAACGGGCCGTCTCCTGCGGATGCAGCGCGAGCGCATCGCGGACGAGCGTCATCGCCTCCATCAGAGTCAACGACCCCACCCGATCCAACAGTCCGGCCAATCGCCGAACCGGATAGAGCTCACCGGGCAGCAACTGCACCAACCGCGACACCGCGGCACCCTCGGACTTTTTGACCGCGTCCGTTGTCGTGCCGAGCCGGTCTGCCACTTCTTTCCTGCTGAGTTTCGCCACGAAGCGCAGCCGCGCACACTCGTGCTGCCCGGCCGGAAGCTGCGCGAAACAACGGTCCGCCGCCTCGCGACGCAGGTCGAGCGCGTCGCGGACGAATGTCGACTGCTCCGAACGAGTCAGCGAACCGACACGGTCCACCATCGCGGCGAACCGCCGACGCTGATCGAGCTCGTCGGGCAGCAGCTGGACGAACCGCTGCGCGGCGTACGCTTCGATCTGTTCGACCGCCTGCCTCGGCTTCTTCAGCCGCGGCGCTGCTGCTGCTCGCGTGAGCTCGTCCCGGAATCGCAGCCTGATGCACTCGCGCTCCGTTTCCGGCAGCCGAGCCAGACAGCGGTCGGCTGCCTCCGGGTGCATGTCCAGCGCGATGCGGACCAGCGTCCCAGCCTCCGCATCGCTCAACGAGTCGATCCTGACCATCAGCTCAGCGAATCGCGCAGGCCGATCGAGCGCTCCGGGAAGCACCTCGAGCAAGCGCAGCACCGCGCTCGTCTCGGCATGCTCGACCGATTCAGTGGCGACGCCGAGCCGCGTCGCCACCTCCGCCCGGCCGAGTCCCTCCAGATACCGCAACTCCACCCACCGGCGCTCCGCGTCGTCGAGCTGAGGAAGGCACCAGGTCGTCGCTTTCGGACGGAGCTCGCACGCCGTCTCGATCAACGCCGATGCCTGCGAGATAGATAGCGAACCAGCCTGCTTCACCTGCTCGACGAGACGTGCGTGCCGCTCGAGCTCAGCGGGCAGCAAGTCCACCATCCGCCACACCGCCGCGGTCCGGATGTCCCCGACCGGATTATCCAGCCGCGTGACCGGCCCTTTCCTGAGCCGGTCGAGCAACCTCGGTTGCACGATCTCGCGCTGCTCGTCGCCCAGCTGGGCGAGGCAACGGTCCGTCGTCTCGGGATGCAGCGCCAGCGCGTCACGCACGAACGCCGCCGCCTCCGGTAGGCTCAGCGACCCGACGCGGTTCAGCAACTCGGCGAATCGGCCGGCGCGCCCGAGCTCTTCACGCAGCAACGACACCAGTTGCCGCACCATGCGCCGCTCGACGAGCCAGACCGCTTTTCTCGTCTTGTGTAGCTGCGTCGCCACCTCCGCTTCGCTGAGTCCGTCCTGGTACCGCAGGGTGAAGCACTCGCGCTGCCCGCCGGGCAACTGAGCGAGACAGTCGCCGAACTCCTTCGGATGAAGAACCGAGGCGTCATCGATGATGGTAACCATCTCGGCACGGTCGAGAGGTTCTGTCCGAGCGAGCAATTCGGCCAAGCGCGCCGCTCGCTCGGCCCTCGAGGGTTCTCGCACACCATCGACGATGATCCCGCGGACGCCGATCCGAGCGGCACCGATCTCGTCCGCCGACGGCGGATCGGCATCGTGGCCGATCCGCAACTCACCGGGGGGAGATTCGACATCGGCTCCGGGCAACAGCAACGGGTTGCCGTGCTTGTCGAAGGCTGCCGCCCAGAGGTAGCTCAGCTCTCGTGGGTCCGTGCGGTCGTCGTCCGTCGTGCCGTACCGGTCCTTGCCCACATCCTGCAGCAGGACAACGACGTTGCCGCCCTCTTCATCACACTCGTACTCGATGCGCCGGGTATGCGCGCTCACCCCGTGCTCGTCCACCACCCAGGTGCCCTCGATCGTGACAACCGAGACACCGGCACGATCAGCGGGATCCAAGGTCTGCACCAGCTCAAGCAACGCCTGCTCGACCCACCACAGTGGACGACCGGGATGTATCGGAAACCGCTGCGGCTGAGCAGCGCCCAACGCCGGCAGGTATCGCTCGACGGTGACCCCTGCCAGACCGGCGTCACTGAGATCGACCCCGCTGGGCCTACCGGTTCGCGCCTGATGGAACTCCGCGACCAACACAGCACACTGATTGCTGGCGTGCGCGGAACGACGCACCAGGGCATCGTCGAGGTGCATCGATACGGCCAACATCTCGCGAAATTCGTCGGTGCGCAGCACCGCACCGGCCACCCCGAGCAGCGTCTGCGCATCATCCACCCGCAACCGCAAACGAGCGGCGGCCTCCGGCACCGTGAACCCTTGCACGTAACACAAAACGATCAAATCCGCCGCGACATCCGGTTCCGGCAGGTCCGCAAGTGCCGCCCTAATAGCATCCGCCAGGTAGAAATCCCCCAATGGCGATCTGGATCCGTCCGCGAACTCACGAGGCTTGGCAGGATCCCCGCCCGGCCTCGGCGCATCCAGAGACAGCGGCGCGGCTCGCAACGATCGCGCCTGCGCGACCTCCTCCGGCGTCAGACCCAGTGCCGCGGCGATCTCGGCGTCATCGGGCTCCACCCCGGTCTCCCCGAAACGCGTGTCCAGGTAAGCGCCCACCTTGCCGACGAGCTTTCTGGCGGGGCCACTGAGATGCGGATATCTGCGCGCCAGGCGGTAGCCGGGCACGCTGGCGACGCAGGCCACCCACGCGTGCACACCGAACGCGTACATCGGAATGTGGGTTCCGATCGCGGCCATGATCTTCTGCCGAAAATGTTGGGCGAGCTCGTCACGATCGTCCCCTGGCACCAGCCAGCGCCACGCTTGGGCTTCGGCGACCCAGTCGAACCGCTGGTATATCCGGTCTCGTATCCGCTTTTCGTCAGCCGAGCCGACCGCTGCGGCGACGAGATCCCAGAAGTCTGCTTCCTCATCAGCGTCCGCGGGCAGATAGTCCGGTCTGGTGTAAAACGTCCGGATTGCCGCACGCACCATCTCGTTCGAGACGTAACCAGCGTCGCGCATCCGGCGCAGAACCACTAATCGCGGGGGGCGCGTGCGCTGCCGCGCTTCCGACATCCAGCCGGAGCTCTGACCTATCGCCACCGAGAATTGTCGTTTGCTGACGCCGTGTAACAACCGTACGGCTTCCATCCAGGCATCTGCCGATCCGCAGGCGGCAGCGTCAGGCACCAACTCGGCAGCGAGCCATTCGACCATTTGATGCACGCTCGTGCGATAC
Source organism: Nocardia sputi (assembly GCF_023501985.1). Lineage (NCBI taxonomy): Bacteria > Bacillati > Actinomycetota > Actinomycetes > Mycobacteriales > Nocardiaceae > Nocardia > Nocardia sputi. The sequence continues at coordinate 44,083 of NZ_JAMFLC010000028.1, read as the reverse complement.
GTCGCCTCGACGTCCCCGGCGGTGAGTCCTAGCACGGCCGCGACCTGGGCCGTGTCGTAGTCCTGCGCGAAAATCGTTTCGACACATCGGCGTTCATGTGCCCCCAGCCGTTGCAGGCAACGCCGCACCACCGCCGGATGCTGGATCATCGCGGCCTGAATCGCCGCGGTTTCCTCAGCGGGCGTCAGTGAGCTCGCGCGGATGAGCAAACCCGCCAACGAGGGACGATAACCTAGCTCGACGGCCAGCAAGTGGACCAACTGGCGCGCTGCGGCATGTTCGGCCAGCTGGACGGCTTCGATAGTTGTGCCCAGCTGTCCTGCCACGTCGCGCCTGTCCAGATGCTGCAGGAATCGCCACCGCACGATCCTTTGCCGGTGATTGGTCAGCTTCGCGAGGCAACGGATCACGGTCGCGTGATGCAGCAGCAGGGCGTCTTCGATGACGACGGATCGAGCGGCGGCGTCGAGCGGCTCGATCCGGGCAAGTGAGGTAGCCAAACGGGCCGCACGCTCGGCCTCGGTCAGGACCACCGCCGGTAAGTGTGGGCCGAATACCGTGACGAGCGACTCGGCCACCCGACGCACCGCCAGCCCGTAGTCTCTGCTGACCGCGCTGCGCGATGTCCCCACGTTGCGGGCTATCTCGGCAACCCGGAGGCCCTCCACGATCCGTAGCTCGACGAACTGACGCTGACGGTGGCTGAGCCTGGCCAGGCACCGATCGGTTTCGGGGCGATGAAGGGCCAGCCCGAGGCCGACGAGTTTCGTCAACTGGTCAAGACTCAACGAGCCGACCCGACTCAACAGACTGCGGAAGCGCCTCTCTGGGTCGAGCGTCTCGAACAGCAACTCCGCCAGCTGGCTTGCCCCGCGCCACGCGCACCGCTCGACCACGACCGGCGTCTTGTCCAACTGCCGCGCTGCCTGCTCCGGGGTGAGCCGGTCCAGGCACAGCTTCTCGACGCAGCGGCGGTCCAGCTCACTCAGCTGGGCAAGACAACCGCTCGTCACCTCCGGATGCAGCGCGTGTGCGAGGTCAACAAGCGTGGAAGCCTCGGCGAAATCCAGGAATTCGGCACGCGGCAGCAATTCGGCCAACCGCGCCGCGCGTTCGGCCGTGGAAGGTTCTGACACACCATCGATGCCGCCGCGGACCGACGGCGGTGGCTCATCGCTTCGGCCGACCCGCATGTGCTGCGGCGGTCCCTCGGCATCGCCGCCCGGCAACGGCAACGGATTGCCGTTCTTGTCGAACGCAACGGCCCAGATCGCGGTCAGGTCAGACGCGTTCGTTTTGTCCTCGTCCGGGGTGCCGAACAGCGCTTTGCCTGGATCCTGCAGTTCGATACGGGCGTTGTTGCCCTGCTCGTCGCACCGGTACACCCAGCGACGCGTGTGTGCGGCCACCCCGTGTTCGTCCGCCGCGTGCGTGCCCTCGATCGTGATGATCGAGACACCGGAACGGTTCGCGGCAGACATATCCCGCACCAACTCGTGGAGCGCCGCCACGACCCGCCGCAGTGGCTTATCAGGATCGATCGCATAGCGGGTGGGGCGACCGGCACCCAGCGCGCGCAGGTAGCGCCCGGCCAGTACCCCGCCCAAGCCCGTATCGCTGAGATCGCCCGACGTCGGCCTACCGGTTTCGTGCTGGTGCATTTCCAGCACCAGCCTCGCGCAGCGATTGAGGTCGTGGCCGGTGGGCGGGAGTGTGATGGGAGGGAGATCGTCGTCCTCGTCGCCCTGGCGGACCGCGAACGCGAGGGTGGACCGCACGAGCTTGCCGAATTCCTGGTCATCGTCATGGGATTCGACGAGCAAAGGGGTCTGTTCGGCCGCGGCGACCAGCAGGCAGAGCCGTTGGCAGCGGTGGGCTCGCCGCACCACGGCGTCGGTGCCCAGCTGCGGATAACGCACCGTCAGCCGGTCGAGTTCGATCAGCGCGAGCAGGACCCGGTGCATATCCAGCTGAGCGGACGGGACGCGGGACTGCTTGTGCACGTCGTGGACGAGATTCGGACCGAGCGTGTGAACCAGTTGATGCAGGGCTCGAGTGAGCATGTGCCGCAGCCGCCGTGGCCGATCGGGCGTCCTGCCGGGTCGGGTCGGCTCGGCCACGACGGTGTCGGCCGGTCTGCGGGGCATGTTCCGCTGCATGTCCGACCATCGCTCGGCGATGTGTCGGAAGGCGACGTTGTGGTAAAGCGCGAGCACCCGGGACTTCAGACTGCCGATCCACTGGATCAGCTGACTTCGCTCGTCGAACACGTCCTCGAGGCCGCGCAATCCGAGATACCGCTCGGCAACCTCGGCCAGGCGAATCTCGCTGGCGCCGACGTCCGTATCGGGCTGGGCCCGTGCGGTATTCATTCGCTGCCGCAACTGATCCGGGCGCACATCCCAGCCCGCGTGTTCCAACGGTTGACCGCACCACAAGGCGGCGTCACGCAGTGCGTGCGCTTGCGTTCGGGTTGTTGCCCGGATCGCCCGGCCATCCAGCGGGTGCCGCAGGAGGTGGTCTGCCGACAGGCGCGCGAACCGCTGTTCGATCCGATCCAGCCTTCGGTTCGCGTCATCGAGTGCCGCCGCCACAATGTCGATCGCGTCGACCTGGGCGGTCGTCCGGATCACCGTGCGCACAAGGCCGATGGCGGTATCGAGTCGCGATAGTTGCTCGGCCTGCGCCGGCACGGTTGCCGCCTGCGCACGAAGCGTGGTCAGGCGCGTCAATCCCCACTCACCGTCGCGGCCGGTGTCCAGTCGCGTTGTGTCGATGCCGAACTCCGCGCTCGGCCCCGCGGTGAGTGCGGCGACAGCGAGTCGACGCCGGGCGGCGACATCGACGCGCACCCAGTCCAAAGCACCCCATATCAAGCCGATGCCGGGTAGCTCCACGACCTGTCCCTGCGGCCGGGCCGCAGCGGCAGGTACACCGGCGAGCTCCGACGTCAACTCGTCCAGGGACGCTTCCAGATCGGCGTTCAGCCAATACAGTTGGTCGTCCAGCCCGGCGAGCATTCTCGACTCCCACAGCAGCTCACCCAGGTCGCGTTCCGGCCCGGCGACGCCGGACGCACGCGGTGGCTCCGGCCGAGGACGTGCGGCCAAGTGGGTCAATCGAGCATTCCCGAACAGCATCGCCGGCCGCGAGTCCGGCTCCGCCATACCGTATTCGAGCATCGATGAGACCAATCGCGCACGGGTCGGCGCGAGCGAGCGCATCCGCCGCTGCACATCCGCGATGGCGATGCCGAGCCGATACAGGCGATCGAGCTGGCCGTCCATCCGCTGGAACACGTCGTCCTGCTTGATCATCGAAGCCAGCGCGGTCTCGATGTCGGGCACCGGCGCACCTGGTGAACGCAGGCCTTCCGGGGCCCGGCGCAGCTCGCGCACCGCTGCGGCCCGCCGACGGCGTTCGATGGACCGCCACGTCAGCTCCTGTTCCACCGTCTCGATCGTGCGGGCCCATCGGTCCGCTCGTCCGATAGCGTCGAGCAACTCCGACACCGCGTGGGACTCGATGAAACGCTGCGCCGTCGCGGCGAGTTCGGCAGGCATGTCGCCCAGCTCCCGCCGATGCAGCACCATCCGGTGCAACCACCAGTCCGCCACCCGGCCGGGCTCGACCTCGGGCCACAGCAGCCTGATCAGGTCATCGCGCGCCTGCCCGTGCTGTGCCGACCAGTGCGCCCACACCGGCGAGCCGATATCGAGCAGCTGGGCGGAATCGATGGCCAGCGGCCGGAGCAGGTCATCGAGTTGCCGGCGCAGCTCGGCGCGCTGCCGGTCGACGCTGCGAACAACCGCGCGCCGGGCGTCCGGCGGCAACGGCTGCGGTGTGTCTTCCGTGTCCGCGGCGGAACCGTCCGGGGTGGAGCCGACCGGTCCGTCCAGCCGCGCCGCTCGTTCGGCGATCTCCGCCGCCACCGCATCCAGCAGCCGATCGAGGTCGCTATCGCGCAACTCGACCTCGGCGGTCCGCCCGGCGGCGACGGCCGCCGCGCGAGCCGACGCGGCGTCATCGAGCAGGTGGGCCCGGCGGATCAGCGACGCTGTCCATGCGGCCAGGCTCGCGCCCCGACGCAGCGCCGCGGCATCGTCCGCGGGTGCTGTTTCGCTGTGCGCCTCCTCCCAGCGCGCCACGTTGATCGACTCATCCAAGGCATCGGTGGCCCGCGCCCACGCGTCGTACCGATGGAATTGCCTTGCGGCGTCGACCACCGGCTCGACTGCGCGGATCTCCGCGATCGCTTCGGCCTCGGCGGTGCTGTTCGAGATCGATTCGAGCTCCGCATGTCGCTGGTCGACCAGGTCACCGGTCACCGCGGCAGGGGCACACTGCCACAGCTCGGCCAGGAGCGTACGCGCGCGCTCGAGACGGCCGTCCAACCGCCGCAGCGTCTCGGAACCGGGCGTGACGTGCCACACCGCGTCGACGCCCACCGCTCGCCCGCTGGCGGCAAGGACTCGGGCAGCGGCGGCGCGGGTGCGCACCGCGGTGTCCCGCAGGCCTGCCAAATGTTTTCCCAGCGTGAACGTGCGCTCCACCGGACGGGAGTCACGATCGTCGCCGTACCGCGCCCCACGCAGCCGCCGTACCGCGCCGAGCAGGACGTGGTCGAGCTCGGCATCCAAGCGGCGGTGCTCCTCGGCCAGGTCGGCTTGCCGGGCGATCGCGCGCAGATCCAGATACCAGCGCGCCGACATCGACTGCAGGTAATCGCGCAGTGAATCGGAGAACGGATCGGTCCCGTCCCGGCACAGCTGCGCGAGCTCGGCCAGCACGGCCCCGTCGACGCCATCGACGGCCCGTCCGAGGACCGATCGCAGTTGGGTGCGCAGCCACTTCGCGGCATGGTCCGAGTGATCCCACCGCTCGCGATAGCGCTGCGCCAATCGCGCCGATTCGTCGAGCTCAACCTCTCGCCCCACGAACGAAATCAACGCCGAGAGAACCAGTTCCAGGTCGAGTTTCAAGCGCTGGTGTTCCGGCCGGCCCGGCCGCAACTGCCAATAGTGGAACCCACGCATCGCGGCAAGCGACGAGAACACGACGTCGTCCGATTCCGGCAGCCGATACTGCTCGTCGGCCAAGCGAGCGAATCGATGGGCCGAGGTGGCGATGCGATCGAACTCGGCTGCCAGAATGTCGGCGGTCTGCCCCTGTGCCCTGGCCGCGGCGAGCCATGAGCGCAGATCTCGCAACACAGCGCCCAGCGCGTCGATGCGCTCGACCCGACGCTCGACACGGTCGATACCCTCGAGTGTGCTCAGCACCAGAAACCGAGCGTCGAAATCCTCGAACATCACAGCGGATTCGGCCGGCAAGTCCGCGCGGTGGCGCAGATCCTCCGCCATCGAGCGCATGCGGTCGTGCTCGCTCGCGAACGGCTCCGGCTCGTACGGCACTGATCGGATCAACTGATCTTGCCGGGCGATCAAGGCATGTCGCCACTGCGCCCTTGCTGCGGAATCCGGGCGCAGCAGCTCGCTGAATTCCCTGTCCGACAACTGATATCGGCGGAATGGAGCGGACTGCCGCAGCCACTGGGTCAAATCATCGGCGTCGAAACGGGCCTGCTGCCGTGCTTGTGTCACATGCCGCCCGGGGTCGGCGTGGCCTCGATCCACGTAGCGGTGCACGATGCCATGCAGGCGGTCGTCGAAGGCCGTGTGCTCGTCGCGCAGCCGCTGTAGCAGGTCGGGTGCCGGGTCGGCGGTGGTGGGCTCGGCAGCGAATTCAGACCGGGTGGTATGGATCAGTCGCGCGCGCAGGTCGAGGTCCGCGAGTTCTCTCTCGAACATCTCGAGCAGGTCGCCACGGTATTCGTAGGCCGCGGCCGCGTCGATGACCGCGTCGAGCTCACGCAGCCACGCCGTCGCGTTGGCCACCTCGGCATCCGATCGATCCGTTCGGCGCAACAAGGACGCCAGGACATTCCGGACGTCGTCGCGCAGCATCCGAGTGTCCCGCAGCTGCCCTGGTCCCTGATAGCCGGCTTCGTCGTCCATGCTTCGGCATTCGACGATGCGCGCGGTGAGCTCGGCCGCCGCCCGCTGGTGCTGCGCCGCCGCCTCGGCCAGCGCCGCGGCGACGGCATCGATGTGCTCGATCCGGTCGCGCAAACGAGCCAGCGAGACACCGTGCACCTCGTGGGTCAGATCGATATCGGACAGCGTGTCCCGCGCAAGCACCGCCTGCCGCTCGAGCTCGGCCGCCGCGTCGGCGCGCAACCACCGCACATGGTCACCCAGGTCGCCCTCGGGGTGCCTCGCGTCGCCGACGCCTGCGACCGCGCGCCGCGGAGACGAGCCCGTCTGGTCGCTGATTCCGGTCGACTCCTCGGGGACCGAATACACGGCGCCGTCGGCGCCGTAGACGACGGCGAACAGCAAGTCGCCGGAGGGGAAGAACTTTCCTGGCTCGAACACTTGCTTCGCGCCACCCTCGACCAGTGGGTCACGCCACTTGATCACGCCAGGTTGCGCCCGATCGTGGAACACCAGTCGCGCATGGCCGGTGCCCGAGATACGGCGGGCACGCCTGCTCTCGATCACCACATAGGCGGCGGCGCCGGGCCCCAGGTTGTCGAGTAGGTCCACGATCTTCAGCCAAGTGCGGAACTGGACCCAGCGCTTGCCGCCCAAAGCCTTCAGCAGCTGCGTACCGTCCGTCCCCCCGAGCCCGGGATCGGGCGTCGGTGCGGCGCCGGCCAGGTTCTCGGCGATGTTCGGGTTCTCCTGCGACAGGTACCCGAAGGTGTGCACCGCACAATCGATCGGTTTCGAGCCGGGCAGCACATCCGGTGGGCGAATCTCGCCCGCGCCGTCCGGGGTTCCGGAAAGTCCGGTTCCGGCGATCGGCGCCAGTGGCCGCCGTCGGCCGGGACCCGGTGTGATTCGCGCGGTCACCGGCCGGGCGTCCGAGGGGCTCGGCCGCCGATGCACCACAGTCGGCCGTCCGCGTCCACCGGCGGCAGCCGGACGGTGCCCCGGACGGTCCGGCCGCACCACCCGCCCAGGCGAATCCACTGTTCCAGGGGCGGACACCGCGCGCGGTGGCATCGACGACGCCACCGGCGGGCTCGACCACACCGGACGGGTCGGGATGCCCAGCACCTGCATGCGCCTGTGCAGCTCGGCCGGACCGAGCTTGATCACCTGGGCCAGCCAGCGCTGGTCGTCTCCTGATCCGCCCGGGACGGCTGCCCCCACCCGGGACGACAACCAGTGGAAGCGGGCGGCGGTACCGGCCAGCGCGGCCATGAGCAAGCACGCCTCGGCGAGGTCGATCACGCGCTCCGCCGTTCCGGGTGGCTGCGTCGCGGACCGGGCCTCGATCTCGGCCGCGGCCTCGGCACGTACCTCGTCGATCCGCCGCAGGGTCAGTTCCTCGGCCGACATGCCGATCAGCTCAGCCAATCCCGCGGTCCGCGCGGCACGTTCGGCACGCAACCGGGCCAGCTCTGGGGAATCGGACCGCAATGCCCAGTGATCGACCTCGACACCGTGCTCGCGGGCGAGTGTGCGTGCCTGTTCGCCGAGCGTGTGTCCTACCTCGATCCATTCCCCGCGCAGCGGGGAAGCGAACCACCACGACTCCCCGAGTGACTGACGTGGCCTGGCGGAACTCGTCGGCGTGGCCGACGGCGACAGCACGTCATTCGAGCGATCGGCGGAAAGGTTCGGTGCCGGTATCGGTTCCGGTGGCATGGCCGCGACCTCAGCGTCGATCTTCAGGTAACCGTCGAGGACGTCGGCCAATTCGTGCAATTGCGCCGACGGCCCCTGCTCGGCAGCGAGCCGCCGCAGTTCCGCCAGCCGTCGGCCGTCGGGAACAGCGGTGCCGTCCGGTTCCAGTCCGGCCGTGCGCAGCCAATCCAGCACCGGCGCCGCCGTACGGTGTGCTTCGGCGAGGTCGCGCAGCCAACGACCCAACAGCGTCGGAAGGTCCTGCGCCAGCCCCGCCTGCTCCGTCGGGCTGAGCTGGCTCCACCCATCCGACCCCGACGGATTCGACCAGAACTCGAACCGATCGATCACTCGCTCTAGCAGTGCCCGGCCCCACAACCGCAGCTCCTGCGGCGCCACCTGCAGCAACTCGCCCGCCCGCGCCGCCAGCTCGGCATGCGACTGCCGCACGTCGACCGGTCTGTCAGGTTCGTCCGGTTCGTCATGCACCGTCGGCACAACTCGCGGCAGGGTCTTGGCGGCATCGTCCGAGGCTGCGGCCTGTTCTATCAACGGCTCCGGCGGCAAGGCCGCTACCCGGTCATCGAGCGTCAGATAGCGATCCAGAACGTCGACGGTTTCGTGCAACGGCGACGAGGGGCCGTGCGCATCAGCCAGCCGCCGCAGTTCCGCCAGCCGTTGTTCGACCGGGACAGCCGTGCCATCCGGCACCAATTCGGCCGCGCGCAACCAATCCAGCGCGGCCGCCGCCTGGCGATGCACTTCCGCGACTTCGCGCAACTGCCGGCCGAACAACTCGCCGACTTCTGGCCGAAGTCCCTGCTGTGCAGCCGGACTCAGCTGATTCCAGCCGTCACCACCCGACGGGCTCGACCAGGCCGTGAACCGGTCGATCACCTGCTCGAGCAGTTCCCGGCCCCACAACCTCAATTCCTGGGGTGCGACCCCCAACAGCTCGGCCGCGCGCGCCGTCGCCTCGGCGTGCGAGCGGCGCAGATCCGCCGGATCGCCCGGCACTTCGCCCGTGCTCACCGCGACTCGTGGCACGGTGTCCGCGGCGCCGTCCGATGCCACGGCGGGCACCGGCACCGGCTCCAGCGGAGTGGTCGCCGACTTCGAGTCCACCAGTGGCGCAGACGGACCGGTGGACTCATCGTCATCCATGGCAGCCATGCCGGCACCGAGTATCACGGCACTCGATGGAGCCGTCGACTCCTTCGCGGGCGGCGTGGGGGTCTGCGACGCGGTGTGACCGTCGCCATGAGCCGATGCCGACTCAGTACTGCTCGTCCGGCCCGCGGCATCGCTGTGGCCGGTGCTGGATTCGGATGCCGCGGAACTCGTCGGCGCGGGGTCGACCGAATTCGCCGCCGCGCTCGTGCCCGATGGTTTCGCCGAGGGCGCCACATCGGTCCGGGCGGTCGACGTGTCCCGGGAATCAGTCTGCGCGGCAGCAGTTTCCGCCAACTCCCGCTGCCGAGCGTCGCGCACCTGCTCCACCGCTGCCGCCCACGCGGGATCCACCTCGCTCGTCCGCACATCGGCGCGATGACGTCCGAGTGCCGCCGAACTCGACGAGCTCGCCGGTCGGGTACCCGATGGCTCCGGAGCCGAATACGGGCCGGTCCCGTCGCTGCCGGAACTGTCCCTGGCCGTGGCGGGCGCCACACCGGACGGTGGTGTGCCCGCCACGGACATCGGTATCGGACCCGCCGGAACCGTTGGCGCCAAACCACTTCGGGCCAACACCGCAGCGGCCTCCGGCGTCAGTGCACCCACCGCCATCCGGCTCGCAACCCGCGTCTCGACCGCTTCCAGATCCCGCAGCTCACGCACCGGCTTCAGCGCGGGATCCAGGACGACCTCGCCCCGCACCGGCACCGGATCCGCGGGAACGGATTCCAGGCGCAACATCAACGCCGGCGTGTCGAGCAGCCGGTCGCGGGTGGCGTGCACCTCCATCCACCGCTGCATCGGTGCGGCGTTCTCTCCCACCCACTCTTGCAATCTGTTGAGCAGTTCCGCCGGCAGTGTCTGTGCCGGATTCACCGGGTCACCGACCGGGCCACCCCCGTTCGCGGCATCGGCCGCCATGCCCCGGCGCACCGTATCGCCGATCAGCTCACCCGCGGACGCGCGCGCCTGCTCCCCCCATTCCGGCAACCGCTCCGCCCGCTCCACCTGGAACTCGACCGCCGCACGCAGGCGAGTCGGGCTCATTCGATAGAACTCGGTATCCGACAACCCGAGCCAGCGCGCCAACGCCGAGCCCGCTCGCGTCGACTCCTGTCCCAGCACCGCGAAATCCGCGGCCCGCACCATCGACACCGCCTCCGCCGACGCGGCGGCGCCGAGCTGCTGGATCTGCTCCGGCACCGGCACAACCGGATCGGCGCCGAGCGATTCGTCCGCTCCGGCCCGCGCCGCGGTCTCGTCGCGGCTCGGCGCTGCGCCGACCGCGGTTTCCCGACCGGCCCCCGCACCTCCCGGACCGGTCGGGTTCAGGCCTGCGGCGCCGGCCCCGGCGGGCGCAGTGCCCGTTACCTCTGCCCTGGGGTCGGGCGCACGGTATCGGGGATGAGCCGAATCCCATGTTCCGTCAGCAGCGCGCGGATCGACGGCAGCGACCCTGGCATCGGCGGCCCGGTACCGCTCCACCCCGTCCAACAGGCGTCCGACTTCGGGGACGCGTTCGGCCACACCTGCGGCCCGCACCGCCGGCCATTGTCCGTTCGTGCGACCCGTCGGCTGCCCGGCCGGCTCGAACTGTTGCGCCCACTGCAGCACCGACGCCAACGCGCGCGCCTCCGCCACGCCGGCTCGCACCTTGACGGCCATGCGTTGGCCGAGGCTCGACAGCTCGCGCTCCCGTACGCCGGGCTCTGCCCGAAACGAGCTCTGCTCAGCCAGCTTCGCCTGCCAGGCGTTGTTCTCGTCGAGGGCCCGGGCCACCGGTTCATGCCCCCACCAGCGCAGCTCCTGCGGCGATATCCCCAGCAGCGTAGCGAGTTCGGCGCGCGCATCGTCGCGCTCCGCCACGAGTCGATCCACCTCGGCGGGATCCCGTTGCGGTACCATGCTATCGGCCGCCGCGAGGTCAGCGACGGACTCCGTGTCGTGCCGAGTCCCCGGCAGGTCCGGACCCGCGGGTGAGTCCACCGACCCGGACGCGGCGATCTCAGTATCGGGAGCCGTCGGGGCTGCGCTCGAACTGGATTGTCCCGCAGGGGTTTCCCTCGGCGACGGAGATGGGAGCTCGGCACCGGGAACGGTCGGCGTCTCGGACGCACGCCCACCGATGCTCTCGGAGATATTCGCCGGCGCCGCCACCGCACCGGCGGCCGCGGCTTCGGTCTCGGCGAACTCGCGATCGCGCAGCGCGTTGATTCGCTCATACAACGTCGCATTCGGATCGCCGACCGGTTCCGTTGACGCCGTGGCGCTTTCCCGGTCCGCCACGGCACTGCCGTCCGCCGCTGGGCGCGAGGTGTCCTTGTCACCGTGACCGGCGATTACCGATTCGGCGGGATCCGGAGGACGTCCGACCGCTATCCCGGACTCATCGGCCGCCGAGCTGCGCACCGGTTCGGCGTCCGCCGGACGGAGTTCGCGCGTTCCGAGCGCGTCCGGCCGCGCGACGAGATCCGCGAGTGGTCCGGCTCTTTCGTGGCTCGCCAGCGAAGGCGGCGGTTCGGAGCGCGCCCGCGCGTGCAGGCCGGCACCGGCCATCCCGAGCGCCACGCCACTGACCAGAGCCGACGCCGACAGCCGGAACTCACCGGTCAGCGCCGCGGCGGTCGACGCGCCACCAATGACTCCGAAGACCCCGGATACCACCCCGACAACGGCGCGCCCCAGCAGCACTGGAGCGTTGGCACGGGAGACGACCGCGTGCGCGGCGTACCCGCTCAGCACTCCACCCAGCGCGGAACCGCCGCCCGTCGCGGTGGCGAGGAGAACCGAATTCCAGTCGACGCTGTCGCGATGACCGTCCAGGGTCCCCGCAATCTGCCCGGCTTGTACCACGAGATCGACACCACCGGCGGCTATCGCGAACCCACCCACCTGAGCGAGCAGCGGCCCCGCTCGTTCGACCGCCGCGGCCGCGCCCGCGCCCAATCGACTGGCGACAAACGCCCGAAACGCCGTCAGATGCTTCGCCCGCGCGGCTGTCAGGATGTGCAACCCCCGGATCGGGTGCACACCACCAGCCAGCAGAAGCTGATACAACGTCAACGCGCCGAAGGCGTACATCACGTACACCTCTTTGTCGCTGTCGGCGGCACTGCGATCGGTATGGCGGCTCATGCTGTGACAGAACTTCGCCGAATCCTCGGCGACCTCACACATGGGGACAGCGCTGGCGGTGATACGGTCCCCGAACTCACCACGCACCGCATCCGGCAATGCCGCGACCACTTCGCGCAACCGCCGCGCGAGATCGTCGTACTCTGTTCCCGCCTGCGCCCACGCCGCGCTCGACCGCCGCCCCGACTCCCCACGCATCTGGGGGACCTCGTTGCCGAAGACGATGTCGGTCAACCAATTCGGCAGATCGTCCAGAAATTGCTGCGGCGGCGTCATCGTCACGGCAGCCATCCCTGGTCGGCGGAGCAGGATCGAAACCGCAGGATAGACCGCACCGAGGTCTGGCGGCGCCCACACATCCCCACCATTGGAAATGCTGACCCTGGCGCCGTGGCCAGCTCAGACCGACGCCCCCTGCCGCCGCAGATACCGCTGTTCGAAGCCGGCCGCGTAGGTCGCGGGCGGCGTCGACGACGAGGAATGTTCCACCACGCCGTCATCCGCGACATAGAAGATCGCGCGCCCGATCGCGATCTCCCCGCGCGGCACGGGCACGTACACCATCCAGCCCGCGTTGATGCGATCGGCGCGCAACTGTGCGAGTGGGTAGCCCGTCGTATCCAGCTGCCGATCGGTGATATAACTGCGGACGCGGGCGATCGCGTCCGCCGCCGAGATCTCTTGCCGTGCATGCCGAGTGAGCGATCCGGCGATCGAGAACTGATACAGCGCCGCATCTATGTCGAAACGGTCCGCCTCGCCGAAGACATCTACCACCAGTTCGCGCGTCACGACACCGTTCTGCGCCGCGGACACCAACGCCTCCGCCGCCGTGCGCACCGGTGCGGGCGGCCGATCCGGCAGCAGACTCGCCACGATGTCGATCACCGTCTCGGTAGTCCACACCCCGGGAATCGCCGAACCCGAACCCGCCGCCGGCGGGGACTCACCTCGATACCACTGCCCGGTATCCCACCAGTAGCAGAACGAGAGCAACCCGGTCGCCGCGCGCGGGTTCAGCACCGGATCGGCCACCCAATCAGGCGCCCCAGCATAGTAATTCGGCATCTCGGCAGCATCGTTGTACACCGCGTTCAAGGCGGGAGAATGCCACACACCGCCCGACAACACGGCTCGGTCGCCCGGCAGCACGAACACCGTCGACCCGGCCCGCCGGGAGCTCTCGAACCAGCCCAGCGACGGCAGGATTCGCGGTCCGCGCTCGGATCCGACCGCCACGAACGCGGCCGACAACACCGCCCACCGCGCCCACAGCACCGGCAGCTCCGGCAGTTCGTTGGTCATCGGCGTCGGCCGCGTCCCGGCCGTGTGATCGGCACGAACCTCCGCCACGGCGCGGCGTGGACTGCGCGTCTGCCGATCGCCGTGGCCGAGGTAGGCCGCCAGCCAAATCGGCAGCCGGGCCCTCGGGTACCTCACCAGATCGGCGCGATACGCCTCAGGCGCGAACAATTCACCGTCCGGGAACGGCTCGTCACCCCAATCGAGGTCGAATTCCACCTCGCCGTCGGCGGTCGCCGACAGCAGCAACCGCCACCACGGCCCGCGATCCAGCCCCGCCGACAACTCCCGATGTCGGCGCACCAGCGCCGATACCGACTCCGGCAGCTCCACTCGCACCGTTCGGTCGTCGACCACGCAGGCGGCGTTGGCCACGGCCTCGTCGACGGTCAGCGCGAAGACCGCATCCCACGACCGCCAATCCGGCGCGGCCACGGCGGAGATCTCCGCTCCGATCCGGCGGGCCAGCCGCAGCAGCCGCGTGTCGAGCGGCTCCTCGAAATCCTGGTACGACAGTTTGTTTCCCGGCGCATCCGATCCCGCTGGATCGTCGGCTCTCGAATCCCGCATCGGATACCTTTCGCTGTTGATTCCATGGATTCATCACAGCGGGCCGCGTTGCCCATGCGCCGTATCCTGCGTCGCCGACCCGCGTGCGGTGTCGATGAGCAGTCGGCACAACGTCTTCGCCGGTTCGGCGGCCCGGTCCTCGTTGAGCATGACGTCGGTGAGCGCGTCCGCCAGTGCCGCGGCGGGATCGAAGCGCCCCTTGTCGAAACTGCCGCCGCTCAATTGATCCCGCCATCGCCGGTAGCCACGCACAACGGGGGCCAGACCAGCGCGGCTGTGCTCGCCGCGGTCTCGGAGATATTCCGCGATCAGCGCCCGCTGCGCACCGGCACGCGCTTGCCGCCCGCCCGCGCGGTCGAAGGCGCGCCCGAACGCGCGGACCGTCGTCGCATAGACCGGCCGCGTGTCCGCTTGTGCGACAGTCGATCCCGGTCGGTGAATCGCGCGAATCGCCGCGGCGAGCCGCGCCGAATCATCGAGCAGGGTGATATTGAGGGTCACCGACCAGGCGCTCACCGGCTCCCGCGTGCCCATTGCCGATTGCTGCTCGATCCGCACGATCTCGCGCGGCGCGAGCGCACCGATGCCGACAGAACGCACGTCGAGCACCGGAAATCTGGTCAGGACCGCATCGGTCGCCGCCACGAATTCCCGGACGGCGGCCTCGTCGGTCACGGGCAGGTCGAACCCGGCCACCTCGACGCCGTGCCGCTCGGCCAGTTCCCGGGCGAGCCGCTCCAGGGCGCTGTCGGTGTTCCCCTGGTTTCGCGGCCGCCGGGGGGGATCGCTGTCGGCGTGCTGCCTGCCGGGTGGGCGCTGTGGCGCGGAAACTCTGTCCGCGAACGGCTTACCCGCGGCGCGGTCGGGTGTGGGACGTCCACCGAGCGGACCGGCCGAGGCCGTACCGTCCGACCACGGCGTCCGCGTCGGAGGCTGGACGACCGGCGCGCTGACGGCAGCCGGGCGCGGGGTGCCGCGCGCAGGGGCTGCCGTGGTATTCGGTACGGCACGAGCAGGTTCCGCCGCCGTCCGACGGTCGCCGGCGGTGTCGAACTGCCGAGCACCGGGCGGGGCAGCGCCGGGCGCCCGGCTAGGGTCGGCGAGGCGGCTGCCGGGCTGCTCGGCGGTGCGGTCGCCGCTGTTCGCGGCAGCCGCGACCGGAGATCGCGGCGTGCCGACATGACCCGGGCCCGGACTTTCGCCGACCGGACTCGGGGTGCGTGCCGTGCTCGCATCGGCAAAGGGAGCGCTGCTGGGTGGCACGGACACCGGCTGCGCGTCGACCGACTCCGGCGTCACCGCCCGCGACACGATGCTGGGGATCGGCTCGGGCGAGCGGCGGATCTGGATGGGGTCCGGTGCACGTCCTGGTTCGGCGGACGAACCGCTGCCGGTCCCGACGCCGGGCGGGACTGTCGGCTGGAGTGCCTGTGCTACCTGCCGTCCCGCCTGCTCATCCGCGGTGTGGAAGGCTTCCGCGGCACGCCCCACGTCGCTGCCGAAGCGACACACGTTGTCGGCGAAGTTCCGCAGCGCGATCAGTGCATCCCGCGCATCCGGTTCGTAGGTCTCCGCGAACGCCTTGCCTGCCTCGTCCTCACCCCACCACCGGCCTTCCTCGGCGAGGGCGGCACGCAGCCGTTCCACCACCTGTCTGGCCTCGGCGCCGATTTCTCGCAGCGCTGCCCCGCGCGCCCGCAGGTCCTCCGGATCGACCTCCAGTGATTCACTCACCAGTGCCTCCGGCCCCCCGGCCGACGACCGAGCACCGTCCGGTGGCCGCCGCGAACGAGCACGGTCGACCTGTCGACCATCGCCTCTCCCTTCGGTCCCGCCGAGACAACCAGTTTCTCCGACAGCGGAACTCGACCGGCCGAGACCGTTCTCACCAGCAGGAAGCGCGCTCGACGCCCACAGATCCGGTGAACACCACCTCGTGCGGTCGAACGCGCCCGCCGATTCCACCGCGACCGGCCCGGGGTTCTCACCGCCCACGCCCCGGAGCTACCCGACGCCGGCCAGTTCCACGCGGCGCTGTCCGCCGGCCGGGAATGGACCGGACATTGGTACTCCCGCGACCCGATCGAAGCCTGGGAACGCTCCAGCACACCGGCCTGATACCGGTGAGGCGCTCACGCTCGCACGCGGGTGAACGGTTCGTCTTCGCGAAAACGAACCGGTCGAACCCCGGCGGGCTGTCCACCGCTGTCGCACCGGCGCCGGCCAGAAGGGCGGCTTCGGTACAACCCGAGGTTGCCGAAGCAACAGCCACGAGAGATCCCTGACGACCAGTGGCGTGACCTGTTCGGCGCCCTCCGGTCGAACCGGGACAGGGCGCTGTCGACCCTGGATCGACCAGTCGACCCGCGAAAATTTGGACACCGAACACCGGTTCATTCCCACACACGCCGTACTAGGATCAGTTGATATGCCATCGACACGCCGAGAGCGGGGCATGGAAAAGCCGGTGTACGCCGACGAGTTCGTCGGCCGTGATCCTGAACTCCAGAAACTACATGCGTTGCTGCGCGGCGAAGCGCGGTTGGTGACATTAGTCGGTCCTGGCGGGATCGGGAAGACGCGACTCGCTACCGAGGCCCTCCGCCGATTTCGCCGGCCAAGGTCGGCTCCGGTGTATTGGGTACGGTTGGCGCGCCTAGCAAGAGACTCGAACGCGGTGGCCGTCGAGGACGAGATCGCACGTTCTGTGGTTGAGGCCGACTTCCCCGACAGCACGACTTGGGACGCGCTGGTCGATACGCTGAGTAGGACTGATGCGCTGGGCCGCAACCAGCAAACCGTGCTGGTGATGGACAACTGCGAACATGTTCGCGGCGGCTCTGGCCGCCTTATTGCGGAGTTGTTGGCGGAGGTCCCGGGATTGACAATCCTCGCGACAAGCCGCGAACCGGTGGGGTGGGTCGACGAGCATGTCGTTGTAGTTCCCCCACTGACACAGCAACAAGCTGTGACCCTGTTCTGTCAGCGAGCGCAACTCGCCGGTCACACCCTCGTTGCTCCTGACGACGTGGCAGTGGCAGCGCAAATCTGTCGGCATATGGACAATCAACCGCTGTTTATCCGATTAGCTGCGGCGCGCGTGCAACTCCGGCCGTTGGCGATGATCCTTTCCGACCTCACTGGCGAGGAAACCGACAGACGGATGGGATGGCCTCCTCGACCCCTAAGGGGAGTCGAACCGCGTCACCGCAGGATCGTTGATGCCATCGCCTGGTCCTACGACCTATGCGAGGAGAAGGAACAGTTACTTCTCGACCGATTGTCCGTCTTCGCCGCTGGATATGACACGAATCCCGAAGACGATAACAGTACGGCCCTCGACGTCGGCGCGGACTTGGACGCGGTCGAAACGGTCTGCTCTGACGACCCCAGCCGGGGCGGCGATGAGCAATCCGCTGATCACCATGGCGTGGTGGTTCGACTAGCCGCGGAGGAGATCGAAGGCCTGCTCGAACGCCTCGCCGATCAATCGCTGGTCACGTTGCATGTATCGCCGAATACAGTGCGCTATTCTCTACTAGAAAGCGTTCGAATATTTGCCCAGCAAAAACTACAGAAACGCAGCACCGATGAAGTCGACGAACCGGCGCGCCTGGTGCGCCGACACCGACAGTACTATCGCGATAAGGCTGTTTATTTGCAGCGCGATTGGTTCAGCCCGGCTGAGCAAAACTGGGCTCGCGCGGCGTGGGACAATATTGTTACCGCAATCGAGGGAAGTCTGACCGCAGGCGAACCTGAAGTCGGATTAGAAATTTGCGCGAGTCTGATTGCTTTACCACCCTTTAAAGGATCACCGCGAGAGATTCGCCGCTGGGCCGAGCGCACCCTCGAAGCCGCCCGCATGTCGACTCCGCAGCGGATCGAAGTCCAAGTGGCCGCGCTGTCCTTGATCGGGTGGCTGGCGATGGTCCAAGGAAGAAACGAAGATGTAGAGCGCATACTCGACGACTGCATCGATACATGCATCGACGATGCGATGATCAGGCAGAACTGGCGACAAGACCCGCACGCTGATGTTGGTCTCCCGGCACCGATTGAATTTTTGTGGGGATCCAAGCTGACGTTCCTGGACCGCGACGCGCGCGCAATCGAAGTGCTGGCACGAGCCTGCAAAAAATTTCAAGCTCTCGGAGATTCCGGCCGAGCCGCTCGAAGCGAATTGTATAAGGCATGGGCCGCGTGCTTTCTTGGGTCCAGAGAGGAAGCCATCGAGATAGCGATGCGGCACCTCGATCACGCCAGGGCGTCCGGAGCAGGGTGGGCAAAAGCTTGGGCCGAGTTGGCGTGGGCGACGACGTTGACCAAACACGGTGATCCCATTCAGGCCCTAGCAGTTGAGCGAGCAACACTAGAGAATCAGGTAGCTGCGCGTGATGGGTGGGGTGCAGCCTTCACAGTGTACGTGCGTACCTGGTCGCTAGCGCAGATTATCACTGACATGCTCGCTGCGGGTAACAACGACAGCACCCGACTCAAGTCGATGGCAACTGAAATTGCCCAACTCGCTGGAGGGGCTGTAGCGTTACGCGGAGGCCGCGGTTTCGACCTCAACGATCTGCCTCTGATAGCGAATGAAAACAACACCGCGATCGAAGTCGCCCGCGGGGTATTGGGGCCTGAGGCTTTCCACGCAGCCTACCGGCAGGGTTCACTGTTGATTCCGGAGGCGGATGAAGTACAGCGTCTCGCATTGGGCACGCTTGCAATCCATAAGATGCCGATGGAACATCCCGCGCGGCAAAATACTGCCTCGCGCTGGGGTCGGTTGTCCGACGCCGAAATGGAAGTCTCTGTCTTCGCGGCGGCGGGGTGGAAGAACGTTGAGATCGCCGCCCGGCGGGGTACGTCATCCAAGACGGTCGACGCACAAGTGGCGATGGTTCTCCGCAAACTTGAGATCGGTTCTCGTCAAGATATCATCAAGCTCGCACCCAAAGATCTGCTCGACAAAATCCGTACTGCAGCAGCAAAACGGCCGTCGCGCACACATGAAAGACGGCGGCACCAGGACTGACGGGCAGCGGCCTCCCGCCGGATCAGGCTCGCAGCAACGGCGCTGCGGCAACGTCCGGCAAACCCTCGGCCTAATATTACAGCCGGATTTCGTGATGGTCATGGCGTGATGGTGGATCGTCGCTTGTCAACATAGGCTGGCGTTACCGTTTCAGTCCCAATAGTTGAACAGCGCGTCGCCGACGGTCTGTGGATTCCAATACCGGACGTCATGTTGATCGAGCTCGGGCCAGGCTGCTATGTCGAATGGCTGGGCGAGTTCGGCTGCAAGCTGAGCTGTACGCGGCTGTCAGGACGAAAGCCGGCCCGCCGTCGGGGTGGTTCGCCTGATCTACAGGCGCCAAACCCCGCCCCCGCCAGCGCGGCGCCACCCACCACCGCCCTGGGCCGGGCAAGTACCTCGCCGACCGGCACCTGTGTTCCGACACCGGACTCGCGCGACTGTCCTACGACCAGGCCCGCGGACTCCTCCCGACGCCCGAGGGTGTCGAACTGGTCCTGCCCGGCGGCTACCGGATCATCGCGCGAATCCTCGAGCACCGCAACATCTTCGATGCCAGAATGGTCGACCCGGAAGAGGTGCCGTGCACCCCCGCTCCTACTGCGCCGCATCCGCGCGGCACGCGCGTGGCCCCGTTCGTGCCAGACGATCTGCTCGCCGAGCTTGCTCCTGCAGCGGCGATCACCATGGGCCTCGAAGGCGGACTGACCGATTTCGCGGAGGGGCTGCGCGAAGTTGAGCGTCCGCACTCGACGTGGGACCCTGTTCGCGGTCACTTCGGCTTCGTGGAGTTACCCGAACTTCCGGTGGCCGCAGTGGAAATCGGCCGGAACTTCCGCGGCACCGAAAATTGGGTATGGCCGATAACGTCTGGGAGGGCAGCGCGGCGGTACGTCGGCTGGCTCGCGAACGCGGCGCGGACCATCTTGCGGCGGACAGCGTGGACCTGGTCGCGGCCACCCATTTCTGGGAGAACACCATCGACCTGCTGTCGGCGGCAGCGGTGTATCTCGGCGGCGCGGTGGGTTGGGCACTCGTCCCCGATAATGCCGGCTACCACGCCCTTGCTCTCGCCGCTGAACGCATCGCCGCACTTGGCACGGACCTGGACCTGGCCTGCGCCGTCTTCGACGCCACCGCGTATCTCCTGCATCCGCTCACCGATCTGGAGAACCGGTGTCGAACGATGCGGGAGATGGCGGTCGGCTACTTCCGCCATCACCGCGTCCCCACGGTGTACGTTGGTGAGCCGCAACTGTTGATGGGCCACTTGGGCCTGTACGAGGTGCGGGTCGAGTTCGATGTCGACCGTGCGGTGAGTCGCACCAGCTACGGCATGAGCGGCGATGCCTTCACTATGCGCCCCTAGCCGAGTGTCGCACCGGCACTGGGCGGTCTGGGCCGTCCGAGCAGGCCGCGCAGCTGTCGTCGAAACCCCACCGCTCAGCGCTACCTCTCGAGGAACTCCAGGACGTCCTCGACAAACCGCCGGTCGGCGATCGCGCTGTTGTGGTTTCGCCCGGCATAGACCAACAGCTCGGCGTCTTTGAGCCCTTCGGCGGTGTCACGGAACATGGCGACGGGATAGGCGAGGTCCTTGTCGCCGCCGATCACCACGGTGGGCGTGGCGATGTCGGCGAGCCGGTCACGCAAATCGAACGAGTCCTCCGCTTCGATGACACGAATCGCCTCGGTGTAGTCACCGTTGGAAGGACGCATCATCGGGTCGATCATCCAGAGAAATCCGGCCATCAGCCTTCTGCCGAGAGGTGACGTCGACGCGATCGACGCCCACGCCACCGCGGGCCGCTTCCCTGCGGCGGCGCGCTCGGCGAACAGCCGCATGGCATTGCGACCCTCCGTGCTCAGTGAATACGCGGCGCTCGCGAGGACAAGCCGTCGGACGGCTGCGGGGTGGTCGTGCGCGAGTTGCAAGGCGACCGATCCGCCAGTGGAATAGCCGACCACGTCCACCGCACTGTCGAATTCGCCGGTGAGTCCCTCAGCGAGGTCGGTTGCGATGTCGGCCATCGTCAAGCCCACGGGCACTCCGGGACGGCGATTGAAGACATAGACCGTGCGATGCGCGGCCAGCGGCAGGAACGGCTTGATCATGAACTTGCGCGACCCGCCATCCAGGTTGCCGTTCTCCGGAGTCGATCCAGGCAAGGCAATCAGTGGGGCGCCGTCGCCGAACTTGAGGTAGGGGTGGCCGTTGGGGCACTTCCCTTCGCAGATTTCCAGTTTGGCGGTCATTGGCACTCCTCCGGAACAACGTAATTCGATTGGGGCGACGTTATCGGATATCGGCCATCCGAACCAGCCGGTCACTCCAGAACGGCAGTTTGGTGCGTGGGGTGCACTCGAGTGCCGTTCGAGGGTCGGGATTGTGGCGCTGTTAATTCGGCGCCACACACCGACAACTCCTCGAGCTCCCGAACCAAGTATTGGCCGCCCGCCAGTTGTACAAGTCCGCCGCAGAACCCCAGCTCGGCCGTGACGAGCTGACCGGTCGTACCCGCCCGTGGACGACTCACGACACACCCGCGCTGTGTCATCGCCACAAATCCCGGCACCGCGATTGTCGGATCAGCGCAACCGATCGCCTCGCCATCATGGACTGGAGCAGAAGTCACAGGTAGGGCACCGAAATGGTGAGCATCGATCGGTCCGGCAAGCGACCGTAGCCATCCATGTCGCCGAAGATGTTATCGGCCTGACAAGTGCGAATCCTGTGTTGATTCGGCACGAGCCCGCGATGCTTGTGGGTGCAAGCGATCCAGAACTCGGCCCGACACCAGGGCCTGCGCGTCGTCAGGGGCGGCACCGCCGCCGTGGCCCGGCCCTGATGACACTCGCCCACCCAACCAGGAACGGACACATGACCAGCACCGGACGCGTCTGGATGACAGCACAAGCCAGTAGCCGACTGCGTATCGAGTCGCATGAACTGTTCACGCGACGCCCCGCGAGGGATGCTGCTCCACGCACGGCCTCCCTACAGACTGACGAACCCAGCACTCGGAGAACGAGGGCGGCTCGCCGACGAATCCGAACGGCGCATCGCCATTGCCCTGATCTGCACAGTGCTCAGCATCCGCACCGCGACAATCGCGACCACACCGGCCACTCCCGCGCACTGACACCGAGCCGGCCCGCCACAGCAGGTGACTGCGCCCTCGACCTGCACGACCGCGTGGACCGGCAGGAACAAGCCCCATCGCGCTGATCGCCGATGGGTGCAGGCGTGGAGCCCGCAGCGAATCTCCAAGCGTCTGAAGATCGACTACCCCGACGACCTGTCGATGCGGATCAGCCATGAAGCGATCTACCTGGCGTTGTATATCGAAGGGCGTGGAGCGCTCGAGCGTGAGTTGATCTTGTGCCTGCGCACCGGGCGGGCGCTGCGGATGCCCCGAGCACGATCGAAGCGTGCGGCCTGGGCGCACGTCACCGCGCGGACGCTGCTGCGTGAACGACCGCCGGAGGCCGAGGACCGGCGGTGCCCGGCCACCGGGAAGGCGACCTCATCATGGGGACGGACCGTTCTGCGATCGGCACTGTTGTCGAGCGGTCGACGCGGTTCGCATTGCTCATCCCTTGCCACGCGAGCCGGGATGGAGGGCGGCCGCTCCGGTGAAGAACGGCCCCGCGTTGAGCGGATACGGAGCCGAATCGATGAACAACGCCCTGGCCGCGGCGTTGGGACCGATGCCCCCGCCGCTGTTGAGATCACTGACCTGGGACCGAGGTAAGGAGATGTCGGGCCACGCCGTATTCACCGACGAGACAGGAATTCCGGTGTTCTTCGCCGATCCTCACAGCCCATGGCAGCGAGGCACTAACGAGAACACACCCGACCATGCCGGGCCGAAGGTCCGGCGAAAAATCGAGGCTAGGTATTGACAGCTCGGTAGCGGTCGAGATTAAGATACAGACCACTCGGTATCGAGTTTGGTTCATCAAGCAGGACAAGATGTGATGGCGCACAGAACATTTCGACCGTCCGCGATGGCCCCGGGTGCTCGATGAGAACAGTCATCCCGAGTGGGTTGGACCGCATCGCCACACCAGTCAGTCCGTTCGGTGATCAGGCAGATGATCATGCGGTCCGGTGGGCGAAGGAAAATCAGCTGATCCAGTCCGGCAGCGCGGAGCAGCGGTTGGCGAGAACCAGGCCCGGGACGCTCGCTGCCTATTGCTACCCGATCGCTGATCCGGCCGATCTCTGCCTGCTGGCGGATTGGGTGACTTGGCTGTTCATCCTGGACGATGTGAACGACGAAGGTACCTACGGGCAACGCCCTGAATTGCTGGAGCGTACGCTGACCGGCATTTCTTCGACGAGCGCGATCAGCGAAGACGTCGACGAGGACGCTGTCGTTTTTTTCCGGGAAGGCGCCCCTTGGTTCTGGGAAATCGTCACCGAATGGGACCATCCGGAAGACGACCGGACATTCCACGGTTGGCTCGACAATGCACGCGCCGACATCAGACCACACCTGCGCAGCAACGCCTATGTAAATCTCTCCACCGACGATGGGCCGGCGTGGCGCCGCGGAGTATGGGGAAGCCCCGAAAAATACGCGCGCCTCGTGCGCGCCAAAACCGAATGGGATCCGGATAACATGTTCCGCTACAACAAGAACATTCGGCCCGATGATCTGCGCGCAGCGCCGCGAGTCGACGAATGACCGACAGTGCATATACAGAACGCGCTGTCGAGCTCCGAGCCGGTGACCTCCTCACACGGGCCCGCGAAATCTGCGAGCCGATGCTCCAGGAGTCGGTCGAATCGCTACCGAATCCAGTGCGTCGCATGGCGGGCTACCATCTGGGCTGGTGGGATACCGCTGGAGTACCCACGCAGGCTGGATCCGGGAAATATTTGCGACCCGCCTTGGTGATCGCCGCGGCCAGGGCCTGTGGAGGAAGTGAGGCCGCCGCGCTATCCGCCGCGGTCGGGGTCGAGCTGGTGCACAATTTCAGTCTCGTACACGACGACATCATGGACGGGGACCGAACACGACGAGGATACCCAGCAGTGTGGAGTGTGTGGGGAACGTCCGACGCCATTCTCCTCGGCGACACCCTGCATGCCCTGGCCTATCGGGTTCTGGTCGCGGGTCTGCCCGCACCGGTGGCTGTCGAAGCTTCGCGACGGCTCGCTGTCGCGGTCGCCGAAATGTGCCGAGGCCAGTCCGACGACTGTGCGTTCGAGACGCGACCACGTGTGGAACTCGGTGAGTACATTCAGATGGCGATGGACAAGACAGGTGCGCTGATGGGTTGCGCCTGCGCGCTCGGCGCACTGAGTGCGCGAGCAGACCCGGAGACGGTGTCGCTGATGGACTGTTTCGGTCGCAAACTCGGCCTGGCGTTCCAGTTCACTGACGACATCATCGGAATCTGGGGAGACCCGATCATCACCGGAAAGCGAGCGGGCAATGATCTGGCCGGACGCAAACGGTCGCTGCCTGTTGTGACGGCCCTGTTGTCGAATAGCGAGGCCGCGCGCGAGCTAGCGGAACTGTATGAGTCCGACACCGCTCTCGGCCAGGAAATGGTCGCCCGGGCCATGGCACTGGTCGACGCCGCCGGGGGACGACGATCGGCTCAGCGACATGCCGACCGCCAGGTGCAGGCCGCTGTCGACACCTTGCCCGCCGGACTTGCGACGGCCGACCTTATGGCCTTGGCGAATGTGATTGCTCGCCGAGACGGGTTGATTAGCGCCCGGAATCGGCGCCGCCCGATGCATGAACCAACATTTCCGGCTTCTCCACGCGAGCAATGACCAGAACAGGTGGATGACGGGAAGGACGCAGCGTCCTCGATGATCTGTCAGTCCGATGTCTAGATCATGCCGGCGCGCCGACGCCGGTCGGAAGGTACGTCCGTTGGCTTTCCGTGAATCCTGACCGGGTTTCCGGTGAATTTCGGCGTGGTTGAACCGGCCGCAGAGATGTCCGTCGCGGCACAACATGCAACACGCCACGACTGTACTTCTGCCGACGGCGCGGCATCCGAATCCTCAATACGAGCGTTGGTCGATACATGGTTTCCGGCGATTGGCGCGCAAACTCCCCATCTCTGGGGAGACCTTGCATTATACCCGTAACTACACTGTTGCTAGGTGAGCGGCCTCCACCGGATGACCTGGGGCCGAGGCGGGATGTCCCGTATTCCAGTCGGCCCGAGCAGCAGGAGCGGCCACAATGACAGCCCTCGACAATGACACGCAGGTAATGGACGTCGTGCGTAGCGACTCGGAATTGCTGGAAGCAGATTTGCGGGTTTTCCTGGCCGAACTGACGGTCTCGGCGGCGCAGGTAGCCGGCTCGGCCAATGGACCGCAGGAGTTGGACACCGCTGTGCGCCGAGCGTTTCACAACCCGGTCACCGACGCGCTCGGCTCGAAAGTGGGGCAGGAGGCGCTGCGGGCGGCGGGCGGTCCCGGCTTCCGTCCATCGATCGTGTACTGGGTCTTTCGCAACTACCGTGGCTTCGCCAAGACCGGGGAGGCAGGTGCCGACCTGCACGTCATCCGCCGGGTGGCGGTAGCGGTCCGAATTCTTCTGAAGGCTGCGGTCGTTCTCGACGATATCGAGGACGGCAGTGCGGTCCGATACGGCGAGCCTGCACTGCACACTACCCACGGGGTGCCGCTCGCCCTCAACACCGGAGCCTGGATGGTGCTCGCCGCGCTGCGGCATGCGGAATCACCCGCAGTCGTGAACTATCTTGTGCGCGCAGTCGAGAACGGCTTCATCGGTCAGGCGCTGGACATGTCCACCAGGCTCGCCGAGATTCGGCGCGAGATCGTCGCGGCCGACGGCGACAATCGGGTGAAGTTCTGGGAGTCGGTCGCGACGCTGAAAACCTCGACGCTGTTCCGAATGCCGTTGAATGCGGCCGCAACCGCCTTGCGGGTGCCGGACGACGAACTGACCGTTCTCGACGATGCGATGCGGCAGCTCGGCTTCGCGAGCCAGATTTTCAACGACCTCACCGATTTCGTCCCCGAGTTCGGCGGAGCCAATACCCATGAGGACTTCGACGGACTTACCAACCGGGTGTATCTCGAACTGCTCGGCGTCGAATCCACGCCGCCCGAGGCCGACACCGACCTGGTCGGAGACCGGTTGAAGATGTTCGCGCTCGGTCATCCTCGGCTCGGCAAAACCCTCGTCGAGCTCGCCGGGCAAGCGGTCGATCTCAAAGAGGAGGCCAAACGCCGGATTCACCAGCTGTGCCGATCGGCTGGCGGCGCGACGTATTTCGACCTCACGATCGATCGCAAGGGCCACGTGATGGAACGGCTGTTCGACGCGGTACGCACCCAATACCCGAACGCCTAGAACGGCCGCCACCATGATTATGCAGCGGCTGCGCGCCGAAACCCGGGCTTGGCACCATGCCTTGGAGACGACGCCCTTCAGTCTCGAGCTCCTGGGCGGGACACTGCCGCTCAGCTGGTATGTGGGCCAGCTGACGGCCTATCGGGTCGTTCTCGATGCCCTGGAAACCCGGCTGGCCTGCTTGGCGGACCCGATCGTGACCGCGGTATGGCGGCCCGACCTCGCGAAAGTGCATCTGCTGGACCGGGATCTGGAATTTTTCGACACCATACCCGTCGGTGATGTGCCGGCTACGGCGATCGGTGCGGCACAACGGTTCGCTGAGGCGATCTGCGACCGTGCGGCCGAAAACCCCGTCTCGACACTCGGATTCCTGTACGTGATGGAAGGCTCCACCATGGGCGGATTGGAGCTGACCCCACATGTCCGTGCGACGTTCGGACTGACGGACGGCCGCGGAATCGCCTACTACGACTCCGGTGACCGGAAACGCTGGACGGCCTTCGCCGGGCGGATGAACGATGCCGTTGTCGACGAACCTCTGCAGCAATGCGTGCTGGCGACAGCGGACGAAGGCTATCGGGCGATAGCCGAAACACTCGCCGCACTGTCCCGGCCGGATCACGACGAACCGGCCCCGGCGGAACGACATCTGCCGTGATGGCAGCCATGCGAAGTATGAGCTCGAGGAGCTGCGCGAACAGAACGCCCGCCTGAAGCGACTGCTGGCCGAGGTAGAGCTGGAGAAGGACGGGTAGCCAGTTGCAGGTCATCTTCGGGGTGTACTCCGACACCGACTGGCTGGCCGGGCGCTGGCAAAGCGCCTGGGTCGATGCCGCGCTAGCGCAAAACCAGTCGCAGTTGACGATCGAAGGCTCGATCCAGGAGAACCTGGTGCCGCTAACCGCCCAGACGCAGTACCGCTGCAGAAAACCAGCTGGGACCCCCAGCGGCGCAACCACGTCTGGCATGTCGGTGAGCAGCCCGCCCCGCGATCGCGGCATCACCTTGCCCTCCACATGCACCGTGACCCCGTCAGTGACCGTGCGCGTGCTGCAACCCGGCGCGACATGGCTGCTCACCGACACCGTCCACGACACCTCCTACCGCATCACCATCGACCAGAACGACAAATCGCACCTGGCAGTGCACAACTGGTACGCCACCATGGCACTGCACAACTCCGACCCGTCGGTCACCTACCTCGACATCGCCACCGAGATGAAGGGCTACATCTACATCCTCGGCCACACCGGCGGAAAGACACCGAAGCAGACCGACTACTTCCTCGACATCTACTCACAAAACGGAGCATGGCTCTCGCGCACCCCCGACGGCACAGACCAGAAAGCAACACACCCCAACGCCGGCAAAATGATCGTCGACCAATGGCGCACCATGTTCACCCTCAACTACGAGCACTACCAAAGCGACCACGGCACCGAACCCTCCATCAGCGAATGGGTTCCCAACACACCACACTAAGAACCCCTCGGTGTACCCACCGCCACAACGCACCGGCCCACAAGAGCACGGCGGTCCATCCAACCTACGAACCGACCGATCGCTACAACCGAACAGCTCGCGGCGGTGGGTGTCAGCTCCCGTAGGACCCCACCGCCGCACCACAGCGCCGCGAGCTGACCCAATCGTCGTCAATACGCACGCGAGAAATCGGCGGCTGCCCGAGCCCGCGACCGAGCGACCCATGCGTGGGGCCGCACGAGAACGCCCGGCAGCGTCTGAGGCTCGGCAGCTGTAGCCCTCGTCGAGTGACGGGCCCCGGGATGCATGCGATGTCCGCTGAGCCAGATGAGGTCACCACCAATCTCGGCCACAGCCAGCAGCCCCAACCCGGGCCACCCGGCCACGGCCGTCCACTCCCCCGCCGTGGTAGCCGCCGCCAACATCCCCAACAAGGGACCTCTGCGGCCGGTACAGGCGACCACGGCGCCGCGGGGCAAGCCACCGCCCGGAAGCGCATCGCCGGGTCCACCATCGATCGGCAGCACCTTGCTGGAGTCGACGCTCGTCGTCAACGGAGGCTCCGTCGCACCGACGCGGCCCTCGACCGCCGCCATACGGGCGCGAAGAGCCGCCAACTTCTCCGATCTGGACAGCCCGACCAACGACTGATCAGCGATGCGCCCGCTGCTGGGCGGTTCATCGCTGGAGACCGAGAGTGTCTTGCGTCAACCTCTTGGCAGGATCTGCCTGGTCACAAGGCTGACGCTGCCCCCGGGGGTGATCGGGTCACGACCGCTCGGTAGTGCCGATGCTTTGGACGCGGTCGCACCGAGCCTTGCCGAGGGCGGCACCGGGGAGACCCTGCGGCCGGGCATCTGGAAAGCGCGAGGATTGTGCAAGAGCGAGCGAGTATCGTTCTAATGTCTTCCCAGGTCAGCTTGTTTGAATGGTTCGTCCGTGTTCGTCACGCCCCGGGAGGTCCTGTGGGCGTTCATCGAAAGGCTGGAACCATGACCGCTCGTCTCGAAGGAACCGTCGCCCTGGTCACCGGGGCCTCCAGCGGCATCGGCGCCGCCACCGCATCCGAGCTCGCACGCGAGGGCGCAGCCGTGGCCTTGGTCGGCAGGCGCAAGGATCGGCTCACCGATGTGGCCGCGGAAATCACCGACGCCGGCGGACGGGCTTTGGTCGTGCCCGCCGATGTCACCGACGCCCAAGCCGCGGCGGACGCGGTGGAGCGCACGATCGCGGAACTGGGCCGCTTGGACACGCTGGTCAACAACGCCGGCCTGATGCTGCTCGGCCCGGCTCCCGGCGCGGACCTCAACGACTGGCGTCGCATGATCGACATCAATCTCATGGGCCTGATGTACTGCGCGCACGCCGCCACCCCACATCTGGTCCAGGCGGCCGCCCAGGGGCCACGCCAGGTCGCCGACATCGTCAACATCGGCTCGCTGGCCGGGCGAGGCGCCTTCGCCATGTCCGCGGTGTACTGCGCGACGAAGTTCGGCGTCGGCGCCTTCAGCGAGGCGCTGCGCCAGGAGCTGGCTCGTCAGCATGTCCGGGTGTCGGTCATCGAGCCCGGCAGTGTCGATACCGAACTGCGCGACCATAATTCGGCGGCCGTGAAGGAGCAGCTCGCCAATGCTTTCGGCGACATCGAGCGGCTGCAGGGCGGTGACATCGCCGATTCGGTGAGCTATATCGTGACCCGACCACGGCACGTGGCCGTCGCCGAGTTGCTCGTCCGTCCGACCGAGCAGGTCTGACCACCACATCGGGGCAATGATGATGTTGGCGAATCGGACTGTGCCCGCGCTGCTCGAGGAGCTGTGTGTGCTGCTGGCCCACCATGCCCGAGACGACGCGACGACCGCGATCGCGGACCTGCTGGTGGGCCGGGAGGAGACCGACACGCCGCCACCGCCGTCCATGGGCGGGACCCGCATGACGCTGATCGCCCAGGGCGCAAAGCAGCTCGCCTACGGCGAGCGCGTGTATGACTACCGGGCCGGGCAGTGCCTGGTGGCGTCGGTCGCGGTGCCGCTGAAGTGTCAGTTCATCGACGCCACTCCGGAACGTCCGGTGCTGGGCTTGTGCCTGCGCCTGCAGCCTGCGCAGGTCGCCGAGATAATGGTGCAAGCCCCGCGCGGCGCCTTTCCCGAGGACGAGGACAACGCCGCGCCCGCAATTGTTTTCGCCGATGCCTCCGTCGAGCTGCTCGACGCCACGGTGCGGTTGGTGCGACTGCTCGACCAGCCCCGCGATCGGGACGTGCTGGCCCCATTGGTCAAGCGAGAGATCCTGTGGCGCTTGATGACCGGCGAGCACGGCCCGACGGTCCGCCGGATCGGGCTCACCGATCCCCGCTTCTCTCCGATCGCCGAAGCGGTGCAGTGGATTCGGCAGCACTATCGGGAGTCGTTTCGGGTCGAGGAGCTGGCCGAGCGCACCGGTATGAGCCCTTCGGCGTTCCATCGGAATTTCCAGGCCGTCACCGCAACCACGCCCATCCAATACCAGAAGAAGATCAGACTTCAGGAGGCGCGGTTGTTGCTGGCAGCGAATCCCGGAGATGTCGCCGACATCGGATACCTCGTCGGATACGACAGCCCCTCCCAGTTCAGCCGGGAATACCGCCGCCTGTTCGGCACCCCACCCAGCCAAGACGCAGTCCGATTCACCGCACGAGCAGGCGACGAAACAGAGTGACCCGTCCGGAAAGACCATCCACGCCCGCGGGCAGCCTTACCCAGGAGCGAGATTTGACATGGAGTGAGATCGGTGCAGGCAAATACGCGATGCTGACCACTTACAAAAGGTTGGGCGGCTGCTCTCAGCTCGGGGCGGCGGGTGGGTCCGGCTGGGCGCCCCAAGGGCCATCACCGCTGTCGCCGGATGCCGCCACCTGTACCGGATGGCTGTCGTCGTCGGTGAGGAACATCGCCAGTTCCTGTCCTTGTTCGACGACCGCAGTGTGTTCGAAGCGGGAGAGGTGGCGCAGCGGGGTGACGGTCAGGGCGTCTGCACGGCAGGTCCAGGTCGCGGCGACCCGGCCGTCGACCAGCACGACGCGCTCGCCGGCGATTGAGAGGCCGCGGTGAGCATGGTCGATGATCCGGGTGCGGTCGTGGTAGCCGAGGATCGCGTTGTCGAACGCGGGCAGGAATCGCACCGGGGCGGGGATGTCCGGGTCCGGGCGTGGTGCATCCGGGAGGTCGAGGAGTTCGCGGCCCTGTTCGTCGCGGAAGGTGAGCAGTTCGTCGCGGGTCGCGGCCACCGCGGCGGGAAGCCCGGCGAGGCCGCACCAGGCGCGCAGATCAGCCACCGAGGCCGGTCCGAATGCAGCGAGATAGCGCCGTACCAGCGCCTTTCCGACCGTATCGGTGCCGTCCGGGGCGGGCGGGTCGACCTCGCGACCCAGCCAGGTGGCAAGGGGCACGGCGCGTGCGCCGGACTTGTGGCGCCACAAGCCGCGTGGGGGCAGCTGCACCGTCGGGACGAGAGCGGCGATCACCAGTTCGCCGAGTGGCCGTGGCCCGGCCGTCGGCCACCGTGCGGCGAGTTCCCGGCCGAGTTCGGGCATGGTGCGCGGTCGGCCGTCTGCCAGCAGTTCCCAGGCCGCGGCCGTGAGTTCGTCGAGGTCTACTCCGGTGAGCTCGCGGCGGTAGGACCCGAGTATCTTCTGGCGCAGCATGGCGTCGTGGCGGGTCCGCCAGGCCAGTGCATCGGCGGCGGTGACCAGGTGAACTGTGCGGCGCATGAGTTGGGTGCGGACCACCCGCCGGGTGGTGAGCAGTTCGTCGAGGGTCGCCGGTTCGAAGGCGCGCAGTCGCGACCACAGCCCCACGAATGGTTCCTGCGGTTCCTGGGCCTGCAATCCGCACAGATGTGCGACAGCGCCGGACACCGGCAGGTCGGCACGCTCGAGCAGTAATTGCCGGGCGAGGGTGGCCCGGTTGAGCGCGCGGGAGGACAGGACGGTCATCAGGTCAGGCCGCCGCACGATGGGCTGCCGGCCGCCGGCGTAGCGCTGGGAGTTCCTGCTCGATACCGCGGTCGAGGATGGAATAGGTCGGCTGCTCGGCCGCAACGCGTGCGGCGGCGAGAATCTTCTGTTTCATGCGGGCGGCTCATCGGATCGCATGGAGAGCCGGATGCTCGGCCAACGGGCACGTCCGGTTCGGCGGGCGGTGGCGGGAAAACCGACACCGGAAACGGTGCACGGCGTCCTGCCACCGACCCGACACATCCCGTTCGAAAACGAGGCCGCCAACCTCTTCTTCCACCTGGCAGGTGGCCGATGAGGTGGCATCCAAGTCGCGATCTCGAGACTCGACCGTTCCGTCGCATTTCGCGGTGTCCTGTTCCCCGACTTGCTCCCTACTCCGGGCACAGTCGATTGATCGCCAGCGGTTATGACACCGCCACGGTACGTCTCTGTTGTCATCCGCGGCCAATGAAGGTCTGTTCCAGGACTTCGTCCGAGAGTTCTCGGGCGATCTCGGCGAGTGCGACGCCGTTCGTGCGGTCCCGAAGGCAGCGCCGGGCGGAAGCCGGGTGGCAAGTTCGGACAGGAGGCTACCGATGATCATGCCGCGTAGTTCGGTGAGACGGACGTTGCACACCGGATGACCTGGTATCGAGTCGTCGATTCCGCGGTCGTTATCCGGCCGCCGACGCCAATCGCCCGTCCCGAGCAGTGGTGCTCGCTGCGGTCGATGCGTGCGCCGGGCCGAGCCGGCGAGCCCACCGCGTCCAGTCGACGTAGACCGCGCCGAAGGAGATCGACGTGCCCTCGAACCAGCCGTACTACAACCGCCGTGCCCGCCGGGCAGCCCGCAAGCGCACCCCCGCCGGTGACCGACCGCGTTACCCGCGCCGATCGATGATTCTGGAAGTGATTCTCCCGGCTATGATGGCGGAACGCAGCATCGACATGGTTCGCGACGTCAGCGCGGCCCGCACCGTCCATCTATGGGGTCTCGCCTGCACCGACTCCGACACCGCCGCGAATGTTACCCATACGGTTGTCGACCTCGATTCCGATCCGCTGAAGTCACCAATTCTTGGACGCCGCCGCAGGATTGATCAACCAACTTCCCGGCCGCAAGCTCTGGGGATTTGGGTTCGCTTGCCGGATTGCTGGAGAGGAGATCCCAGTACTGGCGATGCAAATGCCGTCCGATCCTTCGGTGACGCGGTTCTACACCGCCCTGCCAGCATCCTTGGGTGCACCGACGCGGGCCCGGTCGCCTAGGGCGTCGCGCGTTCTCGCCTGCGCCTGGTGACCTGCGGAAACATCCGGAGAATTGGAGGACGGATGAGCCGCTACTGCGGGATCGATTGCCCCGACGGCCACCACGATATCGCCATCGTCGATCAGGACGGCACCCTGGTGTCGAAGAAACAGATCACCGACGATGCGGCCGGCTTCACTGCCCTCACCCAGCTGCTCACCGATGCCGGCGACACCGCCGAGAACCCGATCCCCGTCGCGATCGAAACCCCACGCGGGCTGATGGTCGCACGATCCGCGCCACCGGCCGAACCGTCTTCGCGATCACCCGATGGCCGTCGCCGGCTACCGCGAACGCCACACCATGGCCCGGTCGAAATCCGATCACGCCGACGCGATGACCCTGGCCGACATCCTGCGTGTCGACGCCCACATGCACCGGCCGGTCCCGGCACACACCGAACTCACCCAAGACATCGCCATGCTGGCCCGGGCTCAGCAAGACGCCGTCTGGCGACGCACCAAGGCCAGCAACGAACTGCGCTCACTGCTGCGCGAATACCACCCGATGTTCCTGGCCGCCTGCGGCGAACGGGTGCACAAACCTCCCCAAACCCGAGGTCCGCGCTGGCCTGGCCATCGCGGCGACCCCAGCCCTCGCAGCGAAACTCACCCGGGCCCGCGTCGCCGCCACGCTGCGCCGGGCTGGCTGCAAACGCGGCATCGAAGACCTGGCCGACGACATCGTTGCCAAACTGCGCCGTCCTGGCCTGCGCCAGCCCGACCTGGTCGAGAAGGCTATGGGCCGTCAGGCCTCCCCCTGCTCGCCACCCTCGACGCCGCCTCCACAGGCGCCGACGACTCGAGCAGGCCGCCGCCGAAGAGTTCCGCGAACACCCTGATCACGCGATCATCACCAGTTTCCCCGGCCTGGCAGACCTCACCGGCGCCCGCGTCCTCGCCGAAATCGGCGACGACCGAACCCGTTCGCCGACGCCGGGGGCGGTGCACCGTTGCCCGCGCTTGCCGCTGTCGGAATCGTTTGGTTGCCGCCGGATTATTCCCGCGCCGGCAGCGCCGGCTCGCCGAACCGCTCGTGGATGTTGCGCTGTTCCGCACTCCGGCGTTCTCGGCCGCGATCGTCATGCTTGTGCTGGGTTTGGCGGCAGTCGCCCGTCGACCTGGATGTGGTGACGCCGGGCTGGCGCAATCTGGTGCTGCGGCGCGAGCGACCTGAGGTCACGGTCGAGCAATCCGCGTATGTGTCCTGTCGAGCCGGTTATGGGCGGCCCACCGCCGCGGCGCGTGTGCTGCACGCCGAAAGCAAGTCTGGGCAGCAGATCCCACGCACCGGGTGACCTCTCCTTAAATGATTCGGGCGAACGGATGCTGACGCGGCTGCTGTCAGGCGGTGTGAACGGTGTAGAGGCTGAGGTTGTTGCCGTAGGGGTCGGCGAATTCGCAGAAGTCGACATGGGCGTCGATGCCGAATGGAGGCGGCTTGTAGACAGCTTTCCAACCCGAAGCGAACTCGATCAAGGCCACCGATCGCGCACCACGAGCGGTTCGCCGAGCCCCGTCCTGACCGCGATCACGGCACCGCTGTCCGGCGACGCAGCGAGCCGATCTAGTAGTTCGACCAAATCGGCCACGAGCCGTTCCAGTAGCTCCGCCGCGTACTCGTGTCACAGGCGGGCGGCGGTGGTCAGGCGCCGGGCCAGTCCGGGATACTCGTCATAGAGCGCTCGCCGGCGATCCGGCTCGGTGAATCGTTGGATGAAGCAAGCGAAGCGCTCGGTGGCAGTGCTGCCGGTCAAGATGCCCGCAGCCCGCTCTCGCGCCAATTCCGCACCATGGTGCGGTGCAGCAGGTGCCTCATTATTGCTCCGCCTCTTCCTCGCCCTTTCTCCATTGTGGCGACACTTTCGCGATTTCTTCGACCAAGAAGGCGTCGAGTTGGGTATCGGAAAGTTCACCTGTACCGTCCATCCACCAGCCGCCGATGCATTGAACTGCCGAATATGGTAGAGAGAAGGCATTCTGCATCAGCTCCATCAAGTCGGGCGTCGATACGTCCGGATAGAGCGCTATGATCTCGCGGAGGATTTGAGAGGGAGACCGTCCCTCTTGGTGCATCCGGGCCATCAGCACGGTTGCCTGATCATCGAACTTCGGCTCGCGATTATTCATGAAGTGAACTGCACTTTCACGGTTGTGTACTTTCCAGGATCGCCTTGAGAATCCAAGATCTTTACCGTCCGGAACCCTGCTTTATCGGCTTGTCTTCCGGTCCATGTCCTCGCTGCCGCGACCTCGGGTGACACCCCTGAAGCAGTGAGTTCATTGAAGCGGGCGAGGTTTGAGCCGTACTGCCAACTTCCATTTATTGACGCGAATTTCCCTTCGAAGAATCTCAGAATCGCCTGGAACTGCTCTGCACCCCTCAGCAGCGTTGAACGTTGCCCATCTTCGAGTTGGGTTCGGAGGGCCAATTGAAGTTCGCCGTTACGGCCGACTGTGCCCTCGGCGTAGAGCCGTGGGCTCGCTGTGTCCTGTATGAAGTATCGCTCACCCGGCACGGACCGATCGACCAGACGTGACGGCGGGGGACTATTCTCAGCAGGCGGCGCCTCGGTGTGTTCGGGCGTTCTGGGTCCCTCACCTGCTTTCTCGATCTCGTGCCCACCGCGCCGATCGACGTGCAACTTCTCCTCGACATCCTGCACGATGAAGCGAGCCGTGCGTTTGCCAGTGTCTCGGTAGGCTTGCGTTCCTTTCCTGGTCAAGCGTTCCAGTTCATTCGTGATCCAGGCAAGAAGATTCCTGCTACCTCTGCTCACTCCGGCATCACCGCTGTGGCAGGCACCCACGATCCGACGTGGCGGGCCACGCACTCGACCGCGGCACCCAGGATCTCGCTGCGAACCAGCTCCGCTCGATGCAGAACCGCAGCATCAAGGCGAACCCCGTTTCGCTGCCTCCGCTTGGTGGTAACCACCCACGGATCACCCCCCCGACATCCCCCGGTCGACAGGACCTCGAACACGGAGACCCCGTTCGCGACCGAGAGCACCCTGTCACCGACCTGAACCATGCCGGTGAGCCTATCCCGCCAGACCGACCGGTACGTGACATGATCGCAAGCGTGCTCGGAGCCCCTCGCTTGGTCTACCGGCTCAGCGACGGCAAGGTAGTCGGACCAGGCCGCCTCTATCGCCTGCGCGACGGTAGGTGGGCCGAGCCCTGGCGTTCGCGACGAGCAGACCGGCGCCTCGATCAACCTGATCGTGAGGGAGGATTGGCGCGATTGGGGGCAGGTGCTCACGGGGGGTCGCCGAGATCGAAAAGATCGGCTAGTCATCACCCGCGGCACTGACGACTGCGGAGAAGGGCCGAAGCCGCAATCCTCCATGTTCCCGCGCGGCGCCCACCTGTCAGCGACGGACGCCGTCTCGATGTGGCGTCAGCGCAGTGAGGCTCCCCGGAACGGTTCGCCCACACTGCCGGTGCGCACCCCTCCGAACTCCGCAGTCATACAACTCCATCCACATTTCCCGACTCAGGGGAAAAGTCGAACCCGGCACCGCCGACCAACGCCGACTCTCGGGCAGCAAGCCACCGGGTGAGGGCGTTTGCGTGGGGTCGTCGAGTAGGTCGAGATCTGTCTCTTCCTTCGCCGGTGGCCAGCCTGGACGCTCCGCGGCAACCCGGGCGGCAGCCGCTGCCCATTCCGCGTGCACGGCCTCGAACGACCGGTCGGCCTCTTCGACCAGCTGCACCGGTCCAACCGGTGCCAGCCCGAGCCGTCGTCCAGCCGTACCAGCGGCAGCTCATCGATCCATGCCCAGCAGCCTCCGCCGGCACGCATCAGTGTCTCGCCGAGATACGCCGCGACCGCCGGCACGCTCTCCTCATCATCGAAGTCCAGCTGCTGCGCGTATGTCGCCAGCCCGCGCAGGGGCGAGGCGGTGACATCGAGCGTAACGTCGTCCAGCACTTCGTCGTCGTCCAGATCGAAGAACCGCCCCCAGAAGTATGTCCCGCCACTCTGTCAGCGGATCGTCGTCCATGAGCCTCGCACCTCGCACTCCTTGCCGAAGCGGCGACTACAACTATTCATTCACGGCGCAATAGTCGTAGTGCCGTCCCAGGTAGCCCGGCTGATCGAACACGTGCTTCAAGTCCAGGAACGGAAACATCAGCTGGCTACGTGCGCCGACCTGCCTGACGACCTCGTCCCCCTCCTGATCGTGGTCCCAGTATCCGCCCAGATTCCGGCGCAGTACCTCACCCAGATACCAGGAAGCACCATCCCGGAATCCGCGGTACTCCGCCGCACCGCGCCGGCCGACTTCGTGGATCATGAGCCGGTCGACCGATCTTCCCGCCGGACGCCGTGCTCATCTGGACGAACTTCTCGGGGCACGCCCCGAGATGACCTACCTGGCTCGGCTCGTCGGCGAGTTCGCAGCGATCCTGATCGAACGTCGCGGTGGCGCTCTCGACGAGTGGATGAATCAAAGTTCGCGAGGCCGGGCTGACCGAACTCGACCCTTTCCTACGTGGCCTCGACCAGGACCACGACGCCGCGGTCGCCCGGCCCTACAGCAACGGCCCGATCGAAGGCGTCAACACCAAGACCAAACTGATCAAGCGACAAATGTATGGGAGGGCCAATTTTCAGCTACTTCGGCACCGCATCCTGCTCGCATAGCCCGGGCGTCACCGGAAGTGAACCAGGGCGGTTAAAAAATTGACAGTCTCTCCGGACATGGGAAGCTCGCGTTGTCGGCGACTACTCTCCCCAGTACGATCCCCAGTGGTTTCCAGTGGCGTTCCGAACGGGTTTCACAGGATCGCGTACCACCTGGGTGAGGCGCCTTAATGGGTCGGTCGGCACGGATGCCTAGATCCACACGCAGATAAGAGATGTAATGAGCAGTATTTATGAGAGGATCGGCGGCGCCGAGGCACTCGAGGTCGTTGTCGCCGACTTCTATGTCCGGGTTCTCGCGGACGATGAGTTGGCCGGATTCTTCAAGGGCGTCAATATGTCCCGGCTCCAGGGGCGTCAAGTGGAGTTCTTCGCCGCGGCACTCGGCGGTCCCGATCCCTACACAGGTGCCCCGATGCATCGCATCCACCAGGGTAAGGGAATTACGATGCGCCACTTCGAACTCGTGGCGGCGCATCTGTCCGATTCTCTCGCAGCTGCGGGTGTGCCCGCCGAGACCGTGGAACAGATCATCGGCACGGTGTCGAATCTGGCATCAGACATCGTCAGTGGTTCGGCTGCATGACCGGTTGATACTACGGAATCCGAGAAATGATCGGAGCGGCGAACCGCCGAGGAGGGATGTCGAGCGCGCCTATCGTGCGATCGACTCCTCCCATTTTCCGACGGTCGCCCATAATGTAGCGACCGGCGGTGGCGGTAGGGACTTGGTTGTCGCACAGTCGATCCAAGTTTATTGACAAACGGTGTGCGTGAAGCATACTCAGATGTAATGGGCCTGCTGGCGAAATTCATCATGGCAATGCTTACGAATCAAGTCTCACCCCTACTCGCCAGACTCGGATAAGACTACTTGGTCTGCATATCCCCGTACGTGATGTAGAGCGACTTCAGGGATACAGAGCATGGCGACGATGGGTGCGGCTGATCTGCCCGCCGACAACGGCGCGGCAAAGCGGTCGAAGAACAGGGGTGAATCGGCGTGGCCGAAGCGACGAGTGCGACCGGTCGACCGAGCCGGGGCGCGGGTGCGCTGCTCCGGCGACAGGGGCCACTCGCGAGTGATCGAGTGGGGTCGCGCGATGACGCCGGGGCGTTGAAAGTTCCGGCGGCCATGGTAACTGGGCCGAAGCATGCCAGACGCTTGCCCGCTCACCACATGGACCTGCTTGGGACGAAGCAGTCCTGGCTGGGTACGGCTCTACAACGACATCGCCACCATAGACCAGCTCTATGCGATTGACACTGGTGCGCGACGCGCATGATTGCGAAAGGCTTTGTTCGAGGTGCTGACCAACGTCACCTGCTGTAGTCAAAGGCGTTCTCCCCGTTTGCGTTCGGCTGCAGATCGTGAGAAGTTCATGCCGTGTTCGAAGGACCTGCATGGGGCGCAGATATGAGGCCCCTCTGTTCAGGGCGTACGAGTGAGTTCGGGGTCATCATCGGCATCCCGGGATCGAGGTGTTTCCGTTGGAAAATCCGGGATCGAGAGGTGTTGCGCCGGTACAGGATCGATCGACAGATGAGTTGGTGATCGGACATGGATGTTCCAGCGCTCAGAGACAGCTGGCTCAGGATTGAGAAGGTCGGCGACGAGGCGGTTCTGTACTTCTACTCACATCTGTTCATGACGCACCCCGAAGTCCGAGATCTGTTCCCGGTGTCGATGGCCGCCCAGCGCGGCAAATTCTTAGTGGCGCTCGGCCGCATTGTCAGTAATGTCGACCGTGTTGCCGCCGACCCCACCTTTGTGCGGCAACTTGGCCGCGACCATCGCAAATTCGAGGTCGTTGCCGACCACTACCCTGCGGCCGGAGCGTCACTGCTGGCTACGCTCCAGTACTTCCTCGGCGAGGCGTGGACCGACAGTCTCGCCTCCGACTGGGCCGAGGCGTATGGCTCGGTCGCCCAGATCATGATGGCGGCGGCCGAGGAGGACGAGGAAACCACTCCAGCCTGGTGGGAGGCGGAGGTCGTCGCCACCGAACGCCGCGGAATGGACGTCGGGTTGCTACGCATCCGGCCCACCGAGCCCTACGACTATGCCGCCGGACAGTCCATGGCCGTGGAGGTTCCGCAGCGGCCGCGGCTGTGGCGCTACTACACCCCGGCCAACGCGCCCCGCCCCGACGGAACCCTCGACCTGCATGTGCAGATCGTCGCCGGTGGACAGGTCAGCGCCACCCTCGCCCGGACGGTCACGGTCGGCGACACACTGCGGCTGGGCGCGCCGATCGGCACCGCACTCACCCTGCCCGCGAATTTCCGCGGGGATCTGCTGATGGTGGCGGGCGGTACGGGGCTCGCTCCGATGACCGCCCTGATCGAACAACTCGACGAGAACTGGCGCACCACGGGCGAGGCCACGAATGTCCATCTCTTCCACGGGGTCCGGACTCAATGGAACATCTACGATCATGCCTTCCTGTCCGAGCTGGCCGGGACCAGGCCATGGTTGCGCTACACCCCGGTGGTCTCCGATGACCCGACCTACCCGGGTGCTGTGGGGCTGGTCGGCACGGTGGCCGCCCAGACCGGCCCCTGGCAGGGCAGGACCGCGCTCATTTGCGGCTCCGCCGCGATGGTGGAGCACGCTGCCGGTGAACTGCGGCGCGCGGGCCTGCCCGACTCGGCCATCCGATTCGAGAACCTCGACGGCCGCACCCCCGAGGACATCACACCGAATACCTCCGCAGCTCCGGCGGAGAGATTGCGCACGAGGTAGCGACATGACGCTGAGGGCACGTGATATCGAGAACGCGAAATTCAAGAAGTCGGCACTGGGTCGCCGCGGGTACGACGAACGCGACGTCGACGAATTCGTCCGGCGAGTAGCCCGTGAGGTTTCCCGGCTGAACTCGGCGAACAAGCGGCTGACCCAGCAGCTGGACTTCGGCGACGAGAAGGCGCTGCTGGCCGACAACAACTATCTAGCTCACCAGGTTGCGGATCTCGAGCTTCGGGTCTCGATGTACAAGTCGGCGCTCGGCGATTCCTCCACCGTCGAATCCCTGCGCACCGAGCTGGAGGAACTGCAGCGCGAGAACGCACAGCTGCGCGAGGATTCCCAGCGCGATCTGCTCGGAGTGAACGTACGCGCAGTGAACATGCTCAGCCAGGCGCAGATCACCGCGGAATCAACGGTGGCCGAAGCCGAGATCTATGCCCGTGAGCTGGTCGCGCACGCCCGCGAGCAGTACGCAGAGATTCTGCGGCAGGCCCAGCAGTCGGCAGCCCGCGCGGCGGACGGCATCGCCGCCGTGGTGGCCGATCCAGCAGGATCTTCCGATCCCCTGCCCGCGGAGATCGAGTACATCCGCACTTACGCCCAGATCGCGGAGAAGCAGATGCATACGATCATCGAGGCGCTTTTCACCGAGATCGACAAGCTCGGATGTGAACAGGCGCGACCTCATTGCGACGCCGAGCCGCCCGGAAGTGGACTGAACAACTTCGAGTCCAGCACACCGGCCATGACACAGATGCCGCCTCGAATACAGCGCGATGCGTTGGAACCTGCGGCACGGCCACCAGCGGCGCGCTCGGTTGACTAGGACTATCGACTGCGGGTGCGCGGCGCGAAAAGTGCCTGTCGACAACAGATTGAACTCCGGCTCCTGGACAGCGCATAGCCGCGGCGAATTCACCGATGGGCTGTCCTGGAGTTCTGTCCGCCAGGGCCCACGCAACCGGACTGAACTGCCCTCATGACTCAGCTCGGCGTCCAGTGGTTTCATCGGATGCTGATGTGATAGACCCGCAGCCACTCGGCGATCTGTAGCAGCAACGACAGCGTGTCCGCAGAGCGCCACATGCCCTGCTGGCCGGGCGGTCCGGCCAGCAGGTCGAGGACCGCCTCTCGGCGTACCAGCGGTAGTAGTGGCGAGTTGGGGTCGGCGAGTTCGGCCCGCATCTCCTCCCGGAGTGTCTGTTCGTAGGCCGGATGCTGGCTGACGGGGAACGAGGTCTTCTTCCGATCCAGCACTGGGGCTGGCAGCAGGTCGGCGACCGCGTTCCGTAGCAGGCCTTTGACTCGCCCGTCGGAGGTCTTGAACGCCCACGGGGTGTTCCACAGGTACTCCACCAGTCGGTGATCACAGAACGGCACCCGAACCTCGAGGCCGACTCGCATGCTCATCCGGTCTTTGAAATCCAGCAGCATGGTCAGCCATCGAGTTAGGTTGGCGTAGAACATTTCCCGGATCCGTACGTCGCCCGGCGCCTCACCGTCTAGCGCTGGCACTTCGGCCATGGTTTGTGCGTAGCGCTCGGCGATGTACTCCTGCGGTCGCAGCAGCCGCCACAACTCGGTGTCGAGTACCGGCTCGAACGCGGCGACCGAGACCGCCCACGGGAATGTAGCGGCACCGAGCATACGCTGATCGAAAAACCAGGGGTAGCCACCGAACACCTCGTCGGCCGACTCTCCGGACAACGCCACTGTCGAGCGCTTCTTGACCTCGCGGAACAACAAGTACTGGGCGGCGTTGGTATCGGCGAGTCCGGGCAGGTCGCGAGCACGCAACACTTCGGACCGGGCGCTGATCACCTCGTCGGTGCGTAGCAGCAACTCGATGTGATCGCTGCGCACTCGCTGTGCCACCATCCGCGCGAACGGGGTGTCTTGTTCCGGGCGAATCGCGCTGGGCTGGAAATTATCCTGGTTGCCCTCGAAGTCGATCGAGTATGTGGCGAGTCGGTCGCGGCTGTTCCGGTTCAGCACTTCTGTGGCCAGCGCGGTCACCGCACTGGAGTCCAGGCCGCCGGACAGTAGCGTGCCCACCGGAACGTCGGCGATCAGCTGCCGTCGCACGATGTCCTCCAGCAACTCGCGCACCGCAGCGGTGGTGGTCGGCAGATCGTCGGGGTGTTCACCGCTGGTCAGCGCCCAGTATCGTTGCTCCCGGCAGCTCCGGCGCTGGATCCACGCGTAGTGGCCGGGCCGCAGTGCGCGAATATCGCGGAACACCGCATGCCCGGGAGTCTGGGTGGCGCAGAACACCTCGGCAAGGCCCTCGATACCGACCTCGGCCGCAGCGATCGGGTTGGCCAGCAATGTTTTCAGCTCCGAGCCGAATAGCACCCCGGTAGCGTAGGGCAGGTAGAACAGTGGCTTGACGCCCAGCCGGTCGCGTCCAAGCAGCAGCCCCTGCCGGTTGGGGTCCCAGACGCCGAAGGCGAACATGCCATTCAATCGGGGCAGGCAGTGCTCGCCCCATTCCAGGTAGCTGTGTAGTAGCACTTCGGTGTCGGATCGGGTTCGGAACTGGTGGCCTAGTCTCTGCAACTCGCCACGCAACTCAGGGAAGTTGTAGATCTCCCCGCTGTAGGTCACCACGCACGGCTGCTCACCCTCTCGACTGGCCTGCATCGGTTGCACGCCACCCTCGATGTCGATCACCGCCAATCGTCGATGACCGAATGCCGCCCGCGGCGAGAGCCACACCCCACCCGCGTCGGGACCACGCGGAATGAGGGTATCGGTCATCGCTTCCAGTAGCGGACGCTGCTGGGTGAGGTCTCGCTCCCAATCGACCCAGCCGGTGATACCGCACATCGTCGTTCCTCCTCTTCCTGGCATTTGAACGACCAGCCTCACAGTTGAAGTCAACTTCAAGTCAAGGGTTGTGGGCCGGATCTTGATGCGCTTGGCTTGCAGTGTGAAGTCGAGGTCGATCGGCGAAGTCGCC
Source organism: Nocardia sputi (assembly GCF_023501985.1). NCBI lineage: Bacteria > Bacillati > Actinomycetota > Actinomycetes > Mycobacteriales > Nocardiaceae > Nocardia > Nocardia sputi. The sequence continues at coordinate 673 of NZ_JAMFLC010000028.1, read as the reverse complement.
GAGTTGTTGGGCGTAGCGACGTCGACACTGCGTTGGTGGGAGAAGGAAGGACTGATCTCACCGGAAGATCGCAGAGGCGGTCGGCGGTACTACAGCCAGGACGAGATACGCAGGCTGGCGATAATCCAATACCTCCAGGAAACCGGGCTGATGAGCCTCAGCGATATCGCCGCGGTGCTGGCCGGTCGAGGCAGCAACGGGGACTGGCACGACGTGATACGCACTCGGACCGATGCATTCGAAGCCCAGATCGAGCGACTCATCGCTGCCAAAGATTTTCTCGAGCACGCGTTGCGATGTCACCGCGACAATCCCGCGACCGAATGCCCGTATCTGGCCGAAGACATCGACGCGAGGTTGGCGCGCTGAAGGTCGCCATCATCGACGCCGGATCCAGACGCGTTCCTCCGGTACTCAGCTGCTCGCCGGCGCCAACTGCTACTGACATCGCCCGGTTGCCACCAGCGCTGCGGCAAGCGCCGACATAGCGATCCAACTCGCCCATTTGCCAGGTATGGAGTGTGTCGCCCGCCGGATCTGCCTAGGTGTACTGACCACGGACGTTGGTAGCGGCGTGTCGGGCTGACATGGCGAAGACCTCCGGGTGAAGTGCGAGCTGTCTAGGAACGCATTCACCTGCCGGAGGTCTTCGTGTCCCACCGTAATGCCCCGC
>NZ_JAMFLC010000027.1:0-110334 GCF_023501985.1 Nocardia sputi | reverse complement strand
AGCCCATCCAGATGCGGGAACAGGACCGCCATCGGTCCAAGATCAGAACACCGGCCACATGATCGATTATCAAGCGCGCGTTGGCAATCCGGGTCGGGTCAATCACGCAAACCGTGCCAGATCCAGTTTTCACGTTCCGCCGACAGGCGTGTCGACCGCTTTGGGGACGAGCGTCTATTCCGGGGTAGGGATAGCTTCGACTGGCCTGGTTCCAGTGTTCGGCACCTCCATCACCGAAAGCACCCACACCACAGCACTCGCCCGAAGCCTCGCCTGGGAGCCTGTTCAGCGACCTGTCGGGCGCCTGCTCTCGGTTGGTTTCCTGCTGTTGCTTCCAGCGTTGTTCGCTTTGGCTCCGGCTTTCGCCGCCTACCGCACCATCGAACCCGAGTCGCAAGATTTGGCCGCGATACTGGGGATTCTCTTCGTCTCCGGCGCGATCGCCACCCCAGGACTGCTTGTCGTGACGGTTGCAATCCAGCGAGCACGCCGTAACAGCAAGATCGCCCGAGGGCGTCACGCCGCATACACACTATGGCGGGCTGCCTTCTATTGCCATCGGTGCGGTCTTGCGTTCTGGCCGTACTCTCCGACGCCGGGGGTTCCCGCTCGGCAGGGTTTCGCGCCGCAGCAATTCCGTTGGTTCGTGTGGACTGCCGGAGGCTACGCGAACGCGTGAGCTCGACGACCTCAGCGGAGGCTGATAGTGGGAGCATTCTTTGGCCACCTCCGGTGGCCGGTGCCCTGTCTCGGATACGCGCGCTGCCGCCGAACTGCTAGCGGCCAGGTGATACTCCGGTTCGGTGGCTGTGTGCCTCCGGGCCGGTGGCCATGATTTCTCCGGGTGGGCGGACGTCGGGTCTCCGGGACACGCCTGAGTAAATGCGAAACGGGATCCTTTCGGGCGGGTTGGCTCGTGTGTGATGCGCATTGGCCAGCCTCGACGTTGGAAGGGATCCCGTTGACGAAGTCCGACAGGGAGATCATGGAAATCCTGGAAGCGTTCGATCTGACACGCTGCGCGCATTCGGCGGCGCAGCTGGCGGGAGTGGATGAGAAGACCGTGGCGCGGTATGTCGCGTTGCGGGACGCGGGCCGGGACCCGCTGGATCGGTTGCGGAGGTCGAGGGCTATCGACCCGTTTCTGGACAAGGTCGAGGAGTTGGTGGACAAGTCTCACGGCAAGATCCGTGCGGATGTGGTGCATCAGAGGCTGACGGCGATGGGGTTCTCAGGCGCCGAGCGCAGCACTCGCCGCGCCGTCGCGGAAGCCAAGCAGGCATGGAAGGCCGGCCACCGCCGCAAGTATCGTCCATGGATCCCCGAGCCTGGGGTGTGGTTGCAGTTCGACTGGGGCGAAGGCCCGCGCGTGAACAAACGCCGGACGCAGTTGTTCTGCGCCTGGCTGGCGTGGTCACGGTTCCGGGTGGTGATTCCGTCGTGGGACCAGACACTGGGGTCGCTGGTGCTGGGCATCGATGCGACGTTGCGCCGGATCGGCGGCGCCCCCACGTATCTGCTCACCGACAACCCGAGGACGGTGACGGTGGACCGGATCGCGGGGCTGCCGGTTCGGCATCCCGAAATCGTCGCGGCGGGGCGTCATTACGGCTGCAAGGTGGAGACGTGTGAGCCGTTCGACCCGGAATCAAAGGGCGGCGCGGAGCACACGGTGAAGATCGCGAAAGCCGATCTGGTGCCGACGACGGCGAATCTGCTGCCGGAGTATTCCTCGTTCACTGAGCTGGCGGATGCGTGCTGGGCGTGGTGTGAGCGGGTCAATGCCCGCCCGCATCGCGAGACCGCTGTTGCGCCGGTGGCCCGGCTAGCGATCGAGCGAGGGCTGCTGCACGTGTTGCCGGCCGAACCGCATGCGGTCGCGCTCGGTGAGGAACGCCTGGTCGGTGACGATCAGACGATCCGGTGGGGGTCGGTGCGCTACTCGACCCCCGATGGGCATCAGAGACAGAAGGTGTGGTGCCGGGTCGCCGGGGAGGAACTTGTCATCACCGCCCGAACCTCGCAGGGGCTGGCCGAGATCGCCCGTCATCGGCTGTCGACGCCGGGGAATCCGCGGATTCTCGACGAGCACTATCCGCATCATGTGGGCGGGGATCTGCCGCGGGTGCGGAAACTGCGTCCGCGGACAGTCGAGGAGGTCGCGTTCCTCGAACTCGGTGAGGGCGCTCGCCGCTGGCTGACCGAGGCGTCCGCGTCCGGGGTGTCACGGATCCGGGCGAAGATGAACCGCGCCCTGGAGTTGGCGGCACTGACCGGTTCGGAGGCGGTCGACGAGGCGCTGGGGGTCGCCGCTGCCGCGGGCCGGTTCGACGACGGTGACCTGGTGTCGATCCTCGACCACCTCGCCAAGTTCTCCGGACTCACCGATGTCGTCCGCGCGGACGAGACGCACTCGGTGCAGCCCGGCACCGCCGGCTGGGGGAGGTTTGGCGCATGAGTTCTCCGAGACCGCCGGCGTTGCCCGAAGAGCTGGACAAGATCTGCCGCCGGATGCGGCTGCCCTATCTGCGCAAGGCCGCACCCGATGTCCTCGCGACCGCGCGGGCGCAGCGCTGGGACCCAGCCGAGGTGGTGCGGGTGCTGCTCAACGAGGAAGTCGCGGGCCGAAATGCCGCCACCCGTCGGCAACGCCGCAAACACGCCAACTTCCCCACCGGCAAGACCTTTTCGTCCTGGCTGCCGGAAGAGTCGTCCATCCCCGAAGCCACCCAGAATGCGCTTGCCACCCTGGAATGGGTCGGGCGGCAGGAGAATCTGGCTGTCGCCGGTCCGAGCGGAACGGGCAAGAGTCACTTCGTCGAAGCATTGGCGCATGCGGCGATCGAGAAGGATCTGCGGGTGTCGTGGTTCACCCTCGAATCCCTGACGGCCACGATCGGGAAGGCGAAAGTCGACGGGTCGATCGCCCGCGCGGTGGCGCGCATCTGCGCCTGCGATCTGATCGTAGTGGACGACATCGGCATGCTGCCCGTCGCCACGGACGCCGCTGAAGCGTTCTACCGGGTGATCGACGCCGCATACGAACGCCGCTCGATCGTGGTGACCAGCAACATCCACCCCAGCGGTTTCGATTCGATCATGCCCAAGACTTTGGCCACCGCGACTGTCGACCGCCTGCTGCACCACGCGCACCTGGTGCTCACCAAAGGCGATTCCCACCGGCTGGCCGAAGCGCTGGCAGGCAAGGGGGTGGTGCCGCTCTCGCCTTGATTCTCGGTGAGGAGAAGCTGAAACCGGTGAGCCGACAATAGGGGCCATGTTCGAACTGAACGTCCCCGTGCACGAGCTGTCTGTCGATTCCCGCGAATCTCAGCTCTACGTTTCGGGCAGGGTCTGGCTCACCATTGACGGCCATGACTTCCCCGAGCGCAACTGGAGTGACGACGTGCTGTCGTTTCTGGGATCGCTGCGCAACGCGATCGAGAACGCCCGCAGTAGTGGCGAGGAAACCGACTTCTATTTCTGGGAAGGAAGCTACTTCGTCAAGCTCGTCCCCATACCGGCTGCGCCGCAGGCGCGGCACGTCGAAGTGTTCGCGGTGAACGACACCAGCCGCGATCCCGACGAGGGCGGCGACGTGGAGGCAAGCTGCGTCTGCAAACTAACCCAACTCGACAACCAGTTGCAGACCACACTCAGCGAACTGTCCCAGTGGGCGCACCACAACCATGAGGCAGAACTGCTGGAATTTTTACGCCGGATAACGCCTCACCCCACATCAAATAGCAGTTGACACTTTCACACATGGTCCCTTGCCCACCAGGCCGCCCGCCCGGAGAACTCGTGGCCGCCAGGCCGGGCAAACACTGTCCGCCCATCCGGACCCGACCAGGCCACCCACCCGGGTCTCCCACTGACCGTTGACACGAACCAAGCACACGATTCCCCCTGCCGGCGGCAGCGCCACCGGCCGCGCCTTCCACACCGGCGAGGCGGGTTCGCGAGGATGGACTGGGCGGTTCCACGAGGACCTCGACGAGCTCGCCGCCGGTCTGTAGGCGCTGTGCCTGCGTGACCGCAGCGCGCCTTGCCGCTCCCGCCGCCACCGCGTCCCCGAATACCCCGCTGGCCTACGCCGCGAGCTGGTCTTCGACCGAATGCAGGGCGCTGAGCTGGCATACGGTCGGAGCCGGAAATTCAGCGACACCGGTGGGCGTGTCTGCTGAGGTGCGGGGAGGCGGGCTGCGAGCATGAGCGCCCGTGTCCGGTGCGAAGAAGAAACCAGCCCGTCGCCGCGCCAGCCGATCCGGCGGTGACGCGGCCTGGAGCGTACCGCGCGGCGAGGTGGCGTGGGTCGCGGCGATGCGCACACACATCTGGCATCGCCGATACCCGCCGTCCTCGGTGATGCAGGCGCTGGGCACACCCTGCGGTCACCCGGTACCCGCGGCGGACCTGCGGGTGTTCGCCGGGCTGGATGTCATGATGCGAGTACGCGGCTGGAGTTTTCTCGGGGAATGCTCCGGCCCGGAAGTCCTTACCTGGATCTACGGGCCGTCCGACGCCGGTGAGAGCTATCTCGACCGCGGTCTGGAACCGGTCACGACGATCGCGGCCACCCTCGACCGCTCGCTACCGACCGACACCGTGCACGACTGCGAAGTCGAAGTGCTGCTCGTCGGCACCCACTACAGCCAAGCCCGCCTCACCGGCCTGACCGGCCTCACACCCCATCTCACACTCATCGAGGCCCACCGCCCCGGCGACCCCATCACCCTCCCGTTCCCCCTCGGCCGCGCCCGCGTCACCGACCGCGCCGACCAACTCTCATCAGTGCCATCGATGATGCGGCAAGGCTGTGAGCAGCGATAAATCATGTACAGGTCGGGGAACCGCAGAAGATCCGATCTCGGAAGGAGATGAGATCGATGGACCCCTTCGGCCTCGATCTCGGCGTCGGCCTCCACGCGTTCCTCAGATGGCTGGCCGTCACGTTCGGACTCGGATACGGCCTCACTGAGCGATACGCCGCATCCTCCCCACCGCGGCAGCAGCGGCCGCGGTACTCCTCACCGGCGTCGGCTGCGCGTCGTCGGACGTCGTAGTCGAACAGCGGAGACAGCAGGAAGGGAGTGCCCTCAGCGATGCCCTCCCGCCTAAGCCAACCCTCCCCGGGATTCTTGGCAAACCGAACCAACCACCGCGACTGAGGCATCCGGCAATTCTCTGATCATTGACCGACTATGCCCAACCCAGGATCAGGGAGCCGAGCGCTCCACGCTCTCCGCCACTGCTGCTGGGAACCCAGCCTGCGATGATCACGTCCGTCGTCTGGCGGATTGCCGTCTTCAACCACAGGCGGGAGCGCGTTCCGGGGAGGTAAATGGAGTCGATACGTTTGCTGACCACACCTTCGAGGCTGTGGGAGGCGGCGGTGTCGAGTATGGTGTCGACCGGGATGTCGGTCCATTCACTGCCCGACAGTGGTGTCGAAACTCGTTGTGCGAGTGTAGATCATCGTGCAGTTTCCGGGCTGCTTGGGTCGGTGGTCATGTTGCCGGTTTCGGCACGGTGTTCGTCGCGTGCGCGAACGGTTCGGGCTGTTGGTCGTCTGGGACGTGGGAGACGACGATCGTTGTGTGCTCGCCCTGCTCGACAGTGGTTCGGGTGAACCCTGACTGGCGTAGTGCATCGGTAAGTTGGTTGGTGGTCGGTCCGCGGTATACCTGCGGGTCGAGGCGGCGTGGGAGGCCATGTTCAGCTGGTCGGAATGCGACGACCAGTCGGCCGCCGGGCGTCGGAACGCGGCGGATCTCGCGTAGTCCGGCGTCCAGGTCGTCCCAGAAATAGATCGTGTGCACGGTCAGGGCGGCCTGGTACGACTTCTCCGGCACGGGCAGTGCCCCGGCGTGCCCGTGCAGCACGTCGACTTGGCCTGCGAGGATCGCCGCGGCATTGCGGCGACATGCCTCCGCGATCATCCCCGAGGCGGGGGCGATCCCCGTGACTCGGGCGCCCCGCCTGGCGATTTCGGCCACCGCTCGACCCGGGCCGCACCCGATGTCCAGCACGGAGTCACCGGGCGAGGCCGCCAGTAATGCGATCGCCTGGTCGTTGATCGCGGCGGTCTCGTATATCCAGAGGCGGCCGAGTAGCCTTCCGAGAATGCCGTTCGGCCGCGCGCTGTGTGTGGACACAGCCCGGCGCCGAGCGGGCCTGGTCGCGGTGGCCTGATCACCGACACTGCACAACGTCAGGCACGAAATCACCGCGTCGACCTCGTGTGGGTGGGCAACGTCGGCACCGGGTACACCCGTGCCGCGCTGGCCGATCTTCACGTGAGACTCATTGCGCTGCAGCGCGACACGCCGCCGGTCGTCAACGGCGCCGCCGCGCAGGGTGTGGTCTGGGTGCAGCCCCGGCTGGTCGGTACTGTGGCGGTCGCCGAACGGACCCGCGAGGGCTTCCTGCGCCACCCGGTCTGGCACGGGTTACGCGACATCGATCCCCGGCACGTCCCGCCACGGACCGACTGACCACCAACCTGCACCCGGTGACCGAGATGACTGCGCCACCGAACAGTCTGTCCGCTCGATGCTCGCTCTGCTCGCCGCGACATTGGCCGATATGACCTCCGTCCGCGAAACACAACGCTGCACAATGATTCCCACGAACAAGCGGCGTGCGGCCGGTAATATCCACAGAGGCCGTTCATGCCCGACAAAGGGATGATGGCCGCGGGTCCGATACCACGCAGTCGCCCGCACTACTCGGCAAAGGTGTCCATCATGGGTCTTCCAGCCAGCAGCTCCGACCGAGAGAAGATCGTCACCGAGCTGCCCGAACAGCTCCACGAACAGCTGAAGGCCAGAGCAGGCCAGTTCGGCCTCGAGATCCAGACCGCCGTGGAACAAGCCAACGCCGGAAGGCGCGAGCTAAAATCATCGACACCGCGGGGGCCGAGCCGTTCACGACCTTCCTCCCACCCGGATTATGGACAAATTCCGGGTGATCGCCCGACAGCGCCGCGTGCCGCTGGTTCAGCGGGGTCGCCCAAGCAGTTCACATGTGGCTGGAGGCGCACCGCCCAGCGGAACCACCCAGGCGAGACTCGATCATCCTCGGCTGAGCCGACCAGAACATTCAAGAGTTCTGGTTCAGCCGAGTGTGGCACGCATGCGATCACCGCGGCGGCGCTGGGCTCGTTCACGACCGCCGTTATTCGCAGCCGCGATTGCAGAGGTTAGCGCAATGGAGAGGTGGAAGAATGAACCGACTGAAAAAGCTGGCAGCGGCGGTGTGTGCGGCTCCTATGGTTATTCTGGCGCTGTCCGACCCGTCAGCGCGGGCTGATAACTCTTGGGCTACCGGCCCTGTCGTGGGGGCGGCTGGTAAATGCATGGCCGTGAGCGGGGACGGCTCAGCAGATCGTACGCCGATCGTGTTGGCAGACTGTACCGGCGCAGTGAACCAGCAATGGGTGGTTCAGCCTGACGGCTCCCTGACCGCTCTTGGCAAATGCCTCGGCCTTGTCGGCACCGGAACCGGGGGTGGAACCCTGACCCATCTGTATACCTGCAACGCGACAAAAAGACAGCAGTGGATGTCGGACGGATCGAGGCTGCGTAACGTGCAGACGGGTAAGTGCCTGGATATCGTGGACGGCTCCACCGATAGCGGTGCCCGGCTTCAGATTTGGGAATGTCACGACGGGGCGAACCAGAAGTGGAGCCTCCCTAGGACCGGCCCTGTCATCGGGCCCGGCGGCAAGTGCATGGACGTTTACGAGGGCTCAGATGCCGCGGGCACACCGATTGTGTTGTGGCCTTGCCATGGGGGAGCGAACCAGAGGTGGACCGTTAACGCAGACGGCACGCTGCAAATCCTCGGAAAATGCCTTGCCGTAGACGGTGGCGCCACGAAGAACGGCACGCGAGTGCAGTTGTGGCCCTGCAATGGAGCAGAAGCGCAGCGGTGGGAAAAAGGCGGCACAGCAACGCGTTCTACGCTCCGTAATCCTCATTCGGGTCGATGCCTGGACGCCGAGGATGTTTCCGATGGCACCCAGCTGCGGATTTGGAACTGCCACGGGCAGCCGTGGCGCCTTCCGGCCCACATCAAGTAGAACAACTCTACCGAAGACCAAGCACAGAATTTACCTGACCGACTGTATCCATTGTTACGGCGAGACTTTCCAGCAGGGCTACAGACGGTCCAGGAACGCGATACCAGACATGGAGGATGGAGAAGATGAAAACCTGCCCGGCGACGGTACCGCGGCGCGTACGGCGAGCGGCCCTCATCTCGATCATGACTCTCGGAATTTTTTCGATAATGACGCCGACAGCCTCTGCCGAGGAGATCATCGAATATAGCGCCACGGATCCGTCCAGTTGGGAAATACTGACGGAATGCGAGAGCCATGGCCTTAACTGTACATTCACTGTCGAAGGGGTCAGTGAGGTGCTCGAGACGCCAAGAGTGTCATTTAAGCAGGTGGGTTCATCGGCAAAAAATTGCAGCGCGGCCAGCCTGGTGCAGACCGTCGCATGGAGTGATGAGACGAGAGCTGCGTATACCTTTGGCGTGACCGTCGGCCCGAATGTGGCGAATATGGCCTTCGGAGCCTCATCCGAGACCGCACACACCGAAGGCGGAAGCACTCAGGTGACGGTGAACGAGGGGACCATTGCTTTCATCGAACGTGCGCAAATCATGAGGATCTATTATGGGTACCTGGAGACTCCATATATGCAAACTTACCCCGACGGGCCTATTAACCAGAAGTATCGGATCCGCACTGGTATCTTCAAAGCCGTCCCGGATGGAACAGACGGTAAGGCTTCAACTATTCAAGCAACGACTCGCGAACTGAGTGATGAAGAATGGTCGACCTGTTAGCCCAACCAGTGACTTAAGGATTTTACCTGATAGGTCTGCGGCCGAGGTGTGTGGATGCCGAGACCTGGTCAGGTCAAGCCGGAAACGGATGAGCGATTGCCCGACCGCATCGCGGTCGGGCTGTCGACGCGGACGTTTCCGCCGGAGTTGGTGGATCGTGTGGCGGCCGATTGGGGCCGGGCGGGGCAGCAGACGCGTTTGTCACCGCGGGGGCGCTGGGCTCGTTCACGACCGCCGAACCGGTGCCGGCCCGTCAGCTGTTCGAGCATCTGGGTCCTGGTGATCTGTTGCTGGCCGATCGTGGTTCTACCGGTGTGCAACTGTGGCGAGCAGCGTGCTCGGGCGGAGCGGATCTGTTGTGACGCATACGATCCCACCTCATCCTGCTGGCGGTCGAGGAGTTGCCCGACGGTTCGTATCTGTCGGAGATCGTAGTGAACCGCCCCGGCTTTTCTGCCGCCCCGTTATGGGGTAGCAGGAAGGATATGGGCCATGCCCAAAAAGATCGACCCAGTGCTTCGGAGCCAGGCCGTCAGGCTTGTGCGGGAGCACCGCTCGGAGTACTCGACCGAGCGTGCCGTGCATGTCCAGGTCGCCGAGTCCCTCGGCGTGTCCCGGGAATCGGTGCGGCGCTGGGTGATGCAGGAAGAGATCGACGCGGGCCAGGTGCCGGGTGTGACCAGCGACGAACGCGACGAGTTGCGCCGGTTGCGGGCGGAGAACAAGCGGCTGCGTGAGGTCAACGACATCCTGAAATCGGCGACAATTTTCTTCGCGGGGGAACTCGACCCCCGAAACCGCTGATCGTGGCATTCACCGACCAGATGCGCGCTGCTGGTCACGCCGTCGAGTCGATCTTGATCGCCCTCAGCACCGCTGGGCTCGAGATCGCGGCACGAACCTTGCGGGCCTGGTGTGCCCCGGCTGGACCCGGGAACAGGCCGGCGGCCAGGACCGTGACCGACGCCCTGATCCAGGACGCGATCCGGACCCTGGCGTTCACCACCAACGCCGCCGGGCAGCGTGTGCTGACCCCGGAAGGGCTCTATGGCCGGCGCAAGATGCTGGCTCTCATCCGCCGGACCCTGTTCCCCGACGCCGGGTTCGGGGCCGTCGACCGAGCCATGCGCTCGCTCGGCTTGACCGGTGTCGTGCGTGGTAAACGAGCCAGGACCACGATCTCGAACCCGGCAGACACCAGAGCACCTGATCTACTTGACCGGGACTTCACCGCGGTCGCGCCGGACCGGAAGTGGGTGACAGATTTCACGTATGTGCGGACGTATCAGTCTTTTTCGTATGTCGCGTTCATTGTGGACTGCTTCTCCCAGAAGATCGTGGGCTGGCATGCCTCGATCAAACGGGACGTCGAGCTGGTCGATGTGCCGTTACGGATGGCGCTGTGGCGCCGCGGCCATGAAGGTAATCCGGTCGAAAGAGGTCGGTTGACATGCCATTCCGATGCGGGGTCTCAATACACCAGTATCCGCTTCACCGAGCATCTGCGGATCGAGGGCATCAGCCCATCGATCGGCAGCGTCGGCGACGCCTACGACAACGCCCTGATGGAGACCATAAACGGCCTCTACAAGGCCGAATGCATCCGCACGGCGGTGTTCCACCACGGTCCGTGGAAGACGATCGCCGATGTCGAGTACGCGACCGCGGCATGGGTCGAGTGGTACAACAACCGGCGCTTGCATTCGAGTCTGGGCATGATCTCACCGACCGAGTACGAGGCAGCGCACTACGCTGACACAGACCGATGGGCCGAGTGACTACCGGCTCGTAAAACACCGGCAGGAAAGCCGGGGCGGTTCATAGAGGCGAAAGGTCACCGCAAACGTGCCGATCCGACGACTGTGCGGGTCATCGAATATACCCTCGAAGGACCGGGGTTCCCGGCATTCGACATGTTCTGACATTTCGGCTTACCAGCACCCGGATCAGGAGCCAACACGCGGTTGTTCGGCTCGTTGGTCGTCGCCGGCCACGACAGCCACGGCAGCTTGCCATGCACCGGTTGCGTCGGCACCGGATTCAGCTACGCGGCCCGCCGGACACTGCGCAAACGCCCTGGACCAGATTACCCGCGAGACCAGCCCACTCGATGCGCGGGCACCCGCCGCGGTCGAGCGCTGGGCCCGGTGGGTGGATCCGGTTTTCGTCGCCGACGTCGAATATCGTGAAATGACCGCCGAGGGCATCTTGCGGCATCCGAGTTTCCGGGGAATCCGCACCGACCGCTCACCGGAGGACGTCGGTTGGCCCGGATGAGTCCACCCGCCGCGGCGGCAGCAGCACCAGTTTGCTGGCTTTGGTTTCGTGGGTGAGCTCGGTGATGACCGCGCAGAGGGTTTTGATCTGGTCGAGGTGTTCGCGTTCGCGGTCTTCGAGTTCGCGTATCCGATCATGTGCGTCAGTGAGTTGCTGTTGCAGGGCAACGGCGTTCGCGAACGCCGGCGCGTAGCCGGTTTTGGCTTTGAACTCGGCGACGAGCTCGGGGTGGTGTTCGTAGAGCCGTTGCCGAGACAGCGCGGCCTCGGTGGCGAGGGTGGAGATGGTGAGGGTGCCGTTGCTGCGGTGCGGTGCGCCGGTCAGCAGGCGCTCGGCGGCGTCGCGGATGCGTCGACGCTCGTCTGTCAGCTGGGCAGAGCGGCTGGCGGGGCGAGACAAGGGGCAGGGTCCTGTCTAGGGTCGGCTGGATTCGTGTGTGGCGATCGCCTTTTCGTGCTCAGCGAGGCGCTCGGCGATGCGGCGATACAGCGGCATCGGCAGGCCGGGGTGGGTGAGGTCGGTGGCGAGGACGTTGACGTGGCGGCGCAGCTGGGTGATGTCGCGGTCGGTGTAGGCGATGTTGGAGCAGCTCAGGCGGCACCGTGGCCAGACCGGTTCACCCGTATCAGCGGTGATGTCGCTGTGGCAGGCCGCGGTTTCGGGCCGGAACACGCATGTCAGTAATGCTCCGTGATGAATCTGGAGGTCGGGGTTGGCCAATGCGGCACTGGCTTGGGCACCGGTGGTGATGGTGACGCCGTGGAAGTGGTGGGCATCTGCGATCCGGTGGCGATAACGGGCGGCGGCTGGACCGGAGATGTGCTCGCCGTGGGCCAGTCGTTGGTGGTCGTCGTGGAGTTGCTCGGTGCGCAGCAGGAACTGCTCGAAGGTGATTTCGTCGAGGAACCCGGCGTCGGCTTGACCGGCGTAGCCGTGAGTCATGCCGGTGTAGAGGTGTCCGTACTGAGTGGCTGCGGCGATGGTGCCGCCCGGGCGGCGCACGATGTGCCAGGCCAGGTTGTGGGCACCCTTCAGTGCTGACCGTTGACCGAACTGATGGGTGGGACTCGATTCAGTGGTGGCTCCTCCGACTGATGTGGGTGACGTTCGCTGCACTCTGAATTTCCTTTAGGAGTTGAGCATTGTGAAGACTTAGACGTTGTATCTGCGCGACGGCCAATTCGAGCTGCTGCTTCAGTTGATGGTTTTCTCTCCTGAGCTTCGAATTCCGCGCCGCGAGCCTGACTTCTTCGGTTCGTCGGGCGGCCTCGGCTATCGGAGTCGTTCGCCGGTCGGCGATCTCTTGGGCGATATCTGGGTAGCGGCGACGGAATGTCGTGTTCGACAAGCCGAGGATGCGGGCCAGTTCCAAGACGCTGGGATGCTTGCCGCGTTCCTCGCAGGCGGTGGTCAATTCCTGGAATCGTTTCCTGACCAGAGCATCGGAGACGTCGGGGGTGTTGCGCGTCATTCTGGCGAGTGTTCCTGTTCGTTGGCTTTGAGGAAGTCGACGATCTTCTGGCGCCGCCTGGTCAGGAGAGTGTGAAGGCGCGGCGCGAGGAGGGGGATGCGGCCGAGTTGCTCGTCGATGCGGGCGATCTCGGTGCGCCAGACACCGATGTTCTCGGCTGTCAGTGCGACGTTCTGGCAGGCCAGGGGCTGGCATCCTCCGTGGGCTGGGAGGTCTTCGCTGTTGCCCTTGCGGGCCCGTTCGCAGAGCGCCTTGACCGGGTCGTTCACGCAGGTGATGTAGATGCCGGGATAGATCGCGGGATCGTGCCTTTTCATGATCCTTTTGAGCCGATGCTCGTCGCGGACGACCTGGCCCTCGAATTGGGCGTGGTCGCCGAATTCGGTCAGGCGGCGGGCGGCCTCGGCCGAGGACGGCCCGGCCAGGTTCAGGTGCTGGTGGGAGTCGATCATCTCCATGTAGACCTCGCCGCGGGCGATGGCCTGCTCGCTCTCAACCTCGGCACGGAAGCCGGAGTCGCTGGTGCCGGCGTAGCCCTCGAACATCTGGATGCTGTGGTGGCGATATTGGAGTGCCCCGGCGACGACGCCGCCGGGGTGTCTGGCGATAAACCACGCAAGGGAGCGCCGGAAGATCCGTGTCTTCAGCCGCAGACCGCTGCTCCCGGCGGCGATCGTGTCGGTGCGGCCGTGCTGGGTGCAGAGGCTGTTGACGAAATCGACGAACAAGTTGAGGTTGAGGTTGGTGGCACCGACTCCGATGGCTCGATCCACCCGGTCTCCCTTGGCTTGCCCGGGGCCGTGTGGAAGTGCGCCGAACAGGTAGTCCTGGCCAGGCTCTTGGAGTTGTTCGAGGACCCCGACGGCGCGGGCGACAGGTTCGCAGACGGTCCAGGTGGCGTCGACTCCGGTGACGTCGTTTTCGCCTTTGAAGGCTCGGCTGTGGATTTTCCAGCGGTAGGGCCGCCCGTCTTCGTCGCGTTTGATCTCGATGCAGCCGCGTTTGATGTGTTTGACCTCGACGTCTCTCATCCCGCTGAGGAAAGCTGTCGTGATGTAGCAGGCGATCTGCAGGTGGCGGGCCAGCGCGGCCAGGCCCGTGGGCAGGGCGTGCGAGGTGGTGATCGCGGTGACCCAGGGCTTGCCGTCGAGAGTGCCTGTGATGGCGTCGGTTTCGACGAACGCGGCGTCGGCGATGCCGACGACGGCGGCCACCGCGTCGATCATCTCGCTCCGCCTCAAGATATCTCGCCGGTGGCAGCCGATCCGTGCGGCCAGACGGGTCGCGTTCGGTTGACCTTGATAGCCCGGCAGCGGCCGCCGTTCGGCGACGTGGCGGTCCAGCAGCTCCCGCAGACGGTGATCGACGCCATGCTGAGACACCGGGCAGCGGTTGCCGGTGCGTTCGGAACGCCAGAGGCGATCTGCTTCGAGAATGTCCGCGGAGAAGTCGATGAATCGCAGTGCCCAGACCAGCAGCGGGCCGAGAACGTCTTCGGGCAGCCGATCTGTTGTGTTCTCCCGGTCGCGGCGTGGCCGGTCTTCGCCCCATCCGTCGAGGTGCAGGGGATCGAATTGGAGCCGGTCGTTGCCCAGGTGGCCGCGCCAGCGCCAGAGAAGACGGACCGCGGCTCGTGCGGCTTCGCGGGCGCCCCGGCGGCGGGGGAAAATCTTGAGCAGGTGACGGTTGTAGGCATCCAGATCAGCCGGTGAGATGGCAGACAGCTCATGCAAGTGCGCGGGCCATCTCGCGTCGAGCCAGGTCAGAAAGCGTTTGATTTCCCCGAACGCGGACCGGACCGACGCGATCGCGCTGTGTTTCTCGCCGATCGGCGGCTCCAGGTCCTGGCAGAGCAGGCTGTAGAACAGGCGCCGGGCCGCTGGCCTGAATCGTTGTGGCAGCGTGAGGAAGTCGATCACCACGGTGCGTTCCTGAACCTGAACGATCGCTGGCTTCAGCCGCCAGACGTCGTCGCTGAAACGCGAGGTGTCCTGCAACCGGACACCGGGCCGCAGGGGGCGTCCGGCCAGGACGAACGCCGTGGGCAGCGGGGCGGCGGCCAGTGGCCCGCTGGCAAGAGCACTCATGGTGTCTCCCATGGGTTTTCGACGAGATCGAGCAGGGCGTCGGGGACCTGTTGTTGTCGTGCGCTGGTGACTTCGGCTTCGCTGAACTTGCCGAGGATGTCGCGGCGGACCGCGACCCAGGTGGATCCGTAGCGTTTCCACCACTGTTCCTCGCTCAGATGACGGCGCAGACGGTTCAGTGCGTCGAGCAGAGACAGCAGACGAGGCAGGTGGTCGCGGGTCACCAAACAATTGCCGCAGTGAAAGCAGAGCAGGAACGAATCACCGCATGCCTTGCCGGTCTCCGGGTGATGCTCGAAGTCCGCGCAAGCACTCCACGCCGTGTCGAGCCGGCCCTCTGCCAGGTCACGCGCGGCGCCCGGCTCCAGGCCCGCCTGGTCCGGCCCATCGGTGCCGGGAAGGACGGTGGGGCTGCCGCGGCGGGCAGTGATCCGAGCGTGCGCTGCTCGGGCGGCCTCTTCCGCGTCGGCGAGGGCGTCGGCGATGACGCCTTCGGCCCAGTCCCGGGTCCCGGCGTCGGGCTTGAGGTAGTTGCTGTAGAGGACTTGCGCGGTATTGGTTTTCGCCGCCGAGGGCAGGTGCCCGCCGAGCTGACGGGTGCGGCGGGCATCGACAGTGGTCTTGATCCTGTTGAATGTGATCGTGAGTGGTGCAGCCGATGGTGCGGGCTGCTGCTCGTCGGCTGTGCCGGGTTCAGCATCGGCGATGGGATCGGCCAGCACCGGATGGGGTCGGGTCTGCGCCCACTTCGTGAGCACGAGTTGCCCGCTGGCCCGCAGGTCCGTGGCGAACGGCGCGTAATGCTCGTGCTGGGTCCCTGTCACCTTCTCGCGATGTCCGTTGCGCCAGAGGCAGATTGCGGCCGACGATCCACAGATGTCGCGGCTTCGGGCGGTGAGTTCCAGCAGCAGCAGGTAGAGGCCGCCCGGGGTGTGTAGCTCGCGCGTCTTCGGGCCGATCTCCCAGGTCACCTTGTCGAACCAGCGGTTGGCGCCGCGGCGGCGTTTGGTCACATCGACCTCGACAGCGCGACCCTCCAGCAGCCGATGCTCGACGGGAAGTTCCTTGAGCGTCTCGCCGTTGCGTTCGGTCACGATCGACAACAGGATCAGAAGCGGAGCAAGGTCACCCCAGGTCAAGAACAGTTGGGAAGCGAGTTCTCGGCGCTGTGCCCACTGCCCGAATCCGGTCCCCGGCGGAACTGCGCCGGTGGCCGCGATGTCGGTGAGGGTCTGGGCCCGCTGGCGCTGTTGGGGCTCAACGGCGTCGGGGTCCTCGCGCCACTGGCGGATCAAGGCCTCGCTGGCGCGGATGCGGCGGGCGATGGTGGCTGTGTCCGCTCTCGCGGCGGCGGTCAGCCTGTTCATCTCGCCGGTCGAATAGCCGCCGACCGCCTCGGTGCTCGGTTTGAGCACTCGCCGCGCCAGCGCGTCCCGGGCGTCGGCTGGGATCTGGTCTCGGACCTTCTCGTGGCCGAACAGCAGCTGGAGCTCGGCCATGTCCGTGGAGCGCGTGCCCGCCGCGGAATCGATGCGGGTGTGGAAGAGATTGACGTGGTGGCGGGCGAGCTGTGCAGGCGCCACGGGCTGTGGGTCGAGCCCGGCCAGGAACTGGGTCCAACGGCCGATCGTCAGCCATCTGCTCTGTGCCCCAGCCAGTGTGCGGAGGCCCCCGCTGGGGCCTGTGCGCAGCGCGAACGCCTGGGCGAGAAGCGGGTGCCAGCCGGGTAGCGGCAGCTTCCCGACGTCGAAGGAGCCCCGTCGGCCGTCCTCGCCGTGGAAGTCGACGACGAGTCCTCCCGATGCCGTGTCCCGAACAGGTGTCGGCGCTTGGTAGCCCTGCTCGGGCAGCGCCGAGGGACGGTAGTGTCCTGTGCTGCCTCGTCCTCGCCGTGTCACTCGTCGGCCTGGATCAGGTCGGCCGGGGGTTCCTCGGTGCCCAGCAGGTCCGTTGAGGTGTCGCGTGGGTCCTCCCACTGACTGGGCACCAACGCCATCCGGGTCTCCATCTCCAGTTCCTGTAGTGCGTGCAGGTAAATCAGGGTGGTCGTGACCGATCGGTGTCCGAGCCGACGGCGAACCCAGTCCAGCGGGTCGCCGAAGATCCGCTGATAGTGCAGCCGCTGGTCGGGGTTCATCTCGGCGAGCGCGGCGATGTGCCCGCGCTGCAACTGCTCGAGCGTCACCACTGAAAAAGTGTGGCGTAGGAGGTGGGCGTGCCCGGCCAGGTCAAGGCCCTGGTCGGAGCAGCGGATATTCGCATCGCGGAACATGTCTTTCCAGGTCGACAGGCTCAGAGGCATACCACTCTCGCCCAACCACAGCATCGCCGGCTCGAGACCGTCCTCGGTGTCCACCAGCAAGCGCCGACGCTCGACAGGGTTCAGGTCTCGGACGTCGACCTTCGTGCCGCGTTGAATACCGCTGGTGCAGACGGCCTGGTGAGGTATGCGGGGGTCGGTGATGACGAACGGTCGGCGGATCCGCTGATACGTGCCGGTGGCGCGGGCCTCGTCGATGACAGCGCGGCGGTCCTCGAGCACGTAGGACGTCAGATCTCGCCGCACCGAGGCCGGCGCGTAGATCCACCGCGCGGACCCGCCTTTGGCGATGGCTTCCGGCAGCCAGAAGCGGTTGTATCCAGCAGGTCCGGGGCCGGTCGGCACCTCAAGGACCAACAGACTCGCCTGCTCTTCCAACCTCATGCCGGTGCGGACCATCAGATCGCAGAAAGCAGCGTTGCGAGACGCCCACCTACCACGGAAGCTGTTACGCGGCAGTCCATCACAGCCGTAGCCGAGCACGCCGACATCCCGCCACTGCCGATAGGAAGCCGGAGGAAACCACTCGATCGTGTGCTTCCCACCGTCATGGGCGTAGCTTGCTGGAACCTTCTCCGTCCCCGCGCCACGGTGTCTCCGACCCTGCGCTCCCGGGGAACCGTGTCGGCCCGCTCGACTCTCCCTCTGTGGGATAGGAATCGTTGCGACCCAAGACTTTCGGCTGGCATATTCGTAG
Organism: Nocardia sputi; assembly: GCF_023501985.1. Classification (NCBI taxonomy): domain Bacteria; kingdom Bacillati; phylum Actinomycetota; class Actinomycetes; order Mycobacteriales; family Nocardiaceae; genus Nocardia; species Nocardia sputi. The sequence goes on along the minus strand of NZ_JAMFLC010000027.1, from coordinate 92,620 downwards.
AACTGGAACAGGTGGGATACGTCCTGACTCCACGTATCGCCGCCGATCCGCGGCCCGCGCAGGTCATGCCGACGCCAATAGAGGAAGGCGTCGTGATCGCTTTCGGTCGCATCTCGCCAATCGGCGCCCCGGGTTCGATGCAGGAAGTTGAGGAACGCGCACAATGCCGTCGCCCTGTTCCGCTGGCTATTGATCGGCCCCGCCAAGAACTTCACCCTATGGAAATGCGAGTTCAGATCGGTGTCGTAAGAGAAATCCGGCCCGAGGATGAACGGCGTCCCGTCCGGAATGCCCATCTCGTCGAGCCATAACTCCCAATCCTCGTCGGTGTCCGTGGCATGCCAGGAACGAGGCGAGGGGCTTGGTAGATCTCTCGATGTGTAGTGGACCGACCAGGCCCGTCGGGAAGACACCCGTAGGACCGTACAGTGCGGTCACTGACCAGGCATGCACAAGCCAGGGTGCGCCGCAACCGGCCGCCGGTGGCGGGGCCGTGCTCGTCGTCGCGGATGCGCGGATGGCCGATGGTGTCGGCGAGGGTGGTGTTGAACCAGGTGACGAAGTCGCGCAGGTCGTCGTTGATCTGTCCCTTGGTGCGGGTTCTGGTGGATTCGATCCAGTCGAGGGTTCCGAATTTCCCGAAGGGAAACAACGTCGCGGAGGGTGCGAGGTCTTGCAAGACCGAGATGGCTTGAGCCCCATGCTCGTTGATGACCCAGGGAACGGTGGCCGGGGTTCGCTGCGCGCGCTCAGAGGTGGTTTTGAGCTGGCGCCCCGACAGGAAGATCATGCCGAGTTTCTCATCGCGGGTGACGCATCCGCGTCGCAGGTTGAGTACCTCCCCGACCCGCATTCCAGACAGATAGGCGATGACCAGGTAGCAGGCGGTAGTGACGTGACGAATCAGCGTACGCAGTTCGGGTGCCTCGATCGGCTGATGCCGCCACGGTTTGCCCTCGACCTTGGTGAAACCGGTGACGCGTAGCAGCCCGGGCTCAACCGGGAGTCCGCTGCCGGCGATCGCTGCCGCGCCGCATTTGCGTTGCAGCTGTTGATACCCAGCTGGCCGGCATGCGCTAAACCCAGTAAGTCGACGACTGTGCAGCCGCTCTCTTCGCGGCCCGGTAGCGGGAATCCTGCGGCGGCGAAGACCGGCAGGATGCGTTCGAGTCGCTGTTGGGTGGATCGCCAGCCATGCGGGGAACGAGGGTCCTGTGTCTGCAGATCCTCGGTGGCGCGAACGGCAAGGGTGCGCATGGCGACCAGGCGCCGCGCTGCGGGCACGATGTCGGCAGCGATGATCTCGGTGACCAGCAACGTCGCTGAGAGCAGTGTGCCCATCACGTCGGGGTGGATGCGGGGTGTGCGGTTGCCGACGCGGCGCGGGTCCGGGTCGTCGGCCAGCTCCGCCGCGCTGGCACCGCCCCAGATCACCGGCACGGTGATCCGGGCGAATTCGGGCAGCCAGTCGGCATACAGGTGCAGGCGCTGGACGGTCAGCAGCCTGGCGCGCTGGTGGGAGGAGGTGATGGTCTGGCTGAGGGTATAGGCGTAGTAGGAATTCAGATCGGACTCGGTGATTGCGGTCAGAGCGGCGATCCCGCGGTTGTGCAGCCATCGCAGAAAGATCCGAAGGTGCCGCAGATCCGTCCAGATCGAGGGAATTGTCAGCACCCGCGACCGGGAGGTCGATATCCGTGGTGCGTCCTCGACGATATTGAGCAGGGCGAAGACATAGAACTTGCAGGCCAGCCGCAACGATTCCGGGTACGTGCCCCAGTGGATGATTTCGTTGGAATGATGGCGGTCGGGCAACGCCGGGAACAGGTCCCATGCCGGATCCGCGAATCGGGACAACACCGCGGTCGGGTCATAGATGGGGCGCCGAGCCAGCACCGGGGTTTCCGCGGTGACCAGCAGATCGCCGATGACGACCTCGGCGCCAGGGTGGGGATTGGTCATAACGAGTCGAGGTCTCCTGCCAGCAAGCGGACTGCCATGGTGCGGTGGGTGTCGGTGATCTGGGCTCGGGCGTGGTCGCGTTGCGCGGGCTCGAATTCGGCGATGATCTGTTCGAGCTGCGCGACCCGTCCGGCGAATTCGCCAACCCAGCGGGCTATCGGCATTGCGGCCCGCGCGGCCGCCAACTGGTCGAGCACCGCCAGCTGGAAGGGCAGATGCCGCGGGAACGCCCGTGCGTTCGAGCAGTCCAGGCAGGTCAGAAACGTTTGGCGACAGCGATTTCCGCCGTCGTGTGGGGAATGTTCGTAATCCACGCAGGCGCCCACGACCGTGTCCGGGGCATCGATGGCGGGGCTGGTGTGCACCTGGATGCGGCGGCGGGCGAGTGCGTCGGTGACCTGAGCGTCGAGTGCTTCACGGATGATCTGGTAGCCCTCTTCGGTGACGGTGTGCATGTTGCGCAGGTATCGGCGCAGCGTGGCCGGGGTGTGGGCGACCGGTCGCCGGTGTCGCTCCAGGTGTGTTTTGCGTAGCCGGCTCAACCCGAGGCCGCGGATCACCTCGTCGCGGTGAGGATCACCGGTGAGCAGGTCGCTGACCCACAGCGCGCGGCTGGAGTTGTTGATGCCGGGCGAGCGGTCGCTGAGACCGGTTTCGGCACTGGCGTTGTAGAACGCGAACGCGAACTCGGTTCTCATCATCGCCCGCGCGGATGCGGTCAATTCGACCAGCAGCATGAACACCCCGAAAGGGGTGGTCAGCGATGTGCGCAGCACCTGCTGCGGCCGCTGATCCTCCGCCAGCGGATGCAGTTCGCTGCGCAGATCCGTCAGCGCCACGGTCATCGCTGCCCGCGGACCGCGCCGATACTTGATCGCATCGACGAACACGATCCCCGGCTCATCCGGAGCTGAAGCTCGCGTGCGCGGGACTGGCAACTCGAAGACCGTCGAGGGATTCAACCCCGTCAAACCGACCAGCAGCGCACCGAACGCCCACACCTCCCCGGGCTCGAGGTGCACCAGCGACTTCAGCGGCCGCTCCGCCGCCCAGCCGGCGATCAGGACCGTCGGAGAGTCGAACCCGCTTGTGGTCGCCTTCGGCAGCTCACCGACGCGCAGGTAGTAATCCAGCACCGCACCCAGACAGCGATCCGGATCCAAACGGTGGCGTGTATCGAACTGCCCGGCCCGGAAGTTCTCCACCAACTGCCGGTGGGCCAGGATGCGGTCGCGGGCCGGCCGAATGATCCGGCGCAGCGCGACGGTGATCCACCGCCACTCCTGCTCGGTGTAGGGCTGGGCGCCGCCCTGATGAGGTCGACCATTCATGTGCCGGGAAATCTCGCGCACGACCTCCACCCGCACAGTCGGGCAGTAGCCCAGTATAGTCCGCAGCTGCGACACCGGCCGGTCCCCATTGGGCGAGCGCATCGCGTTGAGCATCATCCGGGCATCAGCGATGCTGAGCTCGGCCAGCACGGTCATGGTGGGGCGGTTCTCGGCCAGCCAGAGCGTCGCTTTGCGGATCACTGTCCATACGCTGTTCGCCGATCCCAGCCGCCGCCGCGGCCCCAATGGGCCAATCGTCTCTGCGAACGCCGCAGCGAACTCTTCCCGAATCTCCACCTGGCCCGGTAGAACCGAGAAGTCGAAGGTCCTGCGCTGGCGGCCGTCCTCACTGACGAACTCCACCACCAAGCCACGCTGCCGCGGCGGTGGTCGCCACCCCCGCGGCGGCAGACCCGCCGCGTGTCCTTTGCCGCTCACGCGTTCATTCCGGTCAGCACCCGCGGCTGCCCCACCGTCAAGGCGTCGACCAGACGCTCCAAGGCGCGGCGGTCATCGGCCTCCATCAACCCCATCAGCGCCTCGACCTCCAAGGCCTTGAACGGTTCGAGATACACCTCGCGGGTGACCTCGGCGCTGCTGTGCCCCAACAGCGTCGCCATCAAATACCAGACATCACCCAGCTGATTGCGGAAGTCGCGCTGCTCCTCTTTGCTCAGCAAGTCGGTGCGATGCCAGGCCACGAACGTGGCAATGCAATACCAGCGCAGCGCAAACGAATGCCGCAGCATATGAGGGCGACACCACAACCGCGGCGCCCCACCCGCAGCGCCCATCGCCCGCGACACCCGGGTATTGGCGCGGTCGAATGTCTTGTACCAGGCATGCTTCGGCCGCGGTATGCCGTCGTAGTTCAACCACAACCACACCGGCTCCAGCCCTCGATCCCCCTCACGGAACAACCTCATCCGCAACCGCGGCGCCATCGCGTCCAGACGAATATCACGCAAACGACCGAGATCATCAACGACCCGGATCACCCCACTGTTGCGGACTTCCCGAAGCAACCACCGGCCCGCGACGCTGTCGTAGCGGCCTGCTGCCTGCGCACGCGCGATCGACGCACTGCGGCCGCCGTCCTCGACATAGAACCTCACCAGCTGCGCCACCCGACGCCGCATCCAAAACGGCCGACCCAGCGATCCCTTCGCGCACGCCGCCGACAACTGCCCCCGGAACAACCCCTCCTGATGCGGTGACGGCAACTCGATGGTCAACTGGCTCGACCACTCACCGAGACGTAACCCAGTGCCGAACAGTCCCTCGACGAAGGCAACATCACGGTCCTCGGTACGCCCTCGCCACGCCTCGACCGGCAGCCCATCAAGCGTGAAGCCCCGCAATCCGACATTGCGCCACAACCGAAACGCCTCGGGCGTCAACCACTTCACATCGGCACGGCGGATCGCTGCAGGCGTGCCCTCGAGCACTTCCCGGGCTGCCCTGCCATCGATTCCGCGCACAATCGCGCGAACCCGAACGGGGTTCTCCACCCGTCCGTGCCGCGCCGCCCACTCGTAGAACCGGCGGATCGCCGCGCGATCGACCTGGAAGGAACTCGGCATCACCGCGTCCGGGTTCTCCTCCGCCGACAACCGCCACTGCTTGAACATCGCAAGCTCATCACGCCCGACCTCCTCCCACCGGACGCCGATTACGTGTAGGAAGTCCAGCCATACCTTCAGCGAATATGCATACCGCCGGAGCGTGTCGACCTTCAAACCCATCGCGCCGGGCTTCGGCGCCCGCCAGAACGCGTTGATCAACGGATCCGCGCGACCCCACGGATCCACAAAGAACGGCGTGCCGTCAACCGCACCGTTCTCCCGCGCCCTTGCCAGAACATCACCGACCCCCTCAATTAGATGATCGACGCCGGCCCACCGACGCTGAAAGTCGTAGAACCCCAACGTCCACCCACGCTCCGACAACAATCCGAAATTCAAGTCCCACCATCCATCTCACGACCAATCGGGCAATGATCAACCATGACTTCCGACAAGTGTCGGGTGGGTGAGTGAAGGCCCAGTACGGCGGGACGCGCACACCGGCACCGGTCAGGTCGAGTTCGCCCAGGCGGGCGCGTCGCTCGACATAGGGCCTTGGGGCGTTCTCGTCGCTTCGGATCCTCGCGATGCCATCGGCCTGTATAGCGGGCTGGTCCGCCTGGACCAGCCAGCGCAGCGGGGGCGGTTCTGATTATCTGGTCGCGGGCGGGGTGACAGGTTCAGCATCGTCGTACTCGGCGTCGACGGCGACCCGACCAAAGTCCTCGTGCAAGCCGTCGGTGACGGCCCGGCACCTATCCGTGGGCGACCGATCTCACCTACGCGGTGCCCGCCGACCAGCCCTAGCCGGCCGCCCGTGCGCAGTCGCTGTCCCGACCGCCCGTCGAGCTCACGTCCTTCGGTCACTGATGTCCAAGGAACGTGCCGGGGAGGATGGTTCGGCGGCAGCGTCGGTGCCGGTGACCGGCGGTCTCCGCGGACCGGTCGACACGGTGGCGGTATCGGCGCTGTGCGACTGTTCGGTCGCCGTGGCGGCCACGGAGGGTGGCTGCGGCGAGGTCAGGTGCTGGGCGCGGGCAGCGGTGATCAGCTGCCGCACTTGTTTGGGGCTGATCTCGAGCAGTTCGGCGATGTCCTGCTCCGAGGCCCCGTGGTCGCGGATCACCGCGGCGGCTTCGGCTTGGTCGGCGCGGTAGCGGGCGATTTCGCTCGCGGCGCGCGCTTCGAGGTCACTGATCTGCTCGCGTAATGCGGCGATGTCGTGATCACGGCTGGTTTCGCACGCGGTGATCGCTGCCCAGTCGGCGAGGTAGCGCTTAACCGCCTCATGAATAGCGCGCTCGCGCTGGCGCGCCAGTTCTCGGCGTTGTTTGCTGCGAGCGCGTGAGCGTTCCAGTCGCGCAGCGACTTCCGGGGAACGAGTGGTGCGCGGGGACCGCGGTGGGCGACGCGACGACATGGCCAGCCTCCTGAAATGTCGGGCCCGCCTGCCGATTCTCCCGCGCTCGATCCTACGCGTTCCGGTTCCCGCCCTCCCGCGCCCGATTCCGTGATGCCGAAACAGCGTGTGGGGTTCGAAGCAGGCTGGCACGGCCACGCCGACGACCGGTTGCTCGCTCTCGAACACGCCGCTTACGCGGTCGTGACGGTCCGCGACGCGGCATAGCCAGAGTCCCCCGGCCAGTCGGCAGGGTTCTGTCGTGACCGACGAATGCGGTGACAGCTGCCCACGCGAGCCCGCCGACTCGGTGTTTGCGGTGCGTCAACTGACATCACCAACCCCCTGTTGCCCCTTGACGCCAGACCGGAGAACGCCTTCCGGTCTGGCGTTCTGTCGTTTCCGGAAGGTGGCTCGTCATGCCCGATACCCTCTCTGTTGCGCTGTGCGCGGTTTGCGGCAGCGGTGACCCGGGTGACCGGTACCCGGTTGAGAACCAGTTCGTCTGCCATTGCTGTGCAGGGCAGATCTCATTGTGTGATCGCTGCCGCGAGCCTGCGCTCACGCTGACCGAAACCGCCGACGAACAGCAACTCTGCACCCGGTGTGTATCCGGCTTGCGGCCCTGCGTGTCCTGCCGCAAACCCACCAGCCCCGCGGTGCGTACCGACACCGACGACCCAGTGTGCCTGCGCTGCGCGACAGTGCTGTTCGACATCTGCTTCCACTGCAGCCGCTACACCACCGACAGCCGCTACGTCGCCGGCGGGCACCGTGCCTGCCGCCGCTGCGTCGACCGCTTCACCGCGTGTTCGCACTGCGGCACCCTGACCCGCCGCGGCTACGCCTGTGACTGCCGAGCGGGCCGGGATCACGTCTGGCATTACAGCTACAAACCCGACCCCCGCTTCCACGGCGGGGGCCCGCTGTATCTGGGGTTGGAGCTGGAGATCATCGTCCCGAACTACCGCTACGGCGAATGCGCCGCTGTCGCCGCCGAGCACCTCGGCAGTCTCGGATATCTGAAGCAGGATTCCTCGATCCGGCCCACCGGATTCGAACTCGTCACACATCCGATGAGTTACCAGTATGCGATCGAGCGGTTCCCGTGGCCGCTGCTCGAGGCGCTGGAAGACCTCGACTGCGACACCGACTCCAGTGTCGGGCTGCATGTGCATGCCAGCCGCGACGGGTTCGACTCCCCCGCCCACATCTACCGGTGGATGAAATTGTTGTACCGCAACGAATCCGCCGTCTCCACCATCGCCCGGCGCCGCTCCCGGTACGCGCCGTTCGACCGCACCGCGCGGGCACGCGCGAAGGACACCGCCAAAGGCCCCCAACACGCCCTCGGTCTGGAGCGGTATCAGGCGATCAACCCCTACCCGCGCAAAACCCTCGAGCTGCGGGTGTTTGCCAGCTCCCTCGACATCCAGCGAGTGCAGGCGGCGCTGGCATTCACGACCGCGTCTATCCACTACACCCGCGGCCTGCGGGTCTCCGATGTCCGCGCGGGCGGTTGGGAGTGGTCGCGCTTCGCCGCCTGGGTCGCTGATCACCCCGACTACCAGCCCCTGTGGGCGGAGATGGAGGACCTCGCGTGTGCCTGCTGACCTACCTACCCGCGCAAGTCGCGCCCGACCCGGACGCGTTGGCCCACGGTGCGCGAGCCAACCCGCACGGTCACGGCTTCGCGATCGTGGCCGGAGGCCGGATTATGGTCGGGCGTGGGATGAACGCCGACCGCGTGATCACCGAGTTCATCAAGGCCCGCGCCGAGCGTCCGTCGGGTCCGGCGTTGTTTCATTCCCGCTACGCCACCCACGGCAGCATCGGCATCCACAACTGTCACCCGTTCCGATTAGGTGGCGACACCCGAACGGTGCTGGCGCACAACGGGACACTGCCCAAACGGGTGCACCCCGGACCTTACGACCCGCGCTCGGACACCCGCATCGCGGCGGAGGAGTACCTGCCCAAGCAGCCGTTCGGGTCGATCGACACCCATCGCGGCGCGCGGGGGCTGGCGTCGTGGCTGGGGTCGAGCAAGCTGCTGATCCTCACCGTCGACCCGGCCTACGCCCATCACGCCTACCTGTTCGGCCACCACAACGGGTACTGGCAGCACGGAGTCTGGTACTCCAACACCAGCTACCTACCCCCGACGCTGCGCTGGCCCAAGCGACGCCGATATCTGTGCGGGTACTGCCAGAAATTCGACCTGCACCGCGCCAGCCGCTACTGCGGTGACTGCGGCTGGTGCTTCGACTGCGAAACCGCCTTCCCCGACTGCACCTGCCACACCGCCTCCGCCACCACCGCCACGTCACGCCATCGGGGGCCGCGCGCGCTGCCTGCTTCGCATCGCCATCCCCACCAGCAAGCCAGCGCCCCCATGGACCACTAGAGCGCCACCACGACCTGCTGATTCCTCCCGTTACGAACCCCGCACACCGCGTCCGTCCTGGGCCAGGTGCGGGGTTCTTTTCCATTTCACGAGAAGGGACCTCGATTCGTCATGCCCGCCTCTACACTTGCCGACTCGTCGTGCGAGGAATGCTCCGGCCAGGTCCACAGCGACGACCTGATCACCACCATCGATGGCGATCGGGTCTGCCCGGGTTGCGCCGACGGGCTGTCGCGCTGCGACTGCTGCGCCGCCCGCGCCCGCGCCGACACTCTGGCCTGCACGACTGAGGACACCCTGCTGTGCCGGGAATGCCTGACTGGCTGGCATCAGTGCGGGGAATGCGATGTCTACACCCGCGTGATCCGCGGTGTCGTCGGCACCAACAGAGAAGTCTGCGCCGAGTGCGCTGCGGGATATGAGACCTGTGGCGATTGCGGTGATCTCGCCGCCGACACCCGGCGTGTGGACGGCGGCGACCGGGTATGCGCGCGGTGCGAGGACGAGGATTACCGCGAATGCTCCGACTGCTACGTCCTCGTCCGCCGCGGCAACAGCTACTGCGACAGCTGCACCGATTCCTATTCCGCGCACAGCGCCGTCCACGACTCCTACTACACCCCCGAGCTGCGCTTCCACGGTGACGGCCCGCTGTTCCTGGGGATGGAATTGGAGATCAAAACTCCAAGCCGCAGCTATCGCGGCGCGGTCGACACCGCCGTGGCGCACATCCGGGATCTGGCGTATCTGAAGGAAGACGGCTCGATCTCCTGCGGATTCGAGCTCGTCACGCATCCGATGTCGTATGAGTACGCCCTGGCACAGTTCCCGTGGCAGCTGCTCAACCGGTTGCGGTTGCTGGGCTGCTACACCGACGACGGCGTCGGCATCCACGTCCACGTATCCCGTGCCGGGTTCTCCTCCCCCGCGCATGCCTATCGATGGCTGAAGTTCGTGTACCGGAACGAGGACTCGGTCACGACGCTGGCGCGGCGGTCCTCGACATGGGCGCAGTTCTCCCCGCAACAGCGGTCCAGCGCGCTGGAATACGCCAAGGGAGGCCAAGCCGGATACGGCCGGTATCAGGCGATCAACGTCTGCCCGGAAGACACCTTCGAGCTGCGGGTCTTCGCCAGTTCCCTGCACCCGCAGCAGGTCCAGGCCGCGTTGGCGTTCGCTGCGGCGTCGGTCGAATACACCCGTGGGCTGTCGGCGGCGGATATCGCGCGCCGGCGCGGCTGGGAATGGACCGCCTTCACCACCTGGGTGCGCTCCCGCCCCGACTACTCCCCGCTGCTGGCCGAAATGGAGGCCCTCGCATGTGCATCCTGACCTTCGTCAAACCCGGCATCAGCCCCGACCTCGACGCCCTGGCCAATGGGGCGTTGGCCAACCCGCACGGCCACGGCTACGCCGTGCTCACCGACACCGGTATCGCCGTCGGCCGTGGCATGAACGCCGAGAAGGTGATCACCGAGTTCGCACAAGTGCGTGACCGTTTCCCTGGCGGTGCGGCGTTGTTCCATTCCCGGCTGGCCACCCACGGCCCTCGCACCGTCGATAACTGTCATCCGTTCCTCGTCGGAGGCGACGAGCGAACCGTACTCGCGCACAACGGGATCCTGCCAGACAACGTCCATCCGACCAGAGGCGATCAGCGCAGCGACACCCGCATCGCCGCCGAGGATTTCCTGCCGACCCGACCGTTCGGGTCATTGGACTCCTGGGCGGGCCGTGAGCGGCTGGAGCGGTGGCTGGGCAGCGACAAGATGGTGCTGTTGACCGTCGACCCCGCCTACAAGCATTCGGCCTACATCTTCAACGAACACTACGGGCACTGGGACGGCGGGATCTGGTACTCCAACCGCACCTACCTGCCGCACACCTGGGGCTACAGCAGCCCCGTGGACTGGGAGTACTGCCTAGGCTGCGGCGAACTCGACCCCGAACCGCCCGGCCCGCACTGCACCGCCTGCGGATTCTGCGCCGAGTGCCTGCGCCCGTTCCCCCGCTGCGACTGCGCGGCATTCGACGGTCTGGACCGCTACGCCGACCTCATCGAACTCGAAACCGCCTGACCACGCACACCCCGCTTCGATCGCCGACCTACGGCCGCGAACCCACTGCGAGAAAGGCAGATCCTGCCGTGCCCTACTACCCGAATCTGGCCACGATCCTCATCCGCACCCGCGACGTCGACGGCCACGCCATCGTCGTCAGCACCGACGGCCACCACCTGCGGCTGCTACTGCGCGACCGCGACGACCCCGACCACGACTGGCGCTACGTCGATCTCGACGTCCACACCGCCGACACCCTCGCCACCGTGCTGGCCGACCACGCCCGGCCTCGCCCGCAGCGGCGTGGCGGGTGGTGGCGGCTGGGAGGCGGTCGTCGATGAGCGACCACCACACCCCGCCTGCACCGATCGCTGCCGCATCCGAGCCCGAGTTCCTTCACCAGGTCCTTGCCCGCATCGACCGTCAGTTCGGCGACGACGCCAACCCCGACGACCTCGATGCCGCCCGCGACCTGCTGCGCCAACGCCTGGCCAGCACCGCCGCGGCCGCGGCCTGCGAGCACGGCGAGGGTCGCGATCCGGTGGTCGCGCTCATCGCGACCGCACTGCATCGACTTCGCCACGCCCAGATGGCGGCCACGGTCATCACGCGCGGCGGCTACGTCCACGACCACGTCCGCGTCCAGGCGGTGCACCGCCACCACACCGCGCTCTCCCGCGCCGGCCAGCAGGCCGGGGTGCTGCTGCCGTTGAGGTTCATCGAATCCGTCACCCCGCTCAGCGGCGGCGCGCCCGAAGCGGTGTCCGCCGCGTTCTCCCACCGGAAGGAGTGCTGAACATTGGCTTCGGTCGCACTGTGGTTCCCGCTGTCGAAGGTGATCGACCTCGCCGAGCACGCAATGGCCGCTTCTGAGCATTCCCGCTCCCCGTATGACGATCCCGGCCCGGCTGTGCCGTCACTGATCTGGGTCAAAGACCACGGCATCTACCTGATGAGCAACGGCATCCCCCACCAGCCCGGCGAACCCGAGGACCCCGACTACCAGGCGCGCGTGGTCTACGCCCTCGACCACGGGCCCGGAACCCACTGGATTGACGGCGAACCGCTCGGTGACGACTTCATCGAATACCTCGATCTCACCGAGAACTACGACGGCCACACGCTCATCGACCTGATCCGCGCCTACGCTGCCGTGAACGGCTGGCTGTCCATCACTGTCTCCCCCAGCAGCTTCGCAATGATGTTCAGCCCAACAGCGCCCACCCCCACTCCATCTTCTGGCACTGACCAGCACCCGCCCCAGGACGTGGGGTGATCGCGATGGGAAGCGACTCCAGCCGCTACCTCGCCCGCCTGCAGACCGATCCCCGATATCGGTCGGTCCTTCCCGACGTCACCCCGACCGCACGGGTGCTCGTCGCGGGCTATCACGCCGCGTTCTCTACCTGGCCCCGGGCGGGCGCCTCGATCGGTGTGTTCCCCGGCGTGGAGCCTGCCACAGCCGGGGCGGGCGTGATGGCGTTGGTACGCATCGAGTACGCCACGCAAGTCACCGTCGATGATGACGATGGCAGCCGAGACCTCTGGCAACGACAGCTGTTCGGTCGGTTGCCGACCGGGGACGGGTGGAGGCTGCTGCCCGCCGAACTCGATGAGCGTGGCCGGTGGGTGATCGCGCGCGGCAACCTCGCTGCCAGTGGCGTGCAGGCGTTGCTGCCGCGGTCGGTGAGCATCCAGGTCGCCGGAGCACCCGTCGCCGTCGCGGTGCACGACCTCGACCCGCACACCGGCCGCCGCTGGCCGTGGTGATCACCAGCGCCGCCGAGCTGGTGGCCTGGATCGAAACCAACCTTCCCGACCTCGACTCCGACCGGTTCGGACCTTGGGTCGTCGAACCGCCGGTCCCGGGCGCGCTGCGCGCGGTGATCGAGATCCGCGTCCACGCCCCTGGGGCCGCCGATCGGGTGCTCCGTCTAGAGGTCTCAGCCGCACCGCTCCAGCCCACCGAGTCCTGACACTCCGCCCCTTTCGTCACTTCAGGTGGCACATCCTCCGAACGATTCGAGGTGATCGTCGTTGACTGAACCCGTAATACCGGCACGGCCGCCGATCCCTATGCGGTTGGCGCACGCACCGCTGTCACAAGGGCTAGTGGTGCCGCACATCACCCTCGCCCACCGCGACCGCACCCGACCGGTCTGGGGCAAACTCGACCAGCAACGCCTGCGAGACACGCTGGCGCGCAGGCTGTGCCAGGTGTGCGGGCAACGCCTGGAGGACCGGGTCGTGCTCTACATCCGGCCCGCCGACCACCTGCGCGGGATCGCCGTTGAGCCGGGCGTGCATCCCGAATGCGGGCACTACTCCCGCCAGGCGTGCCCGATGCTGGCGGGACGGCAGACCCGCTACAACCCGCACCCGCCCGAGAAGTTCACCCCCTGTGAGGACCCGGACTGCCCGTGCCGCCGATGGCAGGCCAACGAGCGGGATCCTCGGGAGGCGCCGCGCGAAGCCCAGCCCGCCGACGCCTGGTACGAGGTGTGGATTCCACTGTCGGACTACACCGTCGTCCACGACCCCGGCACCGACACCGCCCCACCCGGCATCGGCATCAACCTGCGCGGAGTCAAGCTGCTGAAGATCCGGAAGGTCCGCGACGCCGCAGTCGCCGCCGACGGGCCACCCCTTCCGATCGATCTGCTGCCCTCCTACGCGGCCTTCGCGAAACTGTTCGGCCTCAGAGGCATGCGGCTGTGACGGCCACGCGCAGGATTCTCGCCCGCATCGGCGCGCTGCCGCGAACGCCTGAAGATCGGTGCAGCCCGGTTGCAATAAAAGTCCCGGGTGTCGTGTGACCGACTCGGCTACCGCCGCACCGAACCGCAGCCCGGACGCCTCCGCGCGGCAACACATGGGCCAGTACTACAGAGCGGTCCTGCTCGCCGATGACGCGGGGCTAGTCTGCCTACCGGGGTTCGGGGTTCGCCGGGGGACAGTCAGTTTCGCTTTTCCGTCGGTCGAAGCCCGATGCTGCCCGCGCTGGGCTGTTGCCCGCTGCTTCACCCGGCGCCGAGGCGCGATGGTGGATGCGCCCGTCCCCCTCCAGGGCACATCCACCGTCCCCGCCCCGCGCCCTCTGGTGATCCGCCACCGTCACACGACACCGCGCCGCTCGGTGCGCGTGTCTTCCCTGCTGTGCCTCACCCGCTGTGGGTGAAGCACGCCCTGTCGTAGTGATTGAGGAGGCTTGTCGTGTCGTTCGTTGATGATCCCGGCCGGTTCATCGCCGAGGCGTTGGCCAAGTTGCCAGAACCGCCACAGCGGTCACTGGTGGTGATGACATTGCGGGAACCGGCGTCCGGACCGGACGGGTATGTCGGAGTGGAACGCATCCGCCACGAAGACCTGGACAGGACGCGCCACTACCTGGCCACCAGCCCGATCCTGGACCGCACCCGCCGCTGGTGCGCCCAGCACCGCCCGGACGCCGTCGCCGTGGTCGTGGTCGACGGCCCGACCTCCGGCACGCCGTTTCCCCGCGACGAATACCGCGCACTATTGGCCCGGTTCCGCGATCAACTCACCGAACTGGGAGTCGGAGTGTTCGGGGCGTGGTCGGTCACCGGCCGCGACCCGGGCCACCCCTGGGCCGACCTGTTCGGCGGCGAGCACGGTCTGCTGCCCTACAACCCGCCATGCGGCGGCAGCGTCGAGGAACTTCCGCCCGATCTGGTGCCGGATGCCGCGCTGGCTGCCGAGGTCGCGGCGCTGGTGACGGTGCGTGGCGGTGACCGCCAGCTGTCGCGGGAACGGCTGCGGCTGGTTCTGATTCAGGTCGAGGCAGTCCGCGACGGGGGTGTGCTGTCGGCCACGGAGCTGGCCGAACTCGCCGACGCACTGAGCGACGGCCTGGTCCGTGACAGCCTGTATGCCTTCGCCGTCGGCCCGAAAGGACCACGCGGACGGAGCTTGTGGGCGCTGCTGGTGCGGGCGTTGCTCTCCCCCACCGCACCGCGGCGGCGATGTTGTGTGCGGTCACCGCCTATGTCGACGGTGACCGTGACCGGGCGCGTGCGGCGATCGGGATCGCGGTGGCCGATGACCCCGACAACCCGACGGTGCAGGCGACGGCCGCCGGAATCCACCGCACCGTTCCGGTCGCGCTGTTCCGCGCCGCGCTCAGTGCCGGACGCGCGGGCGCCGCTCAACTCGGCATCGACATCGACTGAACCCCCTACCCGCATCGACCCTTCGTGGAGGCTTCATGATTCCCGCATCGCAGTCCCCCTCGCGCCGGCTGGCGTGGGCGATCCTCGCGCGCGCTGCGCTGACCGCGGCACCGGTCGTGCGCCAGCTGCTGCGCACCCTCGAGGTCGAGGAAGCCGCCCACCGGCTCACCACCGGCCAGGATGTCGCGGCCAATCTTCCGCGGGATCTGCGGGGTCTGGCCGCGGAGGATCTGAACCGCGCGGATGCGCTCGGCGTTCGGATGCTCACCCGTGACGATGCCGAGTGGCCGGGGAATGCGGGATTGTCCGATCTCGACGCACCCGACATCACCAGTGGGAGTCCGGTCGCGTTGTGGGTGCGCGGCACACCGCGGCAGGCCCCGCTCACGCACTTCACCGTCGCGGTCGCCGGTGCCCGCGCCGCCTCCAACTACGGAGTGCATGCCACCCATGACCTCGCCGGTGATCTGGCCGAGCGTGGTTGGACGGTCATCAGTGGCGGCGCGTTCGGTATCGACGCCGCCGCTCATCGCGCGGCGCTCAACCGCGGTGGTCGCACGATCGCCGTTGTCGCGACCGGGCTGGGTCGTGCCTACCCGGCCGCGCATCGCGAGTTGTTCGACCGGATCGCCGCGTCCGGGTTGCTCATCTCGGAGTACCCGCCCGATACCCCGGCGGCCAAACACCGTTTCCTGCACCGCAATCGGCTCGTCGCCGCGCTGTCGAGCGCCGTCGTCATTCCCGAATGCGTCTTTAGGGGCGGCACCCGCGATACCGCCAACTGGGCTCGTCGGCTCAACCGCCCGGTGCTCGCGGTCCCCGGCCCGATCTACTCCGCGGCCTCGACCGGTTGCCACGAGCTGATCCGCGCCGGTCGCGCTCGCCTGGTCACCGATGCCCAACAGGTCATCGACGACATCACATCGACCCCGGCCCCGCCGCACGGGGGTGACCGCCCCATCGCATAACCGGCGCGCTCGTCGGCTCATCCGGCAGCCGGTCACAGTTCGCCCCCTGCTTCACCTCACCGCTGCGGCGGCAATCGTCCGTCGACCTATCACAGGAGGTTCCTTCATGTCCGCGTCCACCGCTGCCGTGCAGTCCCTGACTCGCGGCGAGTTCGAGCGTCTCGAGCACCTCGGCTACGCCGGAACCACGCCCGCCATCACTGACTCGGCCGTGCTGGATCGCTGGCGCGGCGACCACCCGGCCTGGCGGGGCCGCTACTGGGCGTTCCTGGGCGACGGCGAGCACGGCGTGCTGCGACTGCGCCCGATCAACGTCGCTCGCCACAGCGCCCAGCGAGCCGCCTGACACCTCATCCACACGGGCACTCGCCCGTGCCCTGTCGTCCCCGTTGCCGTCTTCCGGCGCGGCGGCCACCTGTGACTGGTGGGTCGCCGCACCGCTTGCCGTGAGGAGCCATGTTGACCACTTCCACCCTGACCGCCGTTACCGACCCGGGTCCTGACACCGCCCCGGTGGCCGTCGAGCAGCCCGTGCCTACCGAGCAGCCCGCCCCCGTGGTCTCTGAGTCGACCGTCATCGAGGGACGGCCGGTGCTCGATGTGCCCGAGGCCAAAGCTGAGTACATGGATCCGGCGCAGTTGGTGATCGCCGAAAACGTCCGCAAGAGTTTCGATCTCGCCGCGCACCCGGAGGAAGCGGCGTCGATTAGGGAGTTCGGGGTCGGCAACCCGATCCGCGCCGAACGCGAGCCCGACGGCTCTGTTCATGTCGTCGACGGCCAGATCCGCACGCTCATCGCCCGCGAAGTCGGCCTGGCGCGAGTGCCGGTGTGGATCACCGACGCCCCCACCGGCCTCGACGCCAAGGAGCGGCGGATCGCGCGGACGTTGACCCAGATCAACCTCAACGACCGCCGCATCCCGCTCACCGACTCCGACCGCGCTACCGGCATCGCGTTGATGCTCGACCTCGGAGCCTCCGCCACCCGGGTCGCGAAAGGGTTGCAGCGCAAGCGGTCGGAGATTCAGAGAACCGCCGCGGTCGGTGCCTCCGACACGGCCAAGCGGCTGCTGGAGCAGCGCCAGTACGGCCTCGATCAGCTCGCGGTCATCGCCCACTACGAGAACCTCGGCGACACCGACGCGGTGCAGCGGCTGGCGACGGCGGGCCGGTGGAGCTTCGCCTCCACGGCGAAGAGGATCGAGCACGACCGCGCCGAAACCCGCGCCCGCCTTCACGAATCGCTGCTCTACGGCGCATATGGGTTCGGGATCCTCGCCACCGAACCCGACACCAGCGAACCGGATGCGGCCTACATTCCAGCCAGCGAGCTGTCCACCGCCACAGGTGAGCCGGTCAGCGAGGAGCTGATCTACACCGAACCCGCCCGGTGGGTGGTGTATCTCGAGGTGCAAGAGAACGGGCTGCTGGTGGACACGGACACCGGCGCGATCATCGACGCGGGCACTGTCGACTGGAGCACCCGCGGCGACCTGTCCGCCGAACCCGCCGACGGGCGCGTGCACGCCGAGCAGGTGCAGTGGCGCGACCGCTGGATCCCCGCCTACTTCCTGCCCGCCAGCGGACTGGCCGACAGCGGCCTGCAACAACTCGTCCCCGACACCGGTGACGGCTCCGAAGAAACCGCCGCGAAGGCCGCGGCTGAGCGGGAGCAGGCGCGACAGGACCGGCGGCGGGTGATCGAGCTGAACAAACGCGGGGACGCGGCCAACGCGCGGCGGCAGGAGTTTCTGCCGCGTCTGCTGGCCGGGCGCACCCCGCCGAGGCAGGCGGCGGCGTTCGTCGCCGAATCCCTCGCCCACACCCTCGATCCGAGCGTATTGCAGAAGGTGACCACACTGCTCGGCGTCGGCGGTTCTACTCAGCAGCTGGTTGCCGCGATCCATGCCGCGACACCGTCGCGGGCGTGGATGATCGTGCTCGCCATGCAGATCGCCGCCGCCGAGGCACCGATCGGCAAGAGCTTCTGGCGCGACAGCTCCGCGGCCACGAAACGGTATCTGCATTTCCTCGCCGACGCCGCAGCCGGAACCGAGCTGGACTTCGCGCTGGTCGATGTCGAACAGGCCGCCGCCGGAGACATCGACTACCACGACATCGACCTCGCCTCCTGACACCACCACCGCTGTTCTGAGGCGTGAGGCGATTCGGCTGTCCTTGTTGCCACCGAGGCCACCGGCCCGGTGGCAGCACGGACCCGATTCATCCCCACCTGTCCACACCTTGTGAAGGAGCATGCTCATGGCCGGAGACACCCCGCTGACTGTGATCGGGAACCTGACTGCCGATCCGGAGTTGAGGTTCACCCCCGCTGGTCACGCGGTCGTGAATTTCACTGTCGCGTCCACGCCGCGGTATTTCGATCGCAACGCCAACGAGTGGAAAGACGCCGAGGCGCTGTTCATGCCGTGCAGCATCTGGCGCGAAGCCGCGGAGAACGTCGCGGAGTCGTTGACCCGGGGTGCTCGGGTGATCGTGTCCGGGCGGTTGCGGCAGCGCAGCTGGCAGACCGCCGAGGGTGACAAGCGCAGCCGGGTCGAACTCGAGGTCGAGGAGATCGGGCCGTCGCTGCGATACGCCACCGCGAAAGTCAACCGCGTCACCCGTTCCGGCAGCGGCGGCACGGGCGGCTTCGGCGCGGACCGGTCACGCTCCCGCGAGCTGGTCGGTGCCGCCGCCTCCACCGGCAGTGGTGGTGGTGACGCGTGGTCTGCGGACTCGTGGGCGGTCACGGGCGCGGGGTCGTTCGGCGGGGCATCGGGCGACGAGCCGACGTTCTGAATTGAAGCCTGAAGGGAAGGTCCGGGGGGGCCGGGGTGTTCGTCTGGCCGGTCGCCCCGCCTTCCTGAGGGCTACCAGGGTGGCGCCCGCCGCGGCTGCGGGCCCGCGCCCGGATCGTGAACGAATTCCCCACTCGCGCGGCGTCCGCCGGCCACGCGCGGCTCGCGTGGTTGTGCGCAGGGGAATTCGTTCCCGCCCGCAGTGGGTGCGTTCCCTCCGCCGCGTCGCTCACCACCCTGGCCGATCGCCCTCAGGCGGGTCGCCCGACCAGCCGCCCACCCCTCGTGTCGCAGAAGGCGCGCGTCGCGTGGTGGGTCCTTTCCTTTTCGCGAGACAGGACATTTCGTCATGACCGAACGCAGTGCCTTCCTCGACGCCATCACCCACATCGAATACCTGTTCACCACCGACCCGCGCGCAGCCCGCCGCGCTTTCCCGGCCGTGCTCGAGCTGGCGACACCCGAGGACCGCGCGTTCCTCACCGGCCTGGCCGACACCTTCACCCGCTACGACTTCCTCACCGCGCAGCGTCGCCTCGACGCACTGTGGAAATACCACCCCGAGCACCGCGACCGCATCAGCGTCTGCGCGCCGGACACCGACCCCGGCCTGCACCACCGCGGTTTGCCCGAGTTGTTCGAAGTCTCCCTCGCCGCCGCCGAGCTGCCGCCGATGCCCGTGCGCGAGCGCTACCGGCCCATGATCACCCACGCGACGCCGACCCGGCGGGTCGACGCCGTACGCCTCGACCCCGCCCGCATCGCCGCACGAGCGGCGGCTCGCACTGTCCTCGTCGGCGACCACCGCGGCCCCGTCCTCACCCGCGACCACCTGCACGACGCACTCAGCACCGACTACGCCCACACCCTGCTGTTCACCGACCTCGGTGCGATCGACCCCGACGACCCGCTCACCACCGCTGCGGTGGAGCCCGTCGATCCCCACACGCGGGTCCGCTACCCCGACCAGCCGCGCGACGCCGAGGAAGCCGCGCTCCTGTGGGATCGTGTCTACCTCGCCTACGTCGCCGGACAGTACGACGACGAACTCCGCGCTGCCTGGGACGAACAGCGGTTCCGCGCCGCCGAACGCACCGACTGCGACTACGAGTCCTCCCTCGCCCAGCTCGCCCGCGACTACCTCGACGCCGCCGACCACCCCGAGGCCGCGCCCCGTCACCGCGCCCCGCGCGGGCCGCATCGGCGGCGCACCCGCATCAGCGAGGAGGAACGCTTCGCCTTCGCCGCCGCCCGCACCACCCTGCGGGTACGCGACGATGTCCGGCCCGAAATCCCTGAGCAGGGCAATGGGTTGGACTACGATCACGCCGCGATGGTCACGGTCACCGGGTGGCGGTGCATGTCCTGCTTCATCGAACGTGCCATGACCGACCAGCGCCCGACCCACGCCCGCGACGGCCGCCTCGTCTCCGACGACGGGCTGTGCGACCTCTGCCGCGCGGACAACCGGCCCGGCATCCCGCCGCTGCCCGAAAAGTTCACCCTCGAACAGTTCGTGTTGTCGCGGTGTGAGTTCCTCGCCGCCGCCTACCCGCGCGCCGCGCACGGAATCCTCACCGAGGTGTGGCATCGCGCCGCACCACACCCCATCTGCCGGATCATCACCCGCTTCCTCCATCAGCACCCCGAGCTGGCTCCCGCCTCCGTGTCCACGCCCGCTCCGTTGCGGCGGACCGCCGCAGGACCGGCCCGCCGCGCCTCGCGGGCGCGGCGGCCGCAGTTGGGTGCTGGCCAGCGTCACGGCCGCTGCGACGGCTGCACCCAGGTGACCGTCATCCACACCGACGGCTACTGCACCACCTGCCGCATCCAACTCGGCATCACTCCACACCGCACCCGCGCCCGCGCGGCCTGACCCGACATCTCACATCCCCCTGATCACCGGTCCGCCGTGGCTGCCTCGCGCCCACGGCGGACCGGTCCACCACACCATCAGGAGCCCACGTGATCCACCCGACCGGCTTACGCCACCTCACCCGAGCGCTACGCCGCGCCCTCACACCACACCGCCGCGCCGTCACCGTGCGGGTGTTCCTCAACAACAACCCGCACGCCACGCTCCACGGCTACACCCGCGCCGCCAGACTGGACCTCGCCTACGAATACACCATCCCCACTGAAGAAGCTGCGGACGACGAGGCCCTGCTCGATCGGGCCTTCGCCGCATTCAACGGCTACCCCGACCGCCCCGAAGACCACCTCCACGCCGACGCCTGGACCGACAAACGATTCCGGTCGCTGTCCGTCGGCGACGTCGTCATCATCGACGACCGCTACTACGCCTGCCAATCGCGCGGTTGGGTCCGTATCCCCGACCCGCGTACCTGAGACTCCGCGCCACCAGCGCCCGACCACTCATATCCCCTCACCCATCCACACCTTCCTCACTTATCCACATCCATCCACACGCCCTCTCTGCCCTACTCCTCCTACACCCTCCACAGCTCACCTACTCTCTCTTCTTCTCTCTTTTCTCAAGCAGACCTCTTGCATCGAGGGTAACGTTTTGGTAACGACCTGGGTTTTTGTTGAGTTCGACAGAAAAATAGTCAAATACAGCCCTAGCGCTGAACGCTATTACATGCCTTGATGGATGTATGACCGCGACGATTCATAAAGTCGTCGCAGGCAATGGCTTCCAGTACTACCTGCGAAATGTCGCCGCGTATGACGTCACGTCCCGCGGCCGGTCGAGTTTGGCCGATTACTACTCCGCTGAAGGTGAGTATCCGGGGTGTTGGTACGGCACAGGATTGACCGCGCTCGGCCTCACTGCCGGGGAGGAAGTGACCGAAGAACAGATGAAATCCCTGTTCGGACTGGGTCGCCACCCTAACGCCAAGCAGATCGAAGCTGCGGTGTTCGACAGACAGGTTTCGTTGGGCGCGAAGCTCAAAGATGCGACGCGCGCGGCCGATAAAGCGTCGCGTTTGGGTCACCCGTTTCGGGTTTATACGGAGCTTTCCGAGTTCCGCAAACGATGCAGGAAGGCATTCGAAGAACACAATTCATCGCACGGATCAGACCCGCACACACCTATTCCTGATGCGGAACGGGCGCGGATTCGGACCCGTGTCGCGTTCGATATGTTCACCGACGAGTACGGTCGCGCGCCGCAAGACGCGCGGGAGTTGTCGGGGTGGGTGGCGAAGAACTCGCGCCCGAACACCACCGCCGTCGCGGGTTTCGACATCACCTTTTCGCCGGTGAAGTCGGTGTCGGTGCTGTGGGCACTCGCGCCACGGGGCATCGCGGAGAAGATCGAAGCCGCCCACCAGGCCGCGATCGATGACGCTCTCGAGTGGTTGGAGCGGCACGGGATCTTCACCCGGCTGGGTCGCAACGGAGTGCGCCAGGTCGATGTCGAGGGCATCGTCGCGGCGCGGTTCACCCACCGCGACTCCCGCGCCGGGGACCCGGACCTGCACACCCACGTCGTTATCCCCAACCGGGTTCGCACCCTGGACGGCAAGTGGCGCACCCTGGACGGCACCGCGATCTACCAGGCGCTGGTCACCGTTTCCGAGATCTACAACACCCGTCTGGAGCATCACCTCGACCGGCTCGTCGGCGTCGAGTTCACCGAACGCCCCACCGCCGATCCGTCCAAACGTCCGATCCGCGAAATCCACGGAATCCCGGGACAGTTGATCGAGGCATGGTCGCGGCGTGACACCGCGATCACCGTGCGACTGGGCGAACTCGCCGCAGAATTCCAGCAGCGGTTCGGGCGTGAACCCATCCCCACCGAGATGTTCGACCTCGCTGAGCGCGCCACGCTGGAAACCCGCCCCGCCAAGCACGAACTACGCTCCCTGGCCGAGCAACGCGCGACATGGCGCGCCGAGGCGATCGCGCTGCTCGGCAGCCGCGCCGACGTCGCCCAGATGGTTTCCACGGCCTTGAACCCGCCCCGACTACCACGGATCGCGTCTTCGCCGGAATGGATGACGCGCACTGCTGATCGAGTGCTGGAGGTGGTGTCAGAGCATCGCGCCACGTGGCGGGCCACCAATATTCGCGCCGAAGCCGAACGGCAGCTCCGCGGTCGCGTGCCGGCGACGGACTGGGAACAGGTCACCGAAGCCGTAGTCACTGAAGCGCTCTCGTCCCCGCACTCGATCGCACTCGGTGATCCCGACATCGCGGATGCGCCCGAACTCGGTGACGTGCCCGAAGTGCTGTGCCGCCGTGACGGCACCAGCGTCTACACCGCAGCGGGCTCGCAGCTGTACACCTCGACGCGTGTTCTGTCGGTGGAACAGGCGTTGATCGAGCTGTCGGTGCGGTCCGGCGCACGCCAGCTCTCGCCGGAGACGGTCACCGATGCGGTGCGCGCCTACAACGCCGCGCATCCGGATCGGCCGCTCAACACCGGGCAGATCGGTGTGATCGAAGGCTTCGCCACCTCCGGCCTGCGGGTGCACACCGCCAACGCCCCCGCCGGAACCGGGAAGACCACCGCCATGCGGGTGCTCACCAATGCATGGCACACCAGCGGCGGACAGGTCCTCGGCCTGGCGCCCACCGCTGCGGCCGCCGCGGAACTGGGCACGTCGATCGGTGCCCGAGTGGAAACCGTCGACAAACTCCTCGACGTCCTGACTCGCCACACCCCGCACCCGGACAACCCCGCTTTCGAGCGGGACGCGCCGCCCGCGCTGCCGGAATGGGTGCTGCAAATCGACGCCGACACGTTGGTGATCGTCGACGAGCACGTCAAGCTCGGCAACCACAAACGCCTACGCCTGCTGGAATTCTTGGCCCGACGCGGGGCGACGGTGCGGTGCATCGGCGACGGTCACCAGCTGCCCGCGATCGAAGCCGGCGGCGCCGATGCCGACATGCACGCCGCCGCCCCCGACCAAACCTTGACCCTGACCCATGTTGTGCGGTTCGCCTCATCGGCGGAAGCGACCGCGAGTTTGCAACTCCGGGAGGGCGATCCGGCCGCTTTGGGCTGGTATCTGGACAACGGACGTGTACACGGCGGCCATCACGGCGCGACCCACGATGACGCCTACACCGCGTGGAGGACCGATCACCTCGCCGGGCGCCAGGCGATCATGCTGGCCGCCACCCACGAGGTCGTGACCCCGTTGAATGCCCGCGCTCGCGCCGACCGGATCGCCCGCGCCAGCGCAGTGGTAGGAGCGGAATGCGCCCTCGCCGACGGGCTCGCCGCGTCGGTGGGTGACACGATCCGCACGCGCCGCAACAACCCTCGCCTGCGCCTGGGCGCGCACGATTGGGTGCGCAACGGCTACACCTGGACCGTCACCGCCGTGCACGACGACGGCAGTTTGACCGCCACACACCAGCTTTCCGGTCGCGGAGAACCCGGCGAAACTGTGCGGCTGCCCGCAAACTATGTCTCCGCGCATGTGCGTCTGGGGTACGCGGCGACGATCGATTCCGCGCAAGGAATCACCGCCGATACCTGCCATATCGCGCTCACCGGAGGCGAATCCCGGCAACAGTTGTATGTCGCGATGACGCGCGGCGTGCACGCCAACCACGCCTACATCCCGACAGCTCTGGACGGCTCGGAGGGCTCGTTCTGGAGCGAACCAGCGGTCTTCCCACTCACCGCCGTCGAGGGTATGACACGCATTCTGGGCCGCGACGGCGCCCAGAAATCCGCACACACCCACCTGCGCGACGCACTCGACCCACACAACCGCATCGGCCGCGCGATCGACATCTACCTCGACGCCATCGGTGTCGCCGCCGAACACGCGCTCGGCACCGAGGTGCTCGATCGCCTCGATCAAGCGGCCGAAGCGTTGCACCCGCACCTGACCGACAGCCCCGCCTACCCCGTGCTGCGCCAACACCTGGCCACGATCGCCCTGTCCGGGCGCGACCCCGTCGCCGCCCTGCACACCGCCGCCGGTGCCCGCGAACTCGACACCGCCGACGACATCGCCGCCGTCCTGGACTGGCGACTGGATCCCACCGGCACCCACTCCACCGGCACCGGCCCCCTCCCATGGGCACACGGCATCCCCCGCGGTCTGCTCGACGACCTCGACGCCACCCACCTGGGCGCCCGCGCCCGCATCGTCACCGACCTCGCCGCCCAGATCCGCACCGACATCCAGGCGTGGACTCCGAGTACCGCACCGCACTGGGCGCGTCCCCTCGTCGGCGCCGCCCCAGCCCTGCTCGGTGAACTGGCGGTCTGGCGCGCGAGCCTGCACGTCGACGACCGCGACATCCGACCCACCGGCCCGCCCCGCTACAGCAGCCTCGAACGCGAGCACCAGCAGCTGCTCGACACCCGAGTCACCGACACACTCGGAGACATCCATCGACCGGTCAACCGATGGGCGCCAACCCTCGAACGCCTCGATCGCCGGGTCGTGGCGGACCCGTACTGGCCCATCCTCGCCGACAAGATCGACGTCGCCGCCCGCGCCGGCCTCGACATCGAAAACCTGCTCACCGAGGCCGCCGCCGGGCGGCCGCTGCCCGATGAGATGCCCGCGGCCGCGCTGTGGTCGCGCCTGGAACTGGAACCCTCCGCCCTCGACACCGGGATCGGCCACCGCAATCTGCGCCCGGACTGGATCACCGACCTGCACACCGTGCTCGGTGATCAAGCCGCCGAGCGCGTCCTCACCGACCCGGCCTGGCCGCGCGTCGTCGCCGCCATCGACCGCGCCACCAGCACCGACTGGACACCACACCAACTACTGGCCACCGCCCACGAACTACTCCTCGCCGCCCAACCCGACCACGCCTCCGGCCTACGCGACGACCAACTCGCCAGTGCCCTGGCCTGGCGCATCGACGCCCTCCTCCACCACACCCCCACCCCAACCAACGACACCACCAGCAACCACGAACCCCGCCACACCACCATGTCCGAACCCACAAATGACCCTATCCGCCAGCGCAATTCCGACCCCGCGCCCGCCCGAAACGACCACCCAGCCGTCCCCGAAGCGGCACCAACTCCCAGTCCCGTCAGCGAGCCTGCAGCCGCTGACACACTCGGGACCGGGCTTCCCGAACGCCTCCGCACCGTGGCGCAGCTGATCCAGACCGGCCAAATCGCCGCCACGATGGAAAGGTTTGCCGACCTCACCGATATCGCGACCGACGAACAACGCGCCATCCTCACCGACATCACCGAAACGCTGTACCGCAACAGCTTCCCCGTCGCCCGCGCACGACTGCGCTGGGCCGCCGACCGCTACCCCCAGCATCGCGCGCTCATCGACGCCTGCACACCAGACACCGACCCGCACATCTACCAACCCGGCACCCGGCGTACCGAACCGGCGTATCAGCGCGAGCGACGCCACGAAGCCGCACGCGACCACCACCACTACATCAACCCTGCTGTACGCCGCGAACCGCTCACCGACAAACAGATCGACGCCCGCCGCGCCGAACAGGACTATGTCGACACACGCTCCGATGTCGACGACCAGCCCTACGACCGCCGCATTCCCGACGGCGTCGTGCATCACTACTACCGGGAAGTGCTCCCCGACGACCGCCCGAAGAACCACACGCTGGACTACGACCTCGCCGCCGTCCCTGACACCCGCGGGCTCGGGTGCGTGGCCTGCGGCCTCGAACGCACCCTCACCGACACCAGTCCCGTACCCCCACGCCGCACCGACGACGGGCTGTGCGGCGAATGCCGCGACACAGGCGAACCCGGCATCCCCGACCACGACCCCGCCGACCACATCACCGCCCGCTGCACCCACATCACCAGCACCTACCCCGCACCCGCAGCCCTCGCGATGCTGCGCCGCGACTGGCGCGCAACCAGCAACCCGGCCCATCGCGCCGCGATCGAAGCCTGGATCCACGACCACCCGCCACTCCAAACCACGCACCCACGTACCAACGACGCCACCGCTGCCGACCCGGCCGACAATCCGCTGTCCGTGCTCACCGACGCACACCTCAACGAGCGCATCGACCAACTCCACCAGAGCCTCGCACCCGCCGACACCGACACCTTCCTCTACGGCCCCGCCCAGCAACACACCCCCGACCACGAACACGACACCGACGAACGCATCCGCCGCCACACCGCAGCACAACAAGCCATCCACGACGCCCGCACCGCCGACGAACAACTCCACACCGCCGCGAAAGCCTTCCACGCCGTCGCGACCCAACTCGCTGATACGCGCGCCGCCCTCGAAGCCACACCCCGCCACCGCCGCAGCCAACGACGCACACTCCAAATCCGAATCGACACCCTCGTCGGCGAACAAATCAACCGCAGCCGCGACCACAACACCGCACGCGATGCCGCACGCCAAGCCAACCGCGAAGCCATCCTGCTCGCCGGAACCGCGGACAACTGGGACAGCCTTCTGCAGATTGATCCAGCAGCTGCTCTCGATCACCGACCCGCCATCGACACGCGCGCCGACACCGAGGCCGAAGCTTGGACGCGCACAACGGACATCCATCGACAGCTCGATGAGTACCGCGCCGAACAACACCGGCGCCGCATCCTCGACCCGACACAACTCGCGCGAGAACGACGACTTCGCCCACCTGCTCAGCCGACCGACGACATCTACCAAGAACTAACCGATGCACGGGCCGAACCTCATCAACAGCCCGATGACGACCTGGGTTTGTGAGATCCCGCGCGCAGGGCATCTTTTCAAACAAGCGGCGTGGGGCCCGGTAGCGGTCGATTAGACCGGTTCCTTCACTGGTGTGCCGGTATCGCCAGGCGCAATAATCACCCGGTGGGAATAACCCCTCGCTCATTCGAACCGCGCGCCACAGCGGAAGCACTGTTCGGTGCTGAACTTCGCGCTCGGCGGGTCGCTGCTGGCTTTTCGCTGCGGCAATTGGCACCACTGGTACTTGTCAGCCATGACCTCCTGGCGCGGATCGAGAAAGCGGAGCGGCGCCCGCAACCTGATCTGGTGGATCGTCTTGACGCTGTCCTGAAGACAGACGGCCAGTTGAGTCGTCTCGCTGCCCCGTTTGTCGAGCCTGCTCGCCTGTCGGCACGCCGCGTCCTGCTGGAGCCAGACTCAGCAGAGGTCGCACTTCGCGATCTCATCACGCGGGTGCGCGCAGCGGATCACACGATGGCCGCTGAACGCCTCGATGAGGTCGTCGCATACGCCGAGGCAGCAAAACCGGTCGTCTCACGGCTGGGTAATGCCCATCGCAGTTCCTTGCTACGCGTCATCGCTGAGGCTCACCAGCTGGTGGGTTGGATGCTGTTCGACCGCGGCAGTGTCGCGCTGGCCGACAAATCCTTCATTGCGGCCAAACGTGTCGCCGAGCAGGCCGGCGCATTGGACTTACTCGCGTTTATCGGGGGGCCGAACGCAGGCTTCATGAGCACGTGGACGGGCGATCCTGCACGCGGTGCCGAGCGAGCCTACGCGTCCCTTGCGTGGGCACGGCGAAGTGGCAACCGGCGCTTGAACGCATTCGTCTCGACGATGGCAGCGCGCGCTCACGCCAGGCTGGGCGAGGCTGACCTGTGCAGACAAATGCTGGCCACCGCTGAAGCCGAGTTGTCTCGACATCATCCGAGTGAGCCCGATCCTGTCTGGCTAGAGGTGTTCGATGATGCCGCTCTGGCTGGACATCGAGGATCAGCCCTTCTCGACCTCGGCCAACTCCAGCCCGCGATCAAATCGCTGCGCGAGCAGGATTCAGCCAGCCCGGCAGTCTTCGTGCGCAATCGAACTATCTGGCTGCTCGAACAAGCCGAAGCCCAGCTGCGGATCGGTGACCAGGAAGCCGCCGAATCGTCAGTCGAAGAGGCCATGAACGGGGTCGCCGCAGGTTCGGTCACGCCACGGGTCTTGCACATGTTTCGGTCTGCTGATCTGAAGCTGCGCGCCTGTGACGGCACCTCGGTCTCGAACGTAAAGGAACGCTTGGCGAGATTCATCGCGGAGTGCGGGTGAGCGGATAGGTGGCCCAACGCATCTCGACCCCGCCTGACGTTTGATCGATCTCTAGCAGCTCGCCCTGCAGTCTGCCTTCCACAGCACGGAATCGCCCTGGCGCTTCTTCAATGAAACGAGTACGGCCAGCGACGGGATCACTGACGAGCGTCGCATGTAGCCCGTCCCGCTCCCATCGCAGGATCACTTCATCAGCTTCCGACCACCAGCTACCGAGTACCGGTTGGATGTGCTGTGGGCAGGGCTGGGCCAGGTGCCAGGGCTGCGTCGGTTTCGGCTGTCGCGCTGCTGCGGCCAGTTCCAAAACCTCCAGAGCGAGGTCAGTGACCTTGATTCCCCGGGTGACATTTGCCAAGACCACCACAGCGAGCTCGGCGCCACGGTCCAGCATCAGTGCGGACTGAAAGCCCGGCATCGCGCCGGTGTGTCCGGCGACGATCCGGCCATGTCGCCGCTCCAATATCAGGCCCAGCCCCCAACCCCTTGTCCAGCCAGCCGTGTCCACCATGACCTGAAGCGTGTGCATCTTCTCCACTACTGCCAGGGGTAACACGGTCGCGTCGCCTCCCGCCAGCACATGTCCCCAGCGAAGTAGATCATCTGGTGTGGACCACATCTGGCCCCCAACACCGATCGAAGCCTGATCCATAACCGGCTCGCGATGCACGGCATCAATGTGCGGATCGAGCCTGTAGCCGACCACGGCATTCGACGGTGGAGTCCAGCTGGTTCGGCTCAGCCCGAGCGGGTCCAGCAAAGTTTCCGTGATCGAGGTGTCGCACGGTTGACCGGTAATTTCTTCGATGATCTGACCGAGGACGGCGTAGCCGAGATTGGAGTAATGCCAGCGCTCCCCCGGATCGGCAACTAGTTCGGCATGCTGGAACAACTCCCTGAGTTCAGTTCGTGACGGTCCGTGCATGGTCTGCCACATGTCGGTGGGCGCTTCGCGTTGTAAGCCACTGCTGTGGGACAGCAGCATGCGAACTGGAAGGCGACCAAAGGGTGTGCCCGGGAGATATCGACTCACCGGGCTATCCAAATGTAGCTCCGCCTGCTCGACGAGCACCAAGGCTAGCGCTGCGGTGAAAGTCTTCGTGATCGACCCAATACGGTAGCTGCTCTCACCAGTGGCGGAAATCGAATTCTCGACGTCTGCGTACCCGACAGAGGCGACAGCGAGCGGAACGCCCTCAACACCGACACCCACCGTCAGGCTTGGGACTCGCGCAGTGGACTGCACCTCGACTACACGTGCCGACAGTGCCGCTTGGAAGTCGCTATCCATGAACTCCTCTCCCTTAAGCACAGCATTCCACAAGCCTTCGCCGCGCTCTGTGGACAACCATTTTGTCAACAGAAAAAGCCTTCCACAGCGCATTCCCCCAGGCCAGGGTAGGACCAGCACCCAGCACGCCGTCCCGGTTTCCCCACAGGACCTTGACGGCGGGGCGAGCTGGCTTCCCGATCGGGACTCAGTCAGCCGTTCTTCGAGTGCACCAATCAGCGAGGCCCTGGAATGCAGAACACGCAACCAACCGAGCCACCGAGTCCAACAACGATTGTCGACGCCATGTGCGTCGGCCACCCACCGACGCGACACGCCGTACCGCCCGCAGTGCTCATCCAGAAGGCGGCTCGTGCCGTGGTCAAAAGCCAATCCGGTGCACCGTCGCAACAGTGATGGCGGGCTGCATCGCCTCCACCGGCCAAGACCGACAACTACCAAGGAGTCAACGCCATGTGGTTCGGATACGCACAGTCAGAACTACTGCCCACTGCGCAGGCTCGCAATGCAGTCGTACGGGCGATGCATGACTATGCGGCTGCCTTCGCGTTCGGTTCGGGGCGGGTTGTCATCGAGCCGACTGCTCCGGAGCGGCTGTTGCGGGCGATCGTGGAGGATGTCGATCGTGCGGAGCCTGCGCTCGCGGTGATGCGGCGGTTGGAGTATGCGGCTGCGGCTCGGAACCTGCCTTTGGAGCAGCTGTGGGATGTGGGTTCGCCTCGGACGCAGTTGCTGTGGCAGGTGATGGAGGAGATCGAAGGCTGCGGTGGCGGTCATCTGATTGTGCCGTCACGCGAGCACTTGTCCGGTCTCGGGCCGTCCGGCAAGGCGGTAATTCGGCGGCTGACGTACATGCCGCGAGCGCGCATCTACTACCTGCAGATTGCTGTCTCCCGCGCCAGCGCCAGCGGGGAGGCACCCGATGCCGTTGTTCCCGGAGAGCCATCTCGGATGGGCGATCGGGTGCTGGCGGAGTCGACGGTTGGGGCGATACCGACGGTGACACGGTTCGACATGATCGAGGAGCTGACTCGGCGGGGCTGGCCGGAGTTGATGGATCCGGTGGACCAGCTCTATATGGCGTTGGCTGATGACGCCAACTCTGCGGCGAAGGCGGCTGGTGAGCTCGGCCTCAGCCCCTTCGGCCACCAGGGCACCATTCGGCTGCTACAGCGCGAGGACGGTCGGTTGGTGGTCGAACTCCAGGAATCCCGCCACCGCGACGACCCGCCAGCCGAAACGCTGGCTGCGCTGTGCGCGCGCATCGAGCGGTTCGCCCACCGTGGTCGCACCGTCACCCGCTGCACGCTGTCTTCGGAGTACGCCCGACCAGTTACAGTGCCCGCCGCAAGTTCAGAGGGCCGATTGTGAACGGCGCGACGCGGCCGGGGCAGGCGGTGGTGTCGTCGCACGCTGGCGGGCACGGTGTGTCGGGTCCGGCGATGTTGTTGGCGCCGGAGCAGCTGCTCGCGGCGATCGCGGGACACCTCAAGGATGAAGCGCCGTTGATCGGGTGGGCGCGAGAGCTCGGTGATCTGCATGCCGTGCTGCTCCCCGGAGGTGCGGATTCACCGCGACCGTCGGCTGTTTCCGATGAAGCGACCGTGCGAACGGAGATCGCGGACATAGTCGAGCACATCAGTTCGTGGGCGGTGTTTCACCTGCCACGTCCGACCGGGGCGCGCAGGCACACCCATTCTCTCGGCGAGGTGATCAGTCATGTCGCCGCGACGTACGCCGCCGCGTGGTGGACCGTCCGCCACACCGATGACGAGCAGCTGCGTCACGAGGCGTGGTTCCACCTCGCTCAGGTGCGGGAAGGCTACGCCGATCTGCTGGCCGATATCCATGCCCGTCGTGTGGAGCTGCCCCTGGGATGGCGCGGCATCCACTCCACACCATGACCACGAGAACAGGAGCGACACGACCGGTGGACGCGCATGTCCCGAACCTGGCCGGGCTGCCGCCCGCGAGCGAATGGATCACCCACTTCGCCGCGCAGCTGCCCGTGCAGCACAAACCCCATCACCCGCGGGCTGTCCTCGCTGCGGCAGGGATGCGCGCGAGAACGTGGTTACGCGATCGAGCGCTCAGGAACGGTACTGCCGCTGCGGGAAGCCACAGGCTGGAGTGGGTGGCGATGCTGTCCGCCTCGATGGTGGACGCGCATCAGCGCCGGGTCCGGGCCACCGAGCCGGACACACATGTGATCGATCGCGAGATCGCCTGGTGCGTCAGGACCCTGGACGCGAAAATCGCCGTGCTCTTCGACGTTCCCGCCGGACAGGTCGATGTCGGGCGACTGGTGTCCGCGATTGCGCAGCAGTGGGTGACCTACGCACAACACCCGCAAGACGCGACCGCCATAACGAGTGCGCTCGCCGCGCAGCGCGCCTACAGCGCCCGGGTCGAGCAGCTTTCGGCGCTGTCACGCAGAGGTACATCGTGACCCGACCCGACTGGTATATCAGCCTTCCCACCGCCCGGACCGTGTGGCGGGCACTGCGTGCCCCGGTATTCGATCCCAGCGACTTCGTCCACCCGGAGATCCTCGCCGCCGCGGTGGGGTTACTGCAGGCCCACCAGCGGCAGCTGACAGTGTTCGGGCAGATCGAGACACTGATCGAACGCAGGGCCGCCCGGCCGGACTGGGCGGTGGCCGGCGAGGATTTCGCCCACACAACCCGCGAGATCCACGCGCTGATGGCGCGGATCGATCTGCACGTGCACGACCTGCTCATCGAGCACGCCATCGACTTCACCCACGCTCGCCCACATCCGCATGGCCTCGGTGAGGCGCTCTCGCGTCACACCCGGTTTTGGGCGCGCGAAGTGACCGCCGACCGCGACTTTCTTCCCAGCTCGGTCGCGGCGAACGAGTTGATCGACCAAGCCGTCGCCTACAACCATCTCGTCGCGCGCATCGTCAGCCGCCGGGTGCACCTTCCCCACCCCGCCTCCCTCGCCGGGAGCGCCCGATGACACGCCTGCCCCACCCATTGACTCCCGATGCGCCGATCGCGCTCGGTTACATGCAGGTCCCGCTGCTGGCAGAACCCGACCGTATCGGTGCGCTCATGCGACACCGCGCGCAGAGCTGGGGTTATCGCTGGGGCGGAACACATCTGGACCATCACACCGGCGGCACGATCGCCGCCCTCGCTCGGCACGCCAGCCGCGAGCCCGATGTCTGGCTGATCGTCGTCCCCGACACCACCCACCTACCCGGTGGTCGGCGGCTGCTGACCACCGCCACCATGGTCATCCGCATCGTCACCGCGGACACGGACGACGGCGCCACCCTGCACCGCCCCACCCCTATTCCCGGTGTCTCGATAGCCGCCCTCCTCACCCGCCCCGCGGGCGAGGACACATTCGAAGGACTCCTGTGAGCACGCACCCGGAAACGCCGCCGTTGCCCGACATGAACCGTCTCGTCGCGCTCTGGGACGGCGTAGCGGACCCAGTGACGAACCTCGAGCACGCCGCTCGAGTCGCGGTCACGTTGTGGATGACCTGTCTCGACGGTGTGAACTTCTCGAACCCCAACGACTTGCAGGAACGACTGCTCAGAGGGGCAGAAGCTGATCCGGATCGCACCATCGCCCGTGTGATCGATGATGAAGTGACCTGGTCTCGGGGCAACCGGCCGGAATCGGTCGTCCTTGTCGATGATGACTTCCCGGAGATCCTGACCGCCGGGGAACTGATCGATCGACTCTCCATGTGGATCGCGATCTCCTCCAAATGGTCTCCCAGTCTGGGGCCGTGCCCGTTCGACCCCGCCATCGCGGAGTTCGGTCGACGCTACGACGCGCTGGTCACGGGCTTGGTTTCAGGTATTCGCCGTCAGCCTCGCCGCCGCACTGACGGTATGCCGCCGGTCGGGCGACCTCGGCGCATCGAACTGAGAGCCATTCCCCGCCGCGACGGCAGCGGACGGTCATTCGCTCCGTGTTCGCCCCGGTCTGACTCACCCTGATCGGCCACCTCACAACCCATCACCGACCTCAGCGGCGCCTGCGCAGGCGCCGCCAGCACGGTCACGCCCTCAGCACATTCGAAAGGATTCTCTTTGCGCACGTCACCTCACTACGGCTGTCTGGATGCACCATCGTCTCGGGCCGCCGGGCAGCCGACTGGTCCTGCGGTGTTCGATCGCCACACGGTCGTGTTCGACACCGATATCGGTCATGACCTCGATGACGCGTTGGCGCTGTGGGTCGCGGCCGCGGTCGTCGCGGACCTGATCGTGGTCACCAACGACGAAACGCCCAACCACGACCGCGCCCGCTACGCCCGCGCATTCCTCGACCGGATCGGCCGCCGGGACGTCCCCGTCGTCGCCGGCAGCGCACTCGACGGCTCCGAAGACCGGTTCGTCATGCACGGCCACCTCCCCGAAGCGCGGCCGGTGCCCACCGACGTCGTGAACTTCCTCTCCCACATGTGCGAAACCTCCACCGACACCATCATCTGGGTCGGGTGTGGGCCTGTCTCCAACGTCGCCGAGTTCTTCCTCACCTGCCCACACCACATCGAACAGATCGAGTTCACCATGCAGGGCGGATGGCTCGACCACTACCGCAACCCCAGCAAAGCCTCACACAACCCGCGCATGGACCCCGCCGCCTTCGGGCTGGTACTGCGCGCCGCGCACCGGCCCCGCTGCGTGCTGTCCACCCACACCAACACCCCCGAACTCGCCGTCGGCCCCGACTCCCCCCCCCTCTACACGTGGCTGACCGCCCCCGACGCACCGCCGTGGGCCGGGCTCGTCGCCGCCAACGCCACCGAATGGTTCGCCCACCGGCCCTCGAGTTGGATGAACGACCCGGTCACCCTCGCCGCCGCCCTCGGCGTTCCTGTCGCCGAATTCGGCACCGAGACCGTGCGGATCGCCGCCGACGGCCGCATCTCCCGCCACCCGGATGGGCGCGTCATCGAGGTCTCCACCGGCATCGACTACACCGCCGCCGTCACCTGGCTGTCCGAAGTCCTGCCCCTCAACCCGCCACCGCAGTAATCCGGCCACCGGAAAACAGCGACGACTGCCCGGAAAGGAATCCCGAGACCATGCCCCTCCGCACCGCCCTCACCACCCTGTTCTACTCCCTCACCGCGCTTTTCCTCTACGACGCCATCACCAGCGTCGCTCGTCGACGCGCTGCCGCCGCGACCCACGACGTGCTCACCCACTACGGCACCGACCACCACGACACCACCCCCGGCGTCCCCCACAACTGAAACCCCAGGCCGTCGCGGCGTCGCCGACCATACACCTGGGCTGGATCAAAACAACCACCCCACCCGCCAAAGACCCTCAACGTCAAGGAATCCGATGATTGAACACGGAACCGTGAAATGGTTCGACAACACCAAGGGCTACGGGTTCATCGCCCGCGACAATGGCGGTGATGACGTCTTCGTCCACCACTCCGACATCATCGCCGACGGCTTCCGCAGCCTCGACGCCGAGCAGCGCGTCCAGTTCTCGATCGGACAAGGCCGCAAAGGACCCACCGCGCAGCAGGTTCGACCGCTGTGACCACCACCAGCACACCCCATCCCAGCACCGAGACCATCACGCCGCCACCGCGCGCGGTGCGCAAGCACCGCACCCGCCAACGCTTGCTGCAGTCAGCCACGAAGCTGTTGCTCACCGACGGCTACACCGCCACCTCCATCGACCGCATCGCCGAGCACGCTGGATGCACCAAGGGTGAGTTCTTCACCCACTTCGATCACCTGCAGCAGATCGGCCACGACGTCGCTGACACGCTGACCCGCCATGCCATCCGAAGGATCGGCTGCTTCCAGCCACGTGACAGCGACCAGCTCATCGCCACCCTGGCCAGGTGGGCCTCCATCCTCATCACCCGGCCCGGCTGGATCCGGCTGGAACTCGACCTCGCGGCGCTCGACTCATCCAGTCGTACCCAGGTCATCTGGCGGCGCAACCAGCTGCGCGATGAGGTCCGTGATCTGCTCACCAGCAGCACCGGCCCACATGACCCGAGGATCGATCTCGACCTCACGATCTCGCTTCTGCTCTCGATGATCGTCGGCATGGCCACCCCACACACCGGCGACCTCCTCGCGTCCCGGGCCACCACCCGCGACAAGGTGGACCTCGTCCTGCGCAGCGCCGGAATCGCCTGAAACCACCACAGCGCCCGGCCGTTCACCCGCGGGCACGAGATCCCGATCACGGCTGCGCCGCTGCCCAGCCAGACGTCGATCGGCGCGCCAACCGAACGCTCTCCGCGATACGACAGCGTCATCACCGCAGAGCACACGCAATCGTGTTCCAGCAAACGCACGAACTCGCCGACCACTACCGCGATCCCCCGGGGAGTTACGCATGCCCTATCCCGTACCTGACACCGGTGTTCGCACACCGGTCGGTGTCGATACCACCCGCGCGAGCATCTCTCGCGTGTACGACTACAGCCTCGGCGGCAAGGACAACTACGAAGTCGACCGCTACGTCTTCCACACATTGTGCGAGGTCGCACCCCGCCAAGCCGAGGTCTCCCGCATGAATCGCCGCTGGTTACACCGCGTCTTGCGCTATCTCGCCACCGTGGCGGGTGTCGATCAGTTCCTCGACCTCGGCGCCGGACTGCCTACTGCCCTCAACACCCATACCGTCGCACAACGGGAGAACCCCGACGTGCGTGTCGTGTATGTCGACAACGACCCGGTCTGCCACATCCACGGCCGAGTGCTGCTGGAAACCAACCGCAATACCCGGTTCGTGCTGGCAGACCTGACCCAACCCGAGTCGCTGCTAGGGCTCGCCGAGATCACCGATCATCTCGACTTCACCCGGCCGGTCGGGCTGATCCTGTGCGGGATCCTCCACCATGTCGATGACGCTCTGGACCCGGCCGCCATCACCCGCCAGTACATCGACGCTCTCGCACCCGGCTCGTATTTGGCGATCACCCATTTTTGGGACCCCGCCGACGGCTCCGCCGCCCACGACCTGGCGTGGGAGCTTCAACGCCGGTTCACCGAGACGGGGTTGGGCTCCGGCTGGTATCGCACTCGCCGGGAAATCCTCGACTACTTCGGTGACCTCGAGATCATGGCACCGGGCCTGGTGGAACTCGATGACTGGTGGCCCGGGGGTCCGGCTTTCCGACCCCGTCTGCTCGAGGAGCGACTCATGCTCGGCGGACTCGCTCACAAGCCGCGTTCCGCCCGGGTTGTGCGGATGGTCGCCCGATGAGCCGCAAACCGCATCCCCGAACCTTGCGACTATCCCCGTGCCCCGCGGACGCCAGCAACCGCCGGCAGTTCCGGAACGTTCGGTCACACCGATGGCAGCTATGGCGCGGATGTTCGAGCCGCATCGCCTGTTTATGCTGGTCATTCCGGTCGCACGGGCTGCGCAGATGGGGTTCGGGATCAGCGCGGCGTCGCGGTGACCTACCTGCTAAGTTCGCGGTCATGCCCGCTCGCGACGACAAGACTGTCGGCCTCGTATTGGTTACCTACCAGAGCGCGGAGGATCTGCCGCCGTTTCTGGAGTCGCTACCGGCGGCGGTGGAGCCCTACAGCCTCGACGTGGTCGGGGTCGACAACACCTCCACCGACAACAGCGCCGACCTCGTCGAGGCATTCGGGGGCGCGGTCATCCGTAACAGCAAAAATGTCGGGTTGGCCGCCGCGATCAATCAAGGCGCCGCCGCCACCAATGCGGGCTGGATACTGGTCGCCAATCCCGACACACGCTTGGCGCCGGGATCGATCGCCGCGCTCGTCGACACCGCCGCGGCTGATGACCGGATCGGGATGATCGGGCCGAAGGTCGCCCGGCTGGACGGCACACCGTATCCGACCGGCCGACGGTTCCCCTCCCTCGCGGTCGGGATCGTGCACGCTCTGCTGGGCGGGGTGTGGCCCACAAACCCCGCCACCCGCCGGTACTTCGGTGAACCGGTGACAACGGTGGGTGATGTCGATTGGATCTCTGGCTGCTGCATGCTGTTTCGGCGCGAAGCCTTCGACGCCATCGGTGGGTTCGACACCCGCTACTTCCTTTACTTCGAAGAAACGAAAGTGGCACTCGACATGCATCGCGCCGGATGGCGGGTCGTGCTCGACCCCAGCGTCGAGATCCGCCACCGCGAAGGCGGCAGCATGCGCTCGGCTCCGTTCCGCAAGATCCGCAGCCACCACCGCAGCGCCCTGCGCTTCTACTGCGACTACCACCAAGGTTCACCCTGGCTGCTGTTCGCACCACTGGTCGCCGCGGGACTGGTCGTGCGTGGTGCGCTATCGGTGCTGCGGACCGCGGTCACACAGCGCCTGACCCGCTAGGACCCAGTCTCGCAGCACAGCTTCAGGCACTTCCGCCAGCCAAGCGGGTACGAACCACCGCTCTAGGCGAAGGACTGCTCGTCGATTCCGATCCCGGCATCGAGGTCGGCGAGCAGCTTGTGCACCATCCGGTTTCCTGTTCGGGAGGACGGCATGCATTGGGCGCAGTCGTCGGGGATTCGTTGGTACGCGGAGGTCGAGACCACCTCTAGTATCCGTGACCGCTTCACCGACCCGAGGTCGTAGCCGGTTTGCGCGAAGCGGGGCTCGGCTTTGAGGTCGCAGGGCGTGAGGTGTCCATAAGCGCCGATGGTGGGGCGGAAATAGCGGCCCAGGCATTCGTCGGTGCGTATGCGGTCGATAGGTTGTCCATTGGCGACGGCGACGAGTTCGTCCGCGATGTCGATGCGGGTGTGTGGTGGCGGGTTGTTTCGGACTGTCCGCAACTGGGCGCGGATGTGTTCGAGTTGGTCGACGGTGAGTCCGTCGGTGACGTCGACTTCGTCTTTGCGCAGGTCCAGCCAATCGGCGCCGAGATTGTGCGCGAACTCGGCCATGTCGGTGATCTGCTGGTGGTTGTCCGGCTGGATCACGAAGCCGATCCCGACGGCAAGGTCGCTGTCGCGCTCGTCGAGAAGAGCTACGAGATTCGCTGTGACGCGTTCGAGGGCGCGCTGCCTGGGGCGCGTGCGGGCGATGTGGTCGTAGGTTCGCGGGTCCGGGGAGTGGATGCTGAACCGGATGCGGTGGCACCGCAGCAGGGCATGGAATAGGGGCGTGCCGGGGCGGATGCTGAATCCGGTTGTATAGACGTGAATTTCGAACTGAAGGTCAGCCGCGGTGTGGAGGATGGTCGGTAGGTCGGGGTTGAGCAGCGCTTCGCCGCCACCGGAGACGACTAGCCGGCTCACGTCGTTGTCGCGCAGGTCGTGGAGGACACGAATCCATTCACTGGTGGTCATCAAGCCGTCGGTGTCCAGGTTCTTGGTGGCGTAGGTGAGATGCTTCTGGTCTGACCACAGGCACATCACGCAGCCGTAGTTGCAGGTTCCCCGGGTGGGGTGGATCTCGATGGTGTCCGACAGAACCGCCTGGCGGGCACGGATACGTGCCGGACGTTCAGGAGACCGTCGCCACTGCTGGACCGTCGCTGCAGCGAACGCCCAGCGCAGCCGATGCGGGTAGTACGCGGAGCTGATGAGCTGGCTGATGGCTGGGGCTTCTCGGCAGACACGGTAAGCGGCGCGTACCGTGTCGAGGCCGCCGTCCAAGCCGGTGGCGAGAGCAGTAGCCGGGGTCGATGGTTGCGCGAGGTGGCACAGGATCGCCGCGCGGACGGAGTCGTCTCTCGGAGCCGCACTGATCGCGTTCTCGGCGAGCTGAGCGAGGTTTTCATCGGCGCGCAGTACCTGGAAGGCGTTCTGCAGCAACATGGTCATGCTGTCCTCGATCCGGTCGCCGCCAGCGCGAGTTCGCTACTGAGGGCTTCGCATTCCTCAGGCTTCAAGAGCGTGACCAACGAACGCGTG
The DNA here is from genome assembly GCF_023501985.1 of Nocardia sputi. Taxonomy (NCBI): domain Bacteria; kingdom Bacillati; phylum Actinomycetota; class Actinomycetes; order Mycobacteriales; family Nocardiaceae; genus Nocardia; species Nocardia sputi. The sequence goes on along the minus strand of NZ_JAMFLC010000027.1, from coordinate 52,844 downwards.
CGGTCGAACACGAGCACGATGCCCGTGGGATGTTGCACGATCCGCTGGCTGTCCGGATCGGTGCACAGCTGCGCCGCTACTGCGGCGAAGTCCAGTGGGTTGCTCATGAGCCAGTGCTCATCGACGCTGGCAATCGGTGTCATCTCGACCTCCCGCGCCGGACTGTCCGTGTGTGCGATGAGTTGGTCGGTGATGGTCTGGTCGGCACCCATTCCGATCTGGAACTTGTGGCGCGCCTCGACCACGCGGGGCAACTGCCGAGCGCGGCCATCTGACAGCAGCGATTGCGCGGTGACCAGCAGATCCGAGATACGTTCGGTGTGGGTCGACCCGATGACGGCGTTGCCGACCATTTCGCGGCCCCATGTCGCGGCCTGCAACCGGAACTCTCCGTTGGGGCGGATGTTGCACAGCGTGTCTTTGACCTGTTCGGACAGCTGCTGCAGGGTGATGGTACGGCCCGAGTTGATCACCACCGGGCGCACGCCGGTGGCTGGCCACATGGAGTTGAAGGTCAGGTACACCCCGCGGTCGAGCATGGTCTGGTGGTGGCGGTCGACGAGCGCTTGTACCTTGTGGAAGTCATTTTCTCGCAACGCCAGCCGGGGGTAGTTTCGCCGGGCTTGGCCGGAGAAGCTTGGAGCGCACAGGTGGTGCTGGGTCGCCAGCCCCGTCTCGGCGAGGTAGTCGGTCAGCTCGATCACTCGCGCCCAGTTGCCTTGGTGGACCACCGTGATCACGGTGATCGGCTTGCCGGTCTCCCGCAGGCGCTGTAGTCCTTCCAGCACGGTCGGCAGGTTCTTGCCTCGCGCGGATCCGTGCAGGTCATTGTCGACGCCGTCGACGCTGGTGCAGATCCGGGTGAGGTTCGATCCGGCGAGGGCACGCTGTGTGCGGTCGATGACCATGGTGGCGTTCGTGATCAGTGTGGAGGCACACCGCCTCAGCCGATGGGTGGCATCGAGGATTCGCGGCAGGTCCTCGTGCAGCGTGATCTCGCCGCCCGTCAGGACGACCTCCAGGATCCCCGCATGCTCAGCCGCGTCGAACGCGTCGGTGATGACCGCAGCCGGGAGTTGTTCTTTGAGCCAGACCTTGCCCGGGTGGCAGTAGCTGCACCGCAAGTTGCATTCGTTGACCGCGTCCACGACCAACCGCAAGGTTCGTCCGACGGGCTCGGTTCGCCAGGTGCGCCCGACTGAGGCGGGATCGAATTCCGGTTCTTTCATGGCTGATCTCCTGTTCTTTGCGCATCGCGGTCCGCACGCACGTCCATGCGTCCGAGAGCGCGGGTGTCCCTGACCGGGGCGGCGAAATTTGTGGCAGGCGGCCACGGGATCTGCTGCCTACGGCCACCACATGCGCGCCTAAGCCGCGCTCTGTTGCCTTTGGAAGCGGGGCAGCAAGCGACGAAACCCGTCACCGGGGGCAGTCGCTATTGGGAACGTGGGCGAAGTCGGTGCCTACCGAGCACCGATGGATGCTTCCTCGCTACCCATTGGCAGGCGCGCAGGAACGGACGGTTTGATACGCCGCTTCCCACACCGCCGATTCATCGCGACGTTGGTCGCTGTCCTAGCTGGTCATAGGAGATAGCGTCGCTCGCGCGACCTCGGCTGCGCTAACAACGCAGCGTTGTACAACACCTTGTTGTGATTGGATCAACTCAGTTGTGCGACGGCGAGTCGCAGAGCGGCTATTCCCGCAGCCTGCATCGGATGCTCGCTGACGATGCTGTGGACCTGATCAGCGGTGAACGGCTGCAACTCGAGGACACGGCCTTCGGCGTTGCTGGTCACGGCCGTCCCGAAGAGGTCGTCGAAGACTGGGGCATCAATAACGACTGCGGTCAGTAGGTCGGTGGCGAAGCTGAGCGGATCGACTCCCAGACCGAGGCAGTAGGCGGTGAGCGCGCCGTCGCGGCGCGCCTGCTCCATGCGGGCCGCGAACTCCCACGCCGCATAGTCGATGGGGGCTTCTTCGCTGCCGTGATCTTCGTCGGCGCCGCAAAGTTCCTCGGCGTACTCGCGGATCATGTTGCGCCACAGCGAGAAGTCGTTGGCGACGTTCCAGTCGGGGTATCCGGAAGGCTGGAAAATTCCCACCGGCACGACCTGGTACAGGCCGCCGGCGTGCCCGACCTTGCGCGGATCTCGCCAATGCAGCAGGAACGAGCGCGAACCAGTGCCGGGATCGCGGCGAATGGTCAAGGAGCTGATGGCCAAGTTGATCGGCCGTTGCCCCGGATCGCACGGGTCGGCGATTGCCGCGCGAACACCACCTGCGCCCCTGTGGCCCAGCTGCTCGGCAGTGAATTCGTGAGCAGCAGCTTCACCGACGTTGATGCTGTCGAAGTAGTAGCCCGTGCCGAACCGCAACACTGGGGCGCCGCAGGCCAGGTCGGCGTGCAGCAGCCGGTAGGTCGGCCGGTTCTCGAACACCACTGGGGCAGCGATCTCTCCCACTGCTTCGGCGTAGGTTTCATACGGCTGGCCGCTGGCGCGCACCGGCAACACCGGACTTGCCAACGGCAGGACTGGCGGGACTTGTTCTGGACACCATTCGAGGGTGATGTCCTCCAGCAGCAGCGGCGCAGTCGGAATCCACTGACTTCGGGTCAACAATGGTGTGTCAGCAACCCGAGGTGCCTCGGAAAACATTCCAGCCGCAGCCACATCGAGGGTCGTTCGGCGCTCTCGCAGGTATGTGCGGGTATCTATCCATGCGCGTTCGCTCGATGTCAATGTGCGGATGTCCGCGCCCATCACTACCTCCGCGTGCTCGGCCCTAGCTGATCAAGCTGTCGCGATGCTGCCACGCCAACGCCAGACATGCAGCCCCCGGCGCGGCGACCGGCTCATTCTCCAACAACCGCTGAATCGCGGCAGCGGTGAACGGCACACCGTCGGCGGCGCGGCCACCCTCGACAGCGACCACTTCACCTTCGTCGTTGAACTGCACCGTCGAGCCGAAGACCTCATCGAAGACGTCGTCATCGATCACGACCACCGTCAAGATCGTCGCCGCCAACGTCAGCGCATCCACTCCGAAACCCAGAATATGGGCCCGCAGCTTGCCTTCCTCCCGTGCCGCGCTCAGCCGCTGATACAGCGGCCACCGTTCGTAGTCGATCGCCGCGCTGCGGCTACCGTCGTGCTCAGGCAGCCCTAGCAGCTCCTCGGCGAACTCACGGACCATGTTGCGCCACAGGGAGAAATCGTTGCGCCGATCCCACAACGCGACGCTCGACGGCTGAAACTCCCCCGCCGGGATCACGTCGTACACCCCAGCGGCCGTTGCCACCCTCGCCGGGTCACGCCAATGCAGCAGAAACGACGGCTCCGCCGGATACCGGCGCAACCGGATCGTCAGGGTCGTGATCGCCGGGATCACCGCGCGACGCGCCGGATCGAAAGGGTCGCCCACCAGCTCGCGAAACGGCAGCCGCTCTTCCAGCTCCGACACGTGATCAGGCCAGCGCTCCATGCACGCCGCGGCCATCTCGTGTGCCAGCGCCTCGGAGACGTCGAGCTTGTCGAAATAGGAAGCCAACCCGAAATCCAGCACTCCGGCCGCGATTGATCCAGCCAGGAATCGGTAACTCGGACGCGACTCGAACAGCCGCGGAGGGTCCAGGTGTTTCACCGCGGCCGAATAACTGTCGAATGTCGTATCGGCCGTGCGCAGCGGCCGAACCGCCAACGTCTGCGCCTCGGTTCCCGCGACCTGCACCGACTGCGGTCCCTCGTGCAAGCGAAGCCGTACTGAATGCAGGTCCACCGGGCGGGTTGGGACCAACCCTCCCGCGGCGATAAGCGAAGTCCTCGGCACTCGGTCCTCGCTCGGGTACCACTGGGCCGCCAACCGACCGAGCTGTGCGCGATGCCGATTCAGCCAATGCCGTTGCACCCGCCACCGCCCTCGGCTGGCAACCACAGCAGCCGGCGCTGCCACCGACACGGAACGCCGACGCTGCACACCCGCCATCCCGAGTTCCTCCAGCGGAATGCCCAGAACCGATGCCAGGCTTTGACGGTGCTCGACGTCCGGGTTACGGACACCAGTCTCCACTTGGCTGAGAAACTGCTGCGTTATCCCCATCGCACTCGCGACAGCGGCCTGGTTCAACCCTATGGCCAGACGGTATTCACGGACGACGTCCCCAACGTTGCGGAAGTGGCGAGGCTCGATTTCACGCCGCAACCACCTGGGAGCTGGTTTTCCATCCACGTCGCCTCCTCCTCCCTGGCCGGTCACCAACATCGAGCAGATGTCAGGGCAACAGCACAGTATGGGCAGCGGCCACGGCAAAGACAATGCCAGCCCCTCCCGGCGAGCAACTGCGGATCGACCCCAATGGCGCCGGAAGATCCCGGGAATACGACCGACGTGCTGTCTCGCTACTCCTGGACACGGGAAGTCCGGGCTGTCATCGCTTGCGGAGTGGTGGTTTTTCTGCCAGGCCAGCCGTTTAGGCCATTCGGTCAGGTAGTCGGAGTCGATCGGCGCGAACGGTGGCGGTGGGGAGGTCGAACGCGGCGGCGATCTTGTCCAGGTGCGGGACCAGGGCGGTGTACCGGTCGCGCAATTCGCGTCGTGTCTCGGCCACTCAAGCTCGATGGTCGTCGGCGGCCGAACCATACTGTCCGGAAAGTCGCGTCGCGCGAGCTCCACTATCTTCCCGGTGGGCTCTGCGCGTCTTCGCCGTAGGATCTCGAGCTTCTACAGATCCCCATCGCACCCGCCACGTCAATCCGGAGCGCGCCGCTGGGGCAGGCCGCGCCGAGATGGCTTCGGGGTTTGATCAAGCAGTGACCGGGAAATTGGAACTCGTGTTGAGAGGAGCGGTTTTGGGGAAGGTCACCGGGAGTCGCTGCAGAGCACGGTGAAATGGTCCGGGACGCCAGGCCAGTTGTTCCGCGCGTACGGCCAGCCGTATGTCGGACAGAGTATCCAGGAGTTGGTCGATGGCGTGCTGCGCGATGAGGTAGGCCACGTCCGTGGCTGGGCAGACGTGTGGTCCTGCGCCGAACGCGAGATGGGAGCGGTTGCCGGTGAGGTCGCCACCGGCGATGTCGCGGTCACGATGACAGGCGGCGATGCCGATGAGGACGGGCTGGTCGGCAGGTATCCAAGTCTGGTCGATCATGATCGGCTGGCGGGGGTAGGTGGCGCAGAAGTTTGCCATCGGCGGGTCGGTGAACAGCACCTCGTCGAGGGCGTCGCGGGTCATCAGAGACCCGCTGAGCAGATCGCCGCCGAATCGCTCGTCGGTGAGCATCAGCAGCAGGGCGTTGGTGATGAGGTTGCGTATCGGTTCGATGCCCGCCCCGTAGAAGCTCAGCAGCTGAGCCAGCATCTCCCGATCGGTGAAATCGGCTGCATGGTGCGCCAGCCGGGAGGTGATGTCGTCGCCAGGTTTGGCGCGCTTGTGCCGGATCAGCTCGATCAGCGCCGCGCTGGCCCTGGCCATCCCGGCCGCGGCATCGGGGCCGGAGTCGAACCGCGCGGCCATACCGGCCGCGACTTCGTTCCCCATCTCAGGTGAACAGCCGATCATGTGATTGAGCACATCGAAGACGAGCGGGAACGCGTAGTCGGCGGCAAGGTCGGCGCCACCGCGGCCGCAGAAGGTGTTGATCCGCGGGATCGCGAGCGCTTCGACCGAGCCCTGCAGGCCATGCAGATCGATCTCCGCGATGGCATCCGACGAGCCTTCCCGGTAGCGGTCGTGCGCCGATCCGTCGTGGAATCGGGCGGCGGGCTGCCACCCCAGCATCGCGCGAATGGGTGAATTCGGCGGGATGGCTTTCTCCCACTTGCGTGGGTCGGCCGGAAATCGGGCTGGGTCGTGCAGGATGTTCACGGCCGTGCGGTAGCCGAGCACTAGTGTTGCCGGGACACCAGGTGCAAGCTCAACCGGCGCCAACGACCCGAACCGCTGACGCATCGACTGGTAGGTGCCGTGCGGGTCGGCGGCGAACTCTGGGCTGTACAGCGATACCCGGTGTCCGTCGCCAGTGTCGTGGGGGGTCCCGTGCCCGACGGGGCATCTTCCGGGCATCATCGGATTCGGCGGGGTGGTCATTGAGGCAACTCCAGATGGGATGCAGCGGTGGCCGGGCGGACCTCGGGGCAACGCGCAGACGGTCACGAAGGTGTCGAGGTTCCGCAAAGCGCGGACCAGCGTCGTTGCGCGTGGCAAGTCGAGTCCGCTGTGGGAGGTGAATAACCGCGGCGGTGCGCCGCGATGGCGAGCGGCTAGGTCAAGACAGTGCCGAGGGCGGTGAGTAGCGCTTCCTGCTCAGGCAATCCGCACAGTGCATGGATGTGGCCGTCGGGGTGCAGCAGGCACAGGGTGTCGGTGTCTTCGGCGCCGTACAGTTTGTGGGCGGCATAGCTGTCGGCGACGATGGCGCCGTCGGGCGCGGCGGCGCGCTGATCGGGTGATGTGATCACTGTGGACCGCACTCGATCACCGAACCGCCGCGCGACCTGTCTTTCCAGTGCTTTCAATGCGGATGCCGAGTGGGCGTCGCGCTGGAATACGAGCAGCGTATGCCCAGGGTGGTGCAGCAGTGCGTGCAGGCGCTGTCGGGAGGTTAGGGCAACATCGGGGGCGCGGTCCCCCGCGACGAGCCCACCGAGTGACGTGATGCCCGGGGCTGTAGAGACGGTGTGCCGATAGGTGGTGCCGATCCCAGAGATTCCGTTCACCGCTTGTTGGACGAATCCTGGTTCCCGAATGATCGCGAGGCGCTCGGCGATCGGCGTGCCGTGTGCCATGAGCAGGTCGTGCAGCGTTTGCGTCCTTGCGATGACCTGTTCCGCTGCCGGGCGCCGCTGCGGCTCGTAGGTGTCGAGTAGCTCCTCGTGGGCTTCTCCCTTGGTGACCAGGGCGAGCTTCCAGGCGAGGTTGTAGGCATCCTGCAGGCCCAGATTCATCCCTTGGGCGCCGGCGGGTGAGTGGTGGTGGGCGGCGTCCCCCGCTAGGAAAACGTTGCCGCGCCGATAGTCGCTGATGCCAATGCGGATGGTGAAGTTCGACGCCCATTCGGGCTGGCCGAGGGTGACCGTGCCGTGGAAGTAGCGGTCGAGCACCGCCTGGAACGCTTCCTGCGTGATTTCGGTTTCGGGATTGGCGCCCATATCGCTGACCAGCAACCGGTGGATGTCCGCGGGCAGGGGGATGAGCAGCGTCATTCGGTCGCGTTCGACGAGGTAATCAAGGTCTTCCCCTGACAGCGGGAGCCCGGATATCGGCGCGTCGGTCATTCTCATCTGGTCGGCGTAGTACTTGCCGCTGACGACGGTCATACCCATCTGCTGGCGGACGGTGCTGTGCACCCCATCGCACCCGATGATCCGATCGGGATGCAGGATCTCCTCGCGACCATCGGCTTTGTTCACCACCCGCGCGGTGATGTGACCGGCACTGTGGGTGCTGATGGAAAGCAGTTCGGTGTTCCACTCGATAGTGCCTCCGAGCGAGGCGTGCTCCTCGTGCAGGATCCGCTCGGTCTCGGCCTGGCTGATGGTGAGCATGTAGGGATAGGGGCTGTCGAGCTGGGTGAAGTCCAGTCGCGCAACTTCGCTCGTGCCCAGGAAGTGATAGTTCATCCGGCGAGCACGGCGTCCCCGCACAACCAAGGGGTCAGCGAGCCCCAAGTGAGCGAGCAGTTCCAGCGATCGCGCATGCACAACGCACGCGTTCGAGGTCGTCGCCCGACCGTCGGCCATATCGATCACGCGGCACGCCACTCCCCAGCGCCGCAAGATGATCGCGGCCAGCGACCCGACCGGTCCAGCACCGACGATGAGGATGCGGTTGCTGTGTTCGGAATCATGAGACATGGATTGGCCTTCCTGATCCAGGGCTACGGTTTGCGAGCGACCGCCCCGTAGGCGGAAATCGGCCGAGTTTCACCGACTTCGGTCTTGCCGCAACGCCATTGGGTGATGGATACGAAGCCGGGCTCGACCAGCTGCAGCCCGTCGAAGACGGCTTTCAGCTGTGCCTGCGGGCGCGGGACATAGGGTGTGCCGCCGGTGCCGGTGTAGTTCTGGCACAAGGTGACGTATGCGCGGCTGTCGTCGGTGCCGTCCCACAGCGCCAGATAGCTGCCCGGCGGGACGGCATCGATGACGGTGTTCACGATGCGCAGCAGCTCGTCGTAGGTTTTAGCGTGCCCGAGCACGCCCATGAACATCACCGCGATGGGCTCGTGGAAATTCAGGACGTTCTTGGCGTCGGAGATGATCCGCTCGGGATCGTGGTAGTCGGCGTCGATGTAGGTGACCACGCCCTCGGCCGTGGTGCTGGTGAGCAGCGCCCGCGCGTGGGTGAGCACCAGAGGGTCATTGTCGACGTAGACGATCCGGGCATCGGGTGTGGTGGCTTGGGCGACCTCGTGGGTGTTCTGCATGGTCGGCAGACCCGTTCCGACGTCGAGGAATTGCCGCACTCCGGCGTCGCGGACGAGGTAGCGCACTACGCGGATGAGGAACTGGCGCGATTGCACGGCCATGGTGGTGATGTCGGGGTCGACTTCGATACCGGCGTCGCCTGCGATGCGGTCGATCTCGTAGTAGTCCTTGCCGCCCATCCAGTAGTTCCAGATCCGCGCCGACTGCGGGATATCTGTCCGGATGAGGGGCACACCGACACCGAGTTCTGCCGCCATGGTCCTCCCTCGTGCTGCTCCACCACCGCGATACAGCGGTGACGATCAGCGTCTCGGGCAGGCACGATCAGCGGTAGATGAGAGCAGACCTCGCTGATGGGGCGGGCAGTTGCACGCATCACTGCTGTTCAGAAAGCTATTGGCGGGTTGAGCGCGCGCGGCGGTGAGGCGGCCTCTCACCTTGCAATCTTGTCTGCGAGATGATCACCGCGCGCCGGGTTGACCGGTGGGCCCGGCGAAGGCGGACTACCGTGAGACTGTTCACTGGTACGTGGCAGGGGCGGATGAGGGATGAACACCAACAGGGCTCGATCATGCGAGCCGACATGCGCCAGACGTATTCGCGACCGAACCGTCGCACAGCAGGGGGAAGGGCAGAAACCGTCCATCGAATCGTTGCATGCGATCGCCACCGAAATCGCGACTCACTGCGGGCATTCCGCGTTCAAGTCGCATCGGCTGGCCTGGGGATGGACCGTCGCCCAGGCCGTCGAAGAATTCCACCGGATGTGCCGGCGCGAGAACTTCAAACCCCGCGGCCTGGTCGTGCGCTCGTGGATGGAATGGGAGGCCGGGGCACGTCCCAGCTGGGACTACCAGGACCTGCTGTCACGGCTGTTCTCCACCAACCCCGTGGCCCTGGGATGGGCCACCGACTACGGCCCGGCCACACCACCAAGGTCCTCTCATGATGTCCTGCTGTCCGCTCGCACGCTGGTGCACCTGCCACCGGCCACCGACGCGTTCACCGGCCACCGCGACGAGGTCGCGCGATTGGTGAGTCTGCTGGAGAGCCCGTCCACCGCCGCGGTCGTGATCGCCGCGATCTCCGGCACGGCCGGTGTCGGTAAGACGGCGTTGGCCGTCCACGTCGCCCACCAGCTCCGTGACGCCTATCCCGACGGGCAGCTGTATGTCGACCTCGGCGGCACCCACACCAGCCCGGTCGCGGCAGCCGATGTTCTCGCCGGGTTCCTGCGCGAGTTCGGTGTCGAGGGCAGCGACATTCCCGAAGGTCTCGACGAACGCGCCCGCAAGTACCGCGCATGTCTGGCCGGGCGGCGAGTGCTGGTCGTGCTGGACAACGCCTCCGACGAAACACAGCTTCGCCCTTTGCTTCCCGGCACCGCCGGATCCGCTGTCCTGGTCACCAGCCGCGCGCCCATCGCCACGCTCGGAGGAATGCACGTGCCCCTCGATGTGCTCCCCGAAACCGAGGCCATCGAATTGCTGTCGCGGCTCATCGGAGCCGACCGCGCCGGCACCGAATCCGATGCGGTGCGTGAGATCGCGCGGCTGTGCGGCGGGCTGCCGCTGGCCCTGCGGATCGCGGGCGCCCGGCTTATGTCACGCCCGAACTGGACAGTGGCGTGGTTCGCAGACCGCCTGGCTGATGAGAGCCGACGCCTCGACCTCCTCGCGGTCGGTGATCTGGAAGTACGCGCCTCGTTCGCGCTGAGCTACCACAGCCGCAGCGCCGAGGAGCAGTCCGCGTTCAGAATGCTCGCACTGACCGCCCCGAGATTCCCTGCCTGGAATCTCGCCACTCTGCTCGATACCGACCTCGACAAGGCCGAGCAGCTGCTCGAGAACCTCGCCGACGCCCAGCTGGTCGAGATCGCCGGAATCGACACCACCGGCGCGATTCGATATCGCCTGCACGATCTCGTCCGCGTATTCGCCCGCGAATGCTCCACCCGCCACGACACCGACGATGCGCGCCGCAACGCCGCGCGACGGCTCATCGGCGACTACGCCACCGCAGTTACCGCTGCTGCCTCGATCCTGCACCCCGGAACCGACCCCAACATCAACAACCCCGACGGCGCCGACCGAACCGCCGCGGTCGAGATCGCCCGCGCCGCCCCCCGGCGATGGTTTACCGTTGAGCAGCGCAATCTCGTTGTCGGCGTTGAACTTGCCCACCATCTCGGATTGTGGGAGCAGACCTGGCAGCTGGCCGCCGCACTCTCAGCGATGTTCGAGTGGCGCGCGGACTGGCAAGCATGGGCCCACACCCACGAGCTGGCCCTGGACGCCGCCGGCAAGATCGCCACCGACGGCTACGGCGAAGCGGTCATCCTGCGTAGTCTCGGTGCGCTCTACCGGGAACTGGGCCGCTTCGAGGAAGCCGCCACGATGCTGACCCGCGCAGCCGCCGTCTTCCGGCGCCTCGCCGATCAGCGCCGGTGGGCAGCCACGATGAAACTGATCGGTGACACCCGCCGCTACCAGGGCCGTCTCGATGATGCCCTCGACGCGTTCTCCGCCTCGCTGCTGACCGCGCAATGCGAGTCCGACGACCGATCCGTCGCCGGTGTCCTCAACGGCCTCGGCGACGCCAGCCGCGGCCTGTCCCGCTTCGCCGAAGCCGACCGCTACTTCACCGAAAGCCTCACCATCTACCGCGACCTCGGCGACGAACTCGACCACGCTCGCACCCTCGTCCGCTACGGCCTGGCGCACCGCGACCAGTGGAACAACCCCGAGGCCCTGCGCCTGTTCGAACAAGCACTCTCAGTGTTCGAGGAATTCGATGACCAGCGCTGGCAGGCACGCACATTGCGCCACATCGCGGTCGTCCACCGCAACACCGGAAACCCCGACCACGCACTCGGGTTGTTCGAGGAATCGTTGTCGCTGTTCGATCGGCTCGCCGACCGCCGCGGCACCGCGGTCACCCTCCGCAACCGAGGCGACGCCCATCGTCTCACCGGCAACCGCCCGTCCGCGGCCGCCGACCTCACCCGCGCCTTAGCTATCTTCGAATCCATCGCTGATCACCGCTGGATCGCCCGCTGCCAGCTGAGCCTGACCGACCTGCACCGCGTCAACGGCGCCTACGACCAGGCCCACCACGCCCTCGACACCGCCTTCGACATCATCTACCGCACCACCGGTGACCGTCCCGCCCAAGCACGCGTCCAACGCCAACTCGGCATACTCTGCCGCGACGGAGGTGATTACGACACCGCCACCACCGCCTTGGTCGACGCCCATGCCCTGTTCACCAACCTCGGTGACGAGCTGTGGATCGCCCGCGTCCATGCCAGCCTCGCCCGGCTGGCGCAATGCCGGGGAGAGGACCCGGAGCCGGAGAGGAAGGAAGCCCTGGCGATCTGCCACCGCCGCGGAATCACCACACCCGACAGCATCGAACTGGTGTTGAAAGAATGGTGACAATGCCCGAACCCGTCGCCGACCCGACCCGCTACGAGCAGATCATGCGCGAGCACTCCCGGCACATCGGGGACGCGGCTGCCGTGCTCTGCGACGCCAGTCAGGCGGCGCGCTCGCTTGTTCCGGTGTCCAGCGAACATGAGCGGGTCATCCGCGATGTCGCCGCCGGTGTCGCCGCACCAGCGCTGGTCGGCGCTGTGGTGTGGATGCTGCGCGAAGCCGAGCGACGAGGTCTGGCGCGGCTGCGTTTCCTGTCCCGGGACGGGCAGATCTTCTACGAACTCACCAGGCGCCTCGCTCCTGTCGTGGGCGTCGATATCGACATCGAGTACGTCTACAGCAGCCGCCTGACCTGGAGCCTGGCCGCCAGCGACCCCACCCGGCTCGATGAGGAAGCTTGGCTGTTCAACAGCTTCATGAAATCCAACGCCCACGACCTGTGCGCGCGATTGGGTCTTACACTCGACCCCTACAGGACGCTGCTGGCGACTGCAGGAGTATCCCTGGACCCCGATGCTCGCGCCGACCAGCCTCGGCAAGCCGAAGCGATGCGACGGTTCCTGCGCACACCTCAGATCGCGGACGCTGTCGGGGACCACATCAACGAAACTCGCCGCATGCTGGTGGATTACGCCGCCGAGCATCTTCTCCTCGACCGTGAGACCGGGTTGGTCGACGCCGGATGGACCGGCCGTATGATCAACTCCCTGGCGCGCGCCTGCGGCATCACCGGACCGCAGCGGCCGCACGTGCTGCTGTGGGGGTACGAGCCGCGCGAAGTCGACCAGGCCGGCTTCGACCGGGTCGCGGCGTATATGTACAACACCGCCACCGGCGACGGCCTCCAATGGCGGGTACCCGACGCCCCCTTCCTCATAGAAACGTTCTGCATGGGCGACCATGGAATCGTCCTCGGCTACCGAGAAACCTCCGCAGGGCATGTACAACCAGTCCTGCAAACGTCAGGAAATCCCGCCGCCGAGGCGTGGGGCCTGCACACCTACCGCTCGACCCTCCACGCCTTCACCGAGCAGCTGACCGACCTGCCGAGCCAGGATCTGCGCCCACTCATCCACCAGCTCATGGACTCGTTCTGGTGCCATCCCTCGCCCGGCGAAGCCGCAGCCTGGGGCTCGTACCCCTACGACAGCGACCCCGCCGCCACCGCGACCCGGCCACTGGCCAGACCCCTCGATGAACATGCTCCCGTCCGCGGCGACCGCGCCTGGATCGCCGGTGCGCTGGCATTGAGCTCACCGACCGCCCGCGGACGCTACCTCGCCGAAGCCTCCGCCGGTGAACTTCTCGGAACCCCCGCCGCAGACTGAACGATCATCACAGGCGAACCGCGCGGCCCACCTCCCGCGCAGCGCTCAACGACCGATCGGCGGCCTGTCCTGTGGGGTGATGCCCAGCCGCTATAGCAGTATCCAGGAAAAACCCCACTGAGAGGGCGTCTCATATGGACGGAAATGGCTACACCGCATGGCGTGAGCGGCATGGCCGCTCGGGTGCCAGATCAGCCGAATACGGTTGCGGCAAAGCAACATCCGTAGACTCAAGCGAGAACTAATAGGACCTCGCCATAGGATGAGAGTCAATATATGGACAAATACAGTATTATCTGGGCGCAAGCGGCGCAAGAGTTGTTCTATGCCCAATCTAGCGAGTATGTGATCCTCAAACTCCCGAAACACAAGGATGTACCCGACTCCTGGACTGTCAGCGGGAAATTTGACGCGTTCCTCGGGCAGCTTCCGAAATCTGATTGCCGCTATGCCTTGTTGGCGTTCTTTGACGAACCCGTCGATGGGTGGAGCCGCGCCAAGTACTGCTTTGTCTCGTGGCTACCTGAGGACGCACCGGCGGAGACCGCGGTACGGTACCACTTCCATCAAGCTGACCTCTTCGACTCTCTATGCGAGGTGCTCCACAATGGTTTCCAGCACGTCGCAAAGACAGTCGCGAAGATAGAGGCCAGATATTATGACGATCTGGCCTACGAGGCAGTGCTGGACCAGGTTAACCGGCAAATCGAGAGCTGACCTGCGCGCGGGCAGAGTCGGTCACCTGTGGAGTGTGGTGAAGAAGGACCTTTCTTCCGTTGTCGCGGGCAGGTAGAGCGGAATATCGGCGAGGTCGGTGAAGTCCAGCCCGATGCCCGGATGCTGGACGGTCAGTCCGCACGATCGGTAGAAGGAAGTCAAATGCCGTCGCTCGGTGTCGAATCGCCCGTAGAAGATGCGAGCCTTCGCGGCTCGTGCGACGTCGATCGCGTTGTCCACGAGCGTCTTTCCGACCCCTCGTTCGCGATGCTCGTCGTCGACTCCCACAATCTGTAGTTCCGAGGTTTTCAGCAGCGCCGCCATCACCTTGTCACGGTCGGCCGACAACACCTGGGTCAGGACCGCCCAGGACGGCCCGGCGATGATCCCGCCCACGATGTGGCCGTCGAGAACGGCCACGAGCACCGCGGTGCGGGCAGCTACCGCCGCCGGGACACCGCCCTTGCTCTTGAGCAGCTGCTGTATCGGTTCGGTGGCTGGGCTGGTCAGCACCGATCCGAGGATTGCGGTCCGATGGAAACCGATCAAGAGATCGACCAGCATCCGCGGGTCGGCGTGACCTGCCATCGCCGACCATTGCTCGAATCTCCATAGTTCGCGCTCGCTTTCGGCACGGCGCACGATTAGCCGGCCAGTCGAGCCGCTGCGTAAGCTGTTGTCGCGGTCGGCAGCGTGGGGCGACTGCGCGGTGGTGCTGTCGGGGTGACGATCGATGGACATTGTTGTGTTCTCCTGTATCTAGAGGGTGTTCAGGACGCTGCTCGAGTGGAGACCGAATGCGCGCTTCGGCGTTCGCGGCACGCCTCGATCGGGACGGTGGTGAAGGCGTCTTCCGGTGCGCGGCGCGTGAACTGCTCGAATGCCCGCGCTGAGGCCGGCCAGGGGTTGGTGACCTGTCCGCTGGGGTGCTTGTACCAACTCCGCCCGGCGAGCGGCCACACGGTGTGGTCTATGACGTGGTCGAGCCATCGCTGATAGCGCTGCATCGTGGTCGCGTCGACTTCGATCGCTTCGGCGCCGATCTGTTCGCGCCAGCGCAAACTACGGATGATGTAGTCGATCTGGCGTTCCTTCATCACCGGGTTGCTACCTGCCGGGTTGAAGGTGTTCGGTCCGGCGATGAGGAACGCGTTCGGGAACCCTGGCACCGCCACTCCGAGGAATGCCGAGGCGCCCGAGGACCAGTGTTCGTGCAGCATCAAGCCGTTCCGGCCGCGGACGGTGACCGGTACGAGGAATTCAGGTGCTCGGAATCCGGTGGCGTAGATGACGGCGTCGGCTCGGTGGTGGCTGCCGTCGGCGGTGTCGAGTCCGTCGCTGGTGAACCGGGTGATCGGGGCGGTGATGAGTTCGACGTTGGGCCGGGTCAGTGCCGGGTAGTAGTGATTGTCGAGGATGATGCGTTTGCCGCCGATCGGATAGTCGGGGGTGAGTTTCGCGCGCAGCACCGGATCGGGGACCTGCCGGTGCAGGTGCCAGCGGGCAAGCAGTTCGGCCGGGCGTGCCGACCAGCCGCGGCGCATGATCGGCGCGATCACGGCGTCGGCGCCGCGGTACAGGGCCTGCCGGTAGAACCGGTGAGCGCTGGGCAGGCGCAGCACGGTACGCGACAGCGGCCCGAATTCCGTGGCGGGCTTGGGTAGCACCCACTGGGGTGTCCGCTGGAATACACGCACGCGTCGTGCGGTCGCCGCGATGGCGGGCAGGATCTGAGCAGCACTGGATCCCGTACCGATCACCGCGACATCAAGGCAGGACAAGTCGACGTCGTGGTCCCAGCGCGCGGTATGGAACATTGGCCCGATGAACGCCTCCTTCCCCTTGAAGGCGGGGACATTCGGCCGGTGCAGCTGCCCCACGGCGAAAACCACGACTTCGGCCACTATCTGCTGCCCAGATGCGGTCGTGAGTCGCCAGCGACCCTGGTCGTCGAGGTAAGTTGCCTCGCTGATCGGGGTGCCCAGCCGCAAATGCGCGGTGAGCCGGTGTTCACTGACGACCTGTCGGAGGTAGTCGAGAATCCGCGGCTGGCCGGGGTAGCGGGTGTGCCGGTTGCGGTAGGGCGTGAAGGAAAACGAGTAGAGATGCGCCGGGACGTCGCAGTTGCAGCCGGGGTAGGTGTTGTCGCGCCAGACGCCGCCGACGTCGTCGGCTTTCTCGTAGATGGCGAAGCGGTCGATGCCCGCGCGCCGCAGCGCTACACCCATACCGATCCCGCCGAAACCAGCACCGACGACAGCCACCTGCAGCTCCTCGGGTTCGACGTCGATCGGCGTCGCGGCGGAAACGGCTGGAGGAGAGGAGTGCTGCGCGGATGTGGTGTTCACTGGTTCACCACCTGATGAAACAGCGTTTCCCCGGGCAGGGGCGCGACGCAGGCGGGCAGATCGATCAGTGCGTTCATCTGCAGTGGCGCATCCGGTTGGGACACGTTCATGCCGCCGTGATGGTAGAACTCGGCCAATCCTGGTGTGTCGGTGTTGAACTGGCCGTATACCAAGCTCGCTCCGGCCTGGCGAGCGGTGGTGAGGGCGTGGCGCAGCAACGCGGTACCGACACCACAACGTCGCCAGCCGGGCTTGATCGCGAGGGCGTGGATCTTGATCGTTGCCAGCGCTGCTTGCAGGACGGTCGTGGGGCCAAGCATCGCCAGTTGTGCGCATGGGAAGAATGACGGTCCCGCTGCCAGGCCGCCGATGGGACGGTTATCGGCGACGGCGACCAGAGCCATCGTGCGCGCGGCCAGCACCGTCGGAATGCCGCCGGGGACGCTGGGGTTGTTCAGCTTCTCCGCGGCGTAGCTGTGGGTGAGGCCGGTGGAGAGGAGGCCCGCGTCGGCGACCTCGACGAGGTTGCGTCCGGCCGGGCGTGACTGCGGCACACCGGCGAGGTGATGCCATTGGGTGAATTCGCGCAGTTCGGCGCGGGAACTGGCGGGGCGGACCTGCACGGTGGTGCGGGCGGGGGTGGCATTAGTGGAGGGTTGCACGGGGTATCTCCGATCGAGGGTTGGTGAAGGCGGGACGTTGGCACACACGGCCTTCGGAGGGGCGTGGGCTATTCGGGCTGCCATATCCGCTGACCGTCGTGGGAGGTGGTGGCCCGGCCGAGTTGGGCGTCGGCGAAGTGCAGGCCGAACCCGAGAGTGCCGGGGGTGGTGAGCTGGGCGATGGCGGCGCGGCTGGTGATGACGGATTGAGCGGGGTCGTCGTCGATGGCGGCGGTGAGTTCGGGGTGGCTGATCTGCAGTGGGGTTTGCAGGGCGTCGCCGAAGACGATCAGCCGATGTCCGGGTGAGGTGATCACGTAGCCGAGGTGCCCGAGGCTGTGGCCTGGGAGGGCCAGGGCGTGGACGCCGGGGAAGATTTCCTCACCGTCGGTGATGGTGCGGACTTGGGCGGTGAAGATGTCGAGCATCTCGGTGCTGGCGCCGGTCGCGGCGGCGAGGCGGCGGTGCTGCCATTCGGTGTCGCCGATCAGGACGGGGATGTCGGCGAATGGGCTGCGCGCGGCGTCGGGGGCGGCCTGCCAGAGCCAGCCGATGTGATCGAGATGTAGGTGGGTGATGGCGACGAGTTCGATGTCGGCCAGGGTTTTGCGCGCGGCGGAGAGGCTGTCGAGCAGTTGCCCGCCGCGCATCAGCCCATACGGGGTGGGTACGGCCAGGGGCCCGAAGCCGGCGTCGATGAGCATGGCCCGGTTGCCGTGTTCGATCAGCAATGCGCCGACGCTGGCGACGAGGTAACCGTCGGGGTTGATCAGATGCGCGTGCTCGGCCCAGATGCGGTCGTCGGAGTCCGGCAGCCACGTGCGGGGTTCGAGCAGGGCGACGCCGTCGGGGAGGTAGGTGATGCGGTGGTCGCCAAACTGGTGGTGATGGAGAGTGGCGGGGCGGGTGTAGTGGTCGAGGCTGATAGTCATGATCGGGTCTCCTGATGTCGGGGTTCGGGGTGGGTGTGGCCGCCGCCGAGACGCGCGGCCCTGTAGCGCGGCGGGTCGGTGTGCTGGAGGGCGGGTGAAGTCGCGGCGGCTTGGCGGCCGGGTCACGGCGCGACCTCGCGTGTGGGTGCGCTCGCCCGGTGTTCTGTTGCGGGCTCCGCGGATTCGGAAAACGGCATGGGCTTCTCGCAGGTGGGATCAAATGCGGGCAACGGCGGTCTTGCCGCGTCGGTTACGGATCGGGCCCGGCGTCCGGATACGCCGCGACCGAGGCGGTCTCGCCTGCGTCGACGCCAATTGCGCTGTCCCAGCTGTCGGTCGCAGCCTCAGGGATCGCGGCGTCGAGGGCGTGGCGGGCTTGTTCGATCAGCGCTTTCGGTGTCGGAGGCTGCTCAGCATCCGGGTCTACGGTGGTGAGGTCGCGGTCGATGCGACGGAGGCTCTTCAGCGAGCGCCGCACGCCATCGGCGATAGCGGTGTGGGTGTAGCTGCGCCAGTGGGTGTCGAGGTCATCCTGGTTGTAGTGCAGGTAGCCCTCGACTCGCTGGGCGAGGTCCCTGGTGGCGGTCTCGAATGCTCGGGCACGGGACCGTGCGCCCAGGCCGATCGAGGTGGCGGTGCGGTCGGCGCGCGTCCACAGCGCTTCCATGTTGCGCCGCAACTGGTGGGCGGCGGCCGGGTCCGGCTCGGCCTCGGCGGTGGTGATACCGAGGAGATGGTCGCGGGCGACGGCGATGGCGGCCATGTCGGTGAGCTGGCGCATGTCGTCCGCGACGCGAGGGGTGCTTCGCCGTCCCGGGCCGGGCGTGGCGCCGGAAGCAGGTGATCGTCGTTCCAGGCGCGGCCGGTTTCGGCGAACCGCCGAACAACCCCGATCCAGTCGGCCGGCACACCACGATCGCGGGCTTGGATCTCCGCCAAGCTGAGTTGCCGGTCGGTCGCGGCGATCTGCTCGAACAAAGCTGTCGTCGCTGTGGCCTCCGCGTCGATGGCCGGGAGGGTGTCGCGCAGGTGGGTGGCGTCGGCGGCCAGCTGGTGGATGCGGCGCAGCAGGACCGCGTGTTCGGGTGGGATATCCCCGCTGCGGATGCCTGGTCGTGGGTGGGTCATTGTCCGTAGCCCTCGCCCGGTGAGGAGAACTCCGGCACACCGATCTCGGGGTCCGTCGTGGGGTCGTTCACCCATGCCTCGGTGCCGACAGCGTGGCTGAAAACCGCTGTGGCGCGGTCGGTTTCGGTGTCGTGGACGGCTGCGCCGGTGGGAATCGCGGCGTCGACCGCGGCGTCGATGTCGGCGCCGGTGGTGTCAGCGGACCGGAACAGCGGCGGCGGGAGCGTCAGCCCTGTCGTGATCGCGTGCACCAGCTCGTCGTGGTCGCACAACGCCGCCGCGGTGGCGGTCGGGATTCCTGCGTTGTTCAGTGCGATGGCTTGCAACGCGTAGGAGCGAGTGTCGGTGCGGGCGATCTGCTGCCAACGCTGTATCACCTGTTCGGCGGGAAGGCCGTCGACGGACGCGAGTGCGGCGTGAGCCCACTCCTCGGTGTTGCCCCACAAGTCGTGGCCTTCCTCGCTGGTGAGGCCGAGCAGGTTGGCCACCGCTGCGGTTCTGGAGCGCAGCGCATGTAGGTTGCCCTCGACCTCGGCAACGGTGGTGGCGTCGCTGGCCGGGTTGATCCGGTCGTTGGCGGTGTGCACGGCGGTCCACTCGCGCAGCTGGTGCACATCGGCGGACAGATCGCCGAGGACGCGGTCCCAGTCGGCGGGTTCGGGGGTGCGCAGGTAGAGGTCGGCGCGCCAGTGGGTGCCGCGGTCGCCGCGTTCACGCACGTGCTCGATCCACACGCGCGGCACCCCACCTGCGGAGGCGGCATCGATCAATGCCTCACGCACGAGCGCGCGGCCTTGATAGTCCTCATACCAGGACTGCGGCGGTGTTTGCCCGGTCTGCTGCTGGCGTTCGGTGGCGTTGGCGACCATCCGGTTGAGGAACACCGTTTGGTTCTGCAGAGCTTTCAGCACCGCCGCCTGCGCCCGCGTTGGCGCCCTCACGACCCCGCCCCCGGGGTGAAGCTGTCACCGAAGGCGCGGAAGTCGGGACCGAACCCGAGCCGCTCGATCGGGGTGCTCGCGCCGGGCGCCCCGAACCACGCGGCAGGCACGGGTTCGGCCGGGAGGCCGGGGGTGTCGATGTGCTGGTCGGGGGTGCAGCGGTGCAGGGGTCCGTTGGCGGCGTCGAGGATGTAGCGCAGGTGCGGGTCGATGTGGCGGGTGAACAGGGTGCTCATCGCGGATTTGTCTTGCGCCACGCGGGCGGCTTCGAACCCCCGGTGCAGCCCGGCGAAACGGACCGCGACGGCGCGATGCGCCCACCACCGGCGACACCACGTGTATTGGCCTTCGCGGTTGTTGGCCGCGATCCGCACCGAGGTCACCGGCAGCAGCCACTGCTGCACGAACTCACTCCAGTGCTCGAATAGCGGCGGCGGCCCCTTCTGCTCCTGGTGGTCTCCGTTGTTTGCGGGCTGGGAGGGTGTGAAATAGCGGGTGGGGACCGGCTCGAACGGCAGGCTGGGTGTGGCGATGTGGGTGGTGCGGGTGCAGCGGTGCAGGGGGCCGTTGGCGGCGTCGAGGATGACTTTGAAGTGGGCATCGACGTGGGAGAGCACGAAGGTGCTGAAGCCGTTGCCGGTGCGGGCGCGTTTTTGGGCTTCGAACGCGGCGTGCAGGTGCGCGATGCGCACCGCGACCGCGCGGTGTGCCCACCACCGTGGGCACCAGGTGTAGGTGTTCTCCCGGTTGGCTTCGGCCAGCCGGACGCTGATGAACGGCCACAACCACTTCTCGGCGAAGTCGGTGAAATGCTGATACGACGGCGGCTGCGGCTTCTTCGGCGCGTTGTTCTTCCCCGCCGCGGGACTTGCCGTCCCCGGGGTCGGCGCGTTCACCGGTGCTCACCGCCATCGGCCGGATCCTCCTCGGATCCAGTGGCTGACGCCGCGTTCTGCTCGGCGGCTTTCTGGAACCGGGCGAGTGATGTCCGGATCAGGGGCGCGTATTCGGTGTCCGACCACCAGATTTTGCGGACCACAACGGGTCCGTGGTTCGGGAGCCGGACTAGGGCGCGGTCTTTCGGCAGGGCTGCCAGCAACGCGGTGTCGAGGATGGGTTCAGCGCGCCAGGACACGGTGCGGTTGGTGCCCTGGGCGCCGCGGCTGCGGGAGCGGTCGGCGACGTCGTGCGGGCCGGTCATCGCCGACCAGTGCTCCAGATAGTCGGTTGCGGCGATGCCGCCGCCGTAGACCTCGATGGACTGGGCGCGCATCGTCTTCAATCCGTTGACGCCCCAGAGGTCTTCGCCTTGTTCGAGGACTTGCAAGATCGTCATCAATACGATTCCGCAGCCGCCGGCGTAGGTGTAGTAGGCGGGCAGTTCGGCGATGCGGGCGCAGTTGGCGGCCTCGTCCAGCACCGCCAGCAGCGGCACCGCCAGCCGCCCGTCCGGGCGAGCTCGTGCCGCGTCCAGCGCGGCTTCCAGGATTTGCCCGACCAGCGCGGAGGTCAGGGGGGTGGCGCCGTCGGGTCCGGCCATCGACAGCGCATACAACGTGTCGCTGCTGGTGACGAACTGCGCGGGTTGGAACTGCGGCAGGTCATGGGTGGGGTCTTGTTCGGTCCGGTCGATGACGACTTCGGTTTTGCGGGTCTTCTTATCGACCGCCTCGCGGACCGCTATTCGCACTCGCCGTTGGGGTGTGACCATGCGGGCGTAGCCCTCGTCGGTGAGGACGTTCAGGAAGCGGCGGGCCATGTCGAACAGGCCGTCGCGTTGGCGGCTGTAGAGCGCTTGGGATTCGAGGATGCGTTCGGCGGAGCGGTGGTGTTGGTAGTGGCGGAGGATCAGCGCCGGGGTCTGGTCTTGATCTTTGCCGAGCCATTCGGCCACATGCAGCAGATCCCCGCCCACGCAGGCCGCAGCGTACAGATACAGTGCCAGCAGTTCTTGGGCGCCGCCGTCGAAGTAGGAATCGACCTTGGCGTTGGCGGCTTGTGACGCGGAGCCGGAGGCGGCGGAGACGAAGAACCCGGCCAGCTTCCGCGCCTTGGGCAGGCTGGTGACCTGAGCCAACAAGTCGACCCAGAACCCGCATTCCACTTTCCCGGTGACTCCTTGGAGGTCGCACAGCCAGATCTGGCCGCGCTGTTCACGCCCGTGGAGGGTGTGCCGGTAGAGGTCCGGTTTGTTGCTGGTCGCCAAGCACGGGCCCCACGCTGAGAGCACAGCCGGGATCGCCCACGCCATCGTTTTGCCGGTGCGGGTGCCCGCGGCGATCGTCACCCCCAGCTCGGCGGGCACGAATAGTTCCACCCCGCCGATGACGGTCTTGCCCAGCGGTGGTCCTTTGAGGGCTTTGATTTCCTGGGGCGCGTCGCGCAGCAATCGCTTGTTGGCGCGCAGGATGTCCCGCTTCCGCGCCATCCGAATGTCGCGGGGCCGTTGCATGGTGCGCGCGGCGGCGTCGATCTCACTGCCCGATCCGAATGTCCGCCAACCGAACACGGCCAGCCCGCTGCCGGCCAGCAGGTAGACGGCAGCGATGAGGGTGGCTTGCCACGGCCAGGTGTGCTGCCCGGTAGCGACCTCCAGCAGGGCACCGACGGGGTGGCGGGTGACGGGCAGTCCGGCCCAGCGGCTGCCCAGGCTCAGCGCAGACCACGCTGCCAGCGCGATCAGCACCACGACGAGAAACAGCAGCAACAGGGTGGTTTCCTCGCCGAGTCCGCGTTTCGTGCGGCGGCGAGTTTCCCGAGTCGAGAACATGATTCAGTCCTTCCGAGGGATGCGCATGTCTGGGGAGCGAGGGGTGTTCAGGCCGTCGGGTCGGCGTTCACAGCGGTCTCGTGCGAGGTCACGGCCGGGTGGCCCTCCAGGTCGTCGGTGGGGCTCCACTCGCCGAACTGGCTGTCGGGCAGCGCGGCGTCGATGGCCGCGCCGATCTCCGCGCCACCGCCGTGTTCGAGGCCCGTCACCGGGTCCGGCAGCGCGAGGTTTTCGAGGTTCGCAGGATCATGTGAGTAGGTACCTGCCAGTCCGGCGTGATAGGCGGCCTCGATGTCGGCCGGTGAGGCTGCGGCGTCCGCGGCGGCGACGCGGGCCGTGCGGGCGGCATCCAGAAGGGATTCCAGCCGTGCGAGGTGCTGTTGATACCGCTCAGGTGCGCTCGGCCACGCATCCGAGAGGTGGGTGTGTTCGGCGGTCGCGTCTTGCAGTTGCCGCAATGCCATGCGTTGACGGCTGAGGCGTTCGTCTCGGCCGGTGTCGCCGTCGCCTTCTGTTTCCTCGGCTTCCAGCAGCCGGTCGGTTTCGGCGATGATCGCGTCGACTTCGGCGAGGCTGGCCAGTTCCGGTCCGCGTCCGCCGAGCGCGCGTTCCAGCACGCTGGCGCGCTCGGTCGCGCGTTCTGGTGAGTGGTCGGGTGGTCGCCAGCGGGCGCCGTCTTGTTCGGAGCCGGTGGTGGGGGTTTCGATGTGGCCGGTGATTTCGGCGGCTTGGCGCAGATTCCGCCACACCACCGGCTCGACGGCGAAGTCCCCGGCGGCTCGGGCGCGGGTGATGCGGTGGTAAGCGGCGCGGGTGAATTCCGGGCGCGCCTCCCACCCGGCGACCGCAGCCTGTAGTTGTCCCCACAAGCGGCGGTGCTCGGGTGCTTCGTGGCGTCCCCAGTGGGCGGCCAGCTCGTCAGCCCAGGCGGTGAATTGTTGCTGTTGTTCCGGGGTTTCGCCGTGTGGTGCGATCAACCGCAGCTGGTAGTAGTGGGTGAAATCCGCCCGGATTCGGGCCTCGGTGTCGTTGGCGGCGTCGCGGTAGTAGCGCGGATCGGTGGTGCCGCATCGCGGATCGGGCCAGCTCATCGCCGCACCCGCCGATCATCGTGAGGGATCGGTCGATGCTGCTGCGCAACAGCGGGATTGAGTGTGGTTTCGGACATCGTCGACCTCCGGTGAAGGAAGGGCGTGTACCGCGTTCCGTCATGTGACGGCATTTGCGCGGTAGTGGATGTCCCCTGGCGGTTCGGGTTCGAACGTTCCGGTCAGTACCCGGTGACCAGTACGTCGACGAGAAAGCGTGGGCAATGAAGTCGTCAGTTCAGTTGATCGGTCGTCGGCGGGTGTGTTCCCTTCTCTGTGACGGCTCGAGCAGGCTCGGCTAGTACGGGTCGATACCCAGGTCGGTCGGCCCGCGGGAGCCCCCGACGGGATGGGAGGGGTCGGGCTCGGCATCCCACGCGTGTTCGCCTGTGGCGACGGCGGCGTCGACGGCCGCGCTGATAGCGGCTGCGGCGCCGGGGTCTGCGTCGGTGGGCTCGCTGTTGAGGGCGGCGTCGACGAACTGCGCGCGCAGTGATGCCGCGGCGGTGTCGATCATCTGCTGCGGTGTCGGTGGCGTGACCTCGGTGCCAGCGGTGGGGGTGCCGGTATCGGGGTCGGTGGGAACGTAGGGCGGGATCGCCAGGTCGGGGCTCGGGGCTGCGTAGGCGTTCCATTCGGCCACCAAATCCAGCTCGTTGTAGGTTTCCAGGTGCACCGCGTGCGTGCGGCGCGAGCCTTCCGCGGCCGGACCCCAAAACAGGTCGGCTTCGGTGGCGGTGAACTGCGCGGCGTGCGCCAGCGCAGTGACTCGTTGGTGATACAGCTGCATGTTGCGGGCGAACTGCGCTGCGGCGGCCGGGTTGGTGCCGTAACTCCACCGCCCGGTGGAGATCCGGTCCGCGTGGGCGGCGGCGAGCGCGGCCATCCGCTCGAGATGCCACAGATCGAGGCTGAGCATGTCGATGTAGAAGTCCTGTGCGGCGTTGTCGCGCACCGGGTTTTGCCGCACCCCGGCCTCCACCCGGGGGCGGGTGCTGGCGGTGCCGAGTTCGCGAGCATCGGCGATCCACGCTGGTTCGATGCCTGCGGTCAGCGCGGTTTGTTCGGCCTGCTCGCGTTGAGCTTCCAGTCCGTCCAGATGCGCTTGCCACGCGGCCTGCTGGTCGCCGTCGCTGGTGAGCGCTTCGAACTTCTCCCACCCGGCATCTGCGATGCGGGTGTGTTCGGCGGCCAGCCGCCGGATCCGCATCAACAACTGCGCCTGCCACTGCGCCACGGTCTGCGCGGGCGAGAATTCCGCTTCAGGAGTGGTCATCGTCGTGCCCGCCTCACCAATCACGCTCGATCGACGACCCGGATTCCGGTGGCCGGATGTCGGGTTTGCCCGCAGGTTCGCTGTCCCATACCGCGGTCAGGTCGGCAGGCAGCGCCGCGTCCACCGCCGCACCGATACCGGCCTCGGCGGCCACCTGCCCGGGTGTGACGGTCGACAGTGCTCTGGTGGCGCGGTCGATGAGCAGGTGCGGGGCGGGTGGCGCGGAAACCGGTTCGGGGGTTGTCACCTCGTTGATGGCGAGGGTGTCGAGTGCTCGGCGGGCGTCGTGTTCGATGCCGCGCCAGGCGTAGGCGCGCCACCGTTCCGACAGGGCATTGTCGTCGTAGCCGCGCACGGTCACCGACACCAGCTTCAGCCAGCCCGCGTCGTCACGCTCCCACAGCTGCGCGCGTTCCTCGGCGCTCAACCCGATGACGTGGGCGGTTTCGGCCGCCCGGATCCACAAGGCGTCCATGTTCCGGTCGAACTGCTCGCGCGCGGCGGGGTCGTCGGCCAGAGTGTCGTCGAGTCCGCGCAGACGGTGCTCGACCTTGACCGCGGCCATGTGCTCGAGCTGCCAGATGTCCGCGGCGATACCTTCGACCATGTGCGCGCGTACCGGGTCTTCCCCGTGGCGCATCGTGGGTGGGGAGTGCACGCTGTCGCCCCACCGTTGGCCGCGCTGTCCGGCGATGCGGGCTGCGGTGATCGCCGTCTGCGGTAGGCCGACGGCGGCGGCGTGGATTTCGATCTCGCTGCGGTCGGCGTCGAGGGCGCGTAAATGGGTGCGCCAGGTCTGGACTTGGATCTCGCCGCTACCGTAGTGCGGCTGGTAGTTCGGATATCCCTGGTGCAGGACCCGGGTGTGGTCGGCGGCGGTGTTCTGGATGCGTTCGAGCAGCCGCAGCTTCCAGCTCGGCAGCCCTTCCAGATCAGGTGTTGGACGACTCACGGGCATGTGCCTTTCTTCTGCAATGTGTGGACAGGCGATCGGTGCATTCCAGGCGGGTCACGGCTCGGGTCCGGGAGTGAGTTCGGGCGGCGAGCCGGCCACCTCGAGCGCGTCGTCGACCGGGTTGGGGCCTGCGCTGCGGGTGTCGGACAGGCCGGCGGCGTCGATGGCGGCGGTGATATCGGCGGCGAGCCCGGGTTCGCGGCCCGGGTCGACGACGATCAGCGCGGTGGCGGCGCGGTCGGTGGTGGTGAGCGCGGCGGCAGCGTGTTCGACCATGCGGTCGGGTGAGATCGGCATCTGGGTGGCGATGTCGTCGGGGGTGATCCCCGCGGCTTGCAACACCAGCATCGGCATCGCCACCGCGGTGAAGTCCGCGCCCGCCACTTGCTTCCACCGCTTCGCAAGCTGCTGGTCGCTCTGCCCGCGCAGCTGCTCGGCCACCGTCGTAGCCCAGTGCCCGTATCCGCGCTGCCACACCTGGTGGCGTTCGTCCTCGCTCAATCCCAGTGCGTGGGAGACCGCGCCGAGGCGCTGCCAGGTCATGCCCATCACTCGGCGAAACCGCGCTACCGCGTCCTCGTCGAGCGCGGTGCGGCGGGGGTAGGCGGCGCCGAGACCGGCCATGTCCTGCAACCCGTGGATCTCCTGCCGCAGCGCGGTGACCAGGGCGTTGCGCTCGACCTGCCCGGAACCGAGGAGGGCTTGTCCGGGCTGCCAGCGGGTGCCACGTTCTCCGGCGGCGCGCGCGTAATCGATCCACGACTTCGGTACCCCGACCGCCAGCGCGACCGCTTCGCACTGGTGGCGGGAGCGCTGCCCGATCCGTACTTGCGCCACCACCTCCGGCGGCGGACTCGTGTGACCGGCCTGGTGGGCGCGCTCGAGCAGTTGCTGGCTGTCGTAGGCGAGGTTCTGCACCGCTTTGAGCAGGTGCGCCTGCAACGGAGTCGGGGCGTCCATCTCACCGGCCTCCGCCCCGCCGCTGTCGCTGCATGCAGCTTCGGCGGGTCATAGCTCGTGACCAAGATCAGGTGTGCGGGGCATCGCAGCATCGGGGAGTTCGGCCTCGATCCCGAAATCCAGCACCGGTGTCGCGCCGTCGTCGGTGAGTCCAGCGGCATCGATCGCGTCGCCGATCACCGACCCCTCATCGGATGTGGTGTCCGGTTCGCCGACGAGATCAGCGAATTCGTGGGTCAGGTGCGTGGCGATCGATAGTTCTTCGGTCAGTCCGATGACGTCCTCGATCGCCACCGCCGAGGGTCGGCGTGCAGTGCTCAGCGGGAAGTCGATGTCCTCGACAGTGGTGGCGTCGATGATGGACGGGCCAGCCTCGATCGCCAACGCCGCCGACTCAGGTGCGGCGGCGCCGAATGTGGGATCGATGTCGTCGACGAGGGTGGCGTCGATGACGCTGGAAGGGTCGCTGCCGGTGTCTTCGGTGAACCGTTCGGCGTAGGCGTCGGCCTCGTCGGCGTGCTGGTGCGAGAGTCCTTCGGCGCCTTTCGCCGCAGCGAAGGCGGCGGCCGAGGACATCGCTTCGCCGGTGTCGCCGTGCGCGCTCAAGGTGTCGCTGAAACCTGCTGCGCGGCGGCGGATGTCGATCAGCATGTTCTTGTATTCGACATCGAGTTCGTGCAGCTCGTTCTCGCGAGTCTCCCGATTCCCATAGGCGGTGAGCTTCGCCCGGTGGAGCTCACGGCTTTGCCTGCGTTCGAGTGAGCCCGCCTTCTCGCGACGCGCCAAGTCGGTGTCGGCGCGTTCGATCTGCCGTTGCTTCTGTCGCTGCTCGAGTGTGTGCTGTTGGTCTCCGCGCTGGATACGGGCACGGACTTCATCCACTCTGGCGCTGTTGAGGTCTCGCGCGTGCCCGGCGGCTTCTACCGCGTTGGTCACCCGCACCCAGTGTTCGACCGACGAGCGGTGCTCTTTTGCATCGGCGTGGCGTATCCGCTGGTCGGATTCCGCTTTCGAGCGGGCGTGCCCGCTCTGGCCGCGCATCAGCGCGGCGGTGGTGTGCGCGGTTTGCAAGGCTTGGACGAAGCCTTGGCGCATCGCCTGGCTGGATTCCTCGACTGGATCACCGCTCACGACGCCACCTCCATTCCCGACAGCAACCACGCCGACCGGTCCGTGGTGCGGGTGGCGCGGGCGTAGACGGTCCAGCGGATCGGTGGCTGACCGGTGGGCTGCAGTTCGACCGACAGCACCCGGTGTGCGGTGGTGGCGGTGTCGGCCGGGTGATCGTCACCGGTCACCCGTGCCGTGGTGGTGATCGTGGTGGCGGTGGCGCGCCACTGCTGCCACTGCGCCACGGTGACCGGCGACCACACCAGTGCCGCGGGCTCGGCGCGTTCGGCGAAACCGGGATCCAGCAACGGGCGCGCCACCCGCAACGCTGCCCGCTGATCTGCCTGCTCGCTCGGGCGATAATCGAACACCGCCGCGACTGCCGCAGTGAGGACCTGTTCGGGCGAACACGGATCCACGCTGGTGAACGGTGTCGCGAAACGGTCCGCGTGGCACAGCGGTTCGCTACTGGCAGTCTGTGGCGTGGCCGTCGCACCGCACCCCGCGACCGTCACCGCGGCAACGCCGATGAACAATGCCGGCGTGAGCGTTCGGGCTCTCACGGCTCACGCCCCGGATCGGGTGGGGACGGCGCAGCGGCAGTGTCGGGTTCGTTGGCCGGTTCGGCGCTCCAGCTCAGCTCGAGCTCATCCGGCAGGGCAGCGATGACCGCCGCGTCGTCGGGTGCCGTACTGGCCGTGTACTCGGTGCCGTCGTCTGGGGTGCCGCTGTGCTGCAGGTGATGGATCGCGTGCTGGATCAACTGCTGGGGCCGTGGCGGCAACGCCTCGGCGTCCAGGACCCGATCCCGGTCGCGGTCAACGGTGTCGCGGATGTTGTCGACGACGTAGCGTGCTTCCCGCTCGATGCCCGGCCAGGCGTGGGTGCGCCATCGCTCCTCGAGGGTGTCGGTGTCGTAGGAGTGGACCGTGGCGGTAAGCAACACACCCCACCCGCGCGCGCTCCTCGCCCACAACTGCCCGCGTTCGAGGTCGACGAGGTTGACCGCCAAGGCCAGCTCGCACGCGCGTTGCCATACCGCGGTCATGTTGTTCTGGAATTGGCTGGCCACGACCGGGTCGGGCTCGGAATGGATGCCCTGGGCGGCCAGCCGAGCGCGGCGCGCGGCCGTCAACACGGCCATGTGCTCCAACTGCCACACATCATCGGCGAGTGTGTTGAGGACCCAGGCGCGGCGGGCTTCTGCTCCGCGCGGCGGGCGCGGGGGCGCCGGGTCGCGGTCGGCCCAGCGCACACCTTGGCGGCCCAGCAGCCGGGCAGCCTCGATCCACGGGGGCGGAACCTCGACCGCGCGGGCGTGGATTTCGGCTTCACTGCGTATCGCGTCCAAGACGCGCAACCGGCTACGCCAGCTCTGGATCTGAAACTCACCGTCACCGCTAGGGGTGTAGGTCGGGTAGCCGCGACGCAGCAGATGCGCGCGTTCCACCGACAGCTCCTGGATGTCCTCCAGCAGCCGCACCTTCCACGGCGGCAACACCTCCCACGGCAGCCCAGCCCCGGTCACCGCCGAACCTCCGTGCCGCGGGCAGCCGTGTGCAGGTGAAGGATGTATCGGTTCACGAAAGCCTCCTCATCTGCGCGGGAAACGCAGTCGATCACCGGGACACGGCTTCTGCGGCGAGCAATGATCAGTAAGTAGGTGTGATCACACATTTCGATCTCCTGGGAGTGGGTTGCTGTAGCGGCGCACGTCCATGCGTTCGCCCTCCCACGCGCTCAGCGGGGTGAGGGTGACGGTCTGCCCGGTTTGCGGAGCGTGCAGCAGCAGGTCGCGGCCCTGTGCGTCGCGGCCGTAGTAGATGCCGACGTGATGGGAATCCGTATCGCCCGGGGCGGTGAAGAAGATCAAATCCCCTGGCGCTCGCTGCGCGAACGGCACTATCTGAGCGGACGGGTGGTCTTGCTGGGCTTGGGTGTAATGCGGTAACCGGATTCGGCCACCGGAGGCGTGGTAGACCGCGTAGAGCGTCAGGCCGGAGCAGTCGAACCCACCGCCGGTCGGGCCGTTCACGTCGCCGCCGCCCCACACGTAGGGTGTGCCGATCCACCGTGCACCGTGCTCGATCACCGCCCGCCCGAACTCCTTTGCTTCCGCTGGCAGCGGTGTGCCGGAGTCGGTCGTTCCGCATCCTGCGGGGGGTGACCCGCCCGGTGTGCGGGGCATTGATCCGGGGTCGAGGTCTGCGAACATCGCATACAGTCGCCGCGCCAACTCCAGCTGTCCGGCGTAGGCGTTGGGGGCGGAGCGTTCGATCGCTTGGGCCAGTTCGGCCGGGGACATCCGCTCCGCGGCGGCTCCGAGCTGTGTGGCGTGGTCGTAGAACCAGTTGATCTGATAGATCGGGTCCATCAGTTTCGCGATGCCGACCGAGTCCCAGACGCTGGCACGCATCTGGTGCGGGCCGACAGAGTCGTGGTCGTAGCCGAGTCCGTCGTTGCTGTAGTTCAAAGACTCCGGCACCGCGGGATTCGCCAAGTTCCGGAAGCTCGATTCGGTGGCTTGGGCGGCGAGTTCGGCGATGATCACGTTCTCCGGCATGCCGCGCTGTTTGCCGATCGCGACCCCGTTGCGCGCCAGCTGCAGCTGCGACTCCGATAACCCAGCCACCGTCTGCCCGGTCGGGCCGCTCACCCCGCCCGCGGCCCCCGCCCACATCGGTGCCGCGCAGGATGTCGTCTGGTCGACGCCGAGGAGCACCAGAAGCAGCAGTAAGAGCGCAACTGGGAGCCCCAGTGCGGTCGCGGTGACGGTTTTCGTGGGGGTGCCCATGGGTGCTCACCGGTTGGCCTGCCCCGTGCCGGGGAGGTTGTCGAAACGTCGGTTGGTGTTGTGGACGTCCGCGGCCCGCTCGCTCGGGGTGAACACCATCCGGAATGGGATTCCTGGCTCGTTCGCCTCCCCGGTTTTCAGTAGGAAGCAGCCGGTGCCGGGCGGTGTTTCGCGCCGGGCGGGAGCCAGGTCGTCGTCGCTGGGCGGCCGCGGCGCGGCCCACGAGGTGACCAGCAGCTTCTCGGTGTCGGTGATGCCGACCGCCGCGCGGATGCGGTGGATCTCTTCCGGGCCCACGGGTCCGATCAGCTTTGCCCGTGCCCGTTCGAAGAACCCGAGGGCTTTCGCCTGCGCGGCCGGGGAGTCGAACGCGGCCAGGTCTTTGATGGTGTGGCTGCACATGATCAACCCCGTGCCCAGCGTCCGGTTCAACCGGGTGAGGGCGTCGACCCGGTCGACCATGAACTCCCCCACCCCGAGGACACGCCAGATCTCGTCCATGACGACCTCGAACGTGCGCGGCGGCGCGAGACCGGCGTCGGCGAGGGCATGGGCGGCGGCGACCGCGCCGAAACCTTCGCTCCAGCACACCATCAACACCGCGGCCAGCAGTTTGGTGTCGCCTTCGGGGATACGGGAGACATCCACACACACCGCCGGACTGCCGAGGTCCAGCCGGGTGGTGGTGGGTCCGTTGAAGATCGCCCCGAACGGGCCTTCGACCAGCGCCCGCAACGAGCGGCGCAGGGTTTTGGTGCTGGCT
This sequence comes from Nocardia sputi, assembly GCF_023501985.1. Taxonomy (NCBI): domain Bacteria; kingdom Bacillati; phylum Actinomycetota; class Actinomycetes; order Mycobacteriales; family Nocardiaceae; genus Nocardia; species Nocardia sputi. Next base: position 21,208 of record NZ_JAMFLC010000027.1, on the reverse strand, counting down.
CGGTAAGCGGTCTCGTCGTCCTCTTCGGCGAACTGTCGCAGTTGTTCGGCACCACCGGAGATGACCGCGAGCAGGTCTGACAGCAGCGGCGGGCGCTGATAGGTGAAGCCGCCCGTGGGGCTGTAGAGCTGGCGCAGCCCGGCGGCGAGCAGCACTTCTTCGTAATCGGCAACTCGGGAGCCGCGCACGAGCTCGATCAGCCCGGCGACGATGTTGACTTGGCCGGCTTCCACGCGAGCGGTGACCTGGCGGCGCTGGTCCGGGTCGGTGAGCTGTTCGACCACCGCACCGAGAGCGCCGACGTCGAGAGGATTCACGGTGCCGTGGCCATAGCCGACATCGACGACCTGCCCGCCCAACTGTTCGACGAGGTCGCGGTAGTCGGGTTTGGTGTCGCCCATGCACAGCACGGTTTCCCCGGCCGCGACCGCGCCGGTCACCATCCGACGGATCAACGACGATTTTCCAAACCCGTTGAGCGCCAGCACGAACGCGATCGGCGCGGTAATGAACCCTTTGAGAAACCATGACATCGGGTCGAAATGCACCGGTGTGCCGCTGATGTAGTGCGCCCCGATCGGGGTGCCGACGGTCGGAGCGCTGGCGCCGACGGCAAACGGCCACAGCCCGGCGACTTGCACGGTGGTCGCCCGCCATTCCGGGGTAGTGGCCACCACGGCGGCGCGGCCGCCGCCGAGCCCGCGATACCCGCGGTCGGACAGACTCGCAAGCGATCGGTCGAAGCCATCCCCACCACGGTCTTCCGCGCGGCGGGCGGCGGTGGCGCGTCGATGATCATCGCTCGATATCGCCAACCGCGCACGCCAACCACGCATGCCGGGCTGGGCGGCTGCCGCCTGGATCGCGGCGCGCGCCGAAGCGGTGAGCACCCGCACACCGGTGACGGTTTCGGTGCGGGCGGGCCGTGGTGTCTTTTCACTGCGGGGCTTGGTCATGCCGACACCCGCTTGGAGATCGAGGTGTGCTCGGGCAGGATCAGCCCGATTCCCAAGCTGGCAGCGAAGGCGGCGGCTTGGGTGCCGTAGCAGCGGCGCACACCCAACCGGGACGCGGCGGCCATCCCCTTCACCGACGCTTCGATACCAGGCAGGTCCCCGTCGAGGTGATCGGTGACCGTCACCAGAATCCCGAAGCGGGTCAGCCCGGCGCCGCGGGCTTGTTCCTCGCGGGCGGCTTGGGTGTTGCCCACCCGGATCCGTGCCGACGCCGACGCGATACCGCGTTCGGTTTGCTCGGCCGCGACGGCGTCACGGAAATCGGAGTCGACAAGAGTGGTGGCCTCGGCCGCCGAATGCAACCTGTACACGACCGCGACCCTCTTGCGCGGCACATCTGCGCGCGGGCGCAGCAGCTCCTCGAGCACGGTCTCCATCACCGCGCCGCGCGGAGCGGCGTCCATCTCCCAGGTGATCGAGCGGGCGCCGTCGTGGACATAGTGATCCCAGCGATCCTGATGCGCGAGCGGCCCGACGGAGTCCCACGACTGCGTGGACGTGATCGCCGCACCCGCGGCTTCCACGTCGCGCTGGGCGGCGAGGTCGTAGCGGCTGCGCACCAGCCCGAGCACCTCCCACGCCTGGAATGGCGTCGCGGGAAGTCCCGCGCGGGCGAGTTGGGAGAGCACGCCTTGCAGACGTTGGCCGATCTCGCGGGCCTGCTCGGCATCATCACGACGGCCTTTGCCGATGGCGCGGTAGGTGATAGCGATCCGGCCTTCGACCCGGACTCCGACCCCGCCGATATCGGCGGCGGCCTCGCGCATCACCGCCTGCGCATAGTCCGGCGCGCTGTCGCGGACCAGACGGGCGACCTCCTGTGACTGCTTGAGGCGGGTTTCGACCACGTTTTCCAGCACCGAGCACACCGCGACCACTTCTCCGCCACGGCTTTGGGTGGCCAGGAACTGCCCGTAGCCTTCGACCCAGGCGTCGATCTGGGCTTGGTCGACCAACTCCTTACCGCGCGGGATCACCTTCAACACCACCGTGTAGTGATCGCTGCGACGGATGTGGAGCATCGCGAACCGCTTCCCGCCCGCCGTCTCGTACTCGCTCAGTCGCGAATCCGCCAACAACCCAGGAAGTTTCGCGATCCCGGGAAGCCGGGAGAACCGTCCGGCGCGATAAACGTGCTCACCACGCGCGCGGGCAGCGGCGAACTGAACCCGCAACAAGACGATCTCCCAGCCGGTGCGGCCGTCGCGGGTGACCGCCAACGGGGTGAACACCACCGCCGCGGCCAGGATCAGCACACCGGCGGACAGCAGGGATCGGGTGATCAAGAACCCGACCATCACCATGATGATCAACCCGAGCCCGAGCAACGACACACCCCAGGTCAACCCGAAGAACCCAGCCGAGCGGGGACGTTCCCAGCGGCCATACATACGCGCGGTCATCGACGCACCTCCCCCGGACCCAGGGCCTCTGGATCCAAGCCCACCGCCGTCGCGTCGCGGGGTTGGTCTTCCATCACCGAGGCCGTCTGCTGCGCAGCTTCTTTGACCATCGACCCGCCGATCGCAGCGACACCGGCCGCACCGGCACCTGTGGCACCGACCGCCTCACCAACACCGCTACCTGCGCCGGACGCCGTCGTCGGCTTGCCTGCGGGCCCCGCAGGACGGGCGCCACTACCACTGCGGTTGGACGAACCGCCCGGACTACTCCCGCCGGTGCCAGCGCTGTTCGCCGGGGGGCTTGCGGTGCCATCGCTGCCGCTGCCAGGCATCGGGCGGCCACCACCACCTCCCCCACCTCCAGCGGACGGGCTACTCGGAGGAGATGAGCCAGGTGTTGCGCCGCCAGCCGCGTTCTCGCCCTCGCTGAATTTGCGGGCGTTCGAGCGGTCCCCCGCCGCCGCCATGGCGATCCCGGCTGCGCCTCCGGCCAACACCGCCGCTGCGCCGCCACCGCCGCCTAGTGTTGCTACAGCGGGGGCAACCAGCCGGATAAGAGCAGGCAAGACAATCACTGTCATGACCAGCAAAATCAAGCCCAGCAGCACCAACTGCGGGTCCTGCTGGTCACGGCCGACCACTGTGAACGCGATCGCATAGACCAGCGCTCCGACGGGCTTCCACAACACGAACGCCAGCGACCAGCTCAACAGGCGCTTGTACGCTTGAGAACCTGGCCCGGTGCCCGAGGCGGCTGCCGCGATCGGAATAATCGCGACAACGAGAATCAGCAGGGCTTGCCGGAGAACCAGCATCACCAACTGCACGAGCATGCTGATGATTCCCAGTAGAAACAGCACCAGCAGCACGCCGCTGCCGAGCACGGAGTTCGTCCGCAAATCGAATTCAACGAGTTCCGCGACGATGTTGTGCGCGTCGCCGCGGGACGCGTCGAACAACACCCACTCGCTGAAGGTGTCACCGGCTCGGGTTCCGGCGGTGATTACCGCGGCGAAGGTCATCGATGCGAACACCGCTCGCGCCAGCATCAGGAAGCTTTCCTGAGCTTCACCAGCCATTCCTCCACGCTTCGCCAGCGCCAAACGTGCTGCGGCAAACATGATGCCGGCGGTCAGCAGCAGTACCTGAAGACCAGTGGTGTACTCCCTGATACTTGCCAGCGCCGGACCGAGTCCTCCGTGGTTGTCCGTCAACTGCGGAGAGGGCACTGCCGTCCACCACGTCACCACCAGCCGCAGCAACGCACCGAAACTCTCACCGAACTCCGCCGCAAGGCTGTCGAGCGCGGAGTCGGCTGCATCCGTGGCGACCTGTCCGAGTTGTTCACATGCCTGTTGAGGTCCCAGCGGTATGTCGCAGACATCCGACGGTGGCAACGGAGGCAGCTGCGCACGCCACGGCACGGCCTCGTGGGGCGTCGGAGCAAAACTGATGTCGGTCATGGTGTGGCCTTCCATGACCCGAACTCGGTGAGAACCGGTGTCGAAGCGCCGGGCCCCCAGAGTGTTTCGATGTCGTCGGGGACGCGCACGCGCCAGTCGCCGTCGATCCAGGCCATCGGCCAGGTGGAGATGGTGTAGCCGAGCTCGTCGTGGGTGGCGAACTGCACGACGGCGAGGTCGTCGCGGTAGCCGGGCTGGATCCCCACACCGTCGGGGACCACGACGTAGCGGGCGGCGCCGGGCGTGCGCTGGCGGGAGCGGGCGAACCGATCGGTGAGTGCCTGGCCTCCGCCGTAGTAGCGTTGGTGCACCACCTGTTGCCACACCCCGTCCGGGGCCGCCAGAACACGCGCGAGGGCATCCGCGGCGGCCAGCGCCGCGCCTTGGGGTGTGCGAGCGAATCCGGTCGCGATGCCGTGCTCGATGCGGGCGGGGCCGTCGCTGCCCGACATCGGCAGCGCGGCGCCGCCCCAGCCGCGCTGCCATCGCATCCGGGCAGGTGGGGTGGTTAGGTAGTCCGGCCGGGTCGGATCCGGGCGGGTGCTCGGATCCTGGGGAAGGGCTGAACCGGCGTCGTCGCCGGTGACTTCCAGGCGGTTGCCGAACAGATCGGTGGTCGGCGGCAGTGCCGGTGTGGACGGCGGCGGGTCGGGAAACGTTCGCGTGGCCGGGGCACTCGACCTGCCGGGATCGGCGGGCCGGTTGAGGGCGCCGTTGTCGTTGGTGACGGTCAGGACGAACACCGCGATCACGACGGCAGTGATGCTGGCGAGCAGGATGGTCAGCAGACGATGGGATTTCATGGGGTGTCGGGTCTCTTCTCAGCGCGGCGCGAGCGCGACCACATCAGGCGGGGGCATGGCGACGTCGGTGACCGGCGCGGTGGTGGGGTGGTCGGGTAGCTGTAGTCGCCAGTCGTCGCCGTGCCAGACGACGGTGGTGTGGTTGCGGGTGACGGAGTTGTCGGGGTGGATGCTGTAGATGTCGACGTCGGTGGCGTCGAGGGTGTAGCGGGTGATCACATACCCGAGGACTTTCGGCCGGTCTTCGGTGATCGGGGCGGTGATCGAGATCTGGGCGCGCGCGGTTGCCCAGGCGTCGCGGCCCGGTCCTGGGGCGAGCATGCGTTGCCCGACCACAGACCATTGGTTGTCGGTGGCGATCGACATCCGCACGGTCGCGTGGATGGCCGCCAGCGCCGCACCGGCCGGGCCCCGGTCGAACCCGGTGGCCACCGGCCCGTCGATGCGGCGGGGGCCTTCGTCGGCGACCGGTAGCTCGACACCTTGAAACGGCTGCCACCGCACTCCGGCGGGTGCGACGGTGGTCGCGGTAGAGCTGCTATCTGGTGCCGGGTCGCGGGGGTCGTCGCTGCCGCAGGCGACCAAACCGGCGGCGATCGGTCCTGTGAGGGCCAGGGCCGTCAGGGCGGCGATTCGTCGTGTGTGGGACGGGTGCACGGGAACGGTCTCCTCGGTCAGGTGGGCAGGACGGCAATAGCCAGCGAGCTGGCCGAGCCGAGCAGGACCGCGGCTGCCAGGGCGCCGACAAGTCCTTCGACGGCTTCCTCGCGATAGAGCCGGATCGCCAGCAGGCCGCCGACCCAGACGGCGCGGGCGATGCACAGCAGCAGCACGAACCACGCCAGCCAGCCCAGTAGCTGTGTCAGCGGCGAAAGCACCTGTGCGGGTAGCGGTTTAGCGGTCAGCATGTGCTGTGTCCTGTTGATGGGTGCGGTAGGCGACCTCGAGCGCGGCCAGGATCGGCTCAGCGGCCTTGGCGGGTTCGGCGTACGGGAGGGAGTGCCCGGCGCTGGGGACGTTCTCGAAGTCCGCCCAGATCCGTTCGGCCAGAGCTTGCGCGTGGCCCGGGGTGACGACGGGATCGAGGTCACCAGCGACAACCCAGCTCGGGATGCTGCGCATCACGCTGACGGCCTCGGGGGTGAGGGTGGTCGCGGCATACACGGCGAGTTCGTCGACGACTGAGTCCAGGTACTGCGGTGTCAAACGCGCACCCGGCGCACGCGGGTGCATCCGGAGCCTCCTGGGCTCGCGCCGGTAGGCCCGTGGGGTGAGGTACAGGTAGGCGTGGAGTTGCTCGATGGGCTCGATGCCGTGCCGCCGCACGCGGCGTGTGGTCCATCGGCTGTCGGATGGTGCTGGGACGGCGGGGAACTTCGTGCATCCGTTGAGCAGCACCACACCGGCCAAGCGGCGGGCGCGGTGCCGGAAGGTCGCGATCCACGCTTGAATCAGCAGCGACGCCACCGAATGCGCTGCCAGCACCACCGCCCCGCTGGCAGTGGTCAGCACGGCGTCGAGGTCCTCGACGAGAGCATCCATCGTGGTGCGGCGACCCGCCCGGGTCGGATCGCTGTGGCCGTGGCCGTGCTGGTCGTAGACGATCTGGGCGATACCACCGTCGAGGCGTTGGTGCAGGTATGCGGTCAGCGGATTCCAGTAGCTGGAGTCGGTGAGCATGCCGTGGACATAAACGACCGTCGCCGGTGCCGACTCTGGGCCCAGATGTGCACCCGACAGCTGTATGCCGTCGCAGCCGCGAACGGTGAACGGGCTCGAGCTGCGAGGACCGTCAGGGGCTGTTTGCACAGCGGCGGACGGCGCGGCTGGGGATAGTTGGGGATGAATCCGGAGGTAGCGCATGGTTATCCGCCTCCGGTGACGGCGGCGTTCATGATCTGACCTGCGCTGGTGGCGATGATGCCACCGATCAGCGCGCCCAGGATGATCTTGGGTGACTCGACCGCACCGCCGTGAAAGCGTTCCCACCCGAATTTGCCGCCGGCGTAGATCAAGGCACCGATCCCGGCGAGGGTGACGATCCAGGACAGGTAGTTGACGAGGTTGATCAGCTTATCCGCCCCGGGTGGGGTGGTCGGGGTGATCTGGATCTGCTGGGCGAGCACAGTGACCGCCCCGGAGACCGCGTATACGGTAGTCATGGCGTTCGATCCGAATATTGTTGCGCCGCAACACCATTACGTGCCTCGGCGAGGTGGGTGATGATCTGAGTTCCGGCGTGGTGCACGTCGGCGGGAACGGCTTCGGTCAACCGGGAGCGGCGCGATAGTGGTGGGTCGAACGGCACGTATTGGGCTAGGTCGGTGAGTTCGCAGCTGAGCAGTTCGTCGTACCAGGCGATCTGGTAGACGCGCTCGACCAGCTCCGCTACGACCGAGCGGTACCGGCGCACGACCACGGGGACACGCCCCGGGCGTGCGGCGGTGAGCACGAGCCCGATCACCTGCACCCCGTCCGGGGCCAGTCCGGCGTGCCATTCCCGCAGGCGATCGGCCGCGGCGGTCAGGCCGGGCATGCACAAGCGTGCTGCGACGATGACCTGTTGGGTGGTGGCCGGTGAGGCTGGCCAGGCCAGGCCGGTGTCGGCGGCGGGTGCCCACCACCGCGCCAGGGTGGATGTCCCTGCGCCGCCGTGCGCGCCGAGCACCGCGAACAACGGCGGATGCGCTCCCGTAGTCGGCAGCGGGGTCTCCCGCACCGGCGCCAGCCGTTGCGGCGCGGCGACGGTTCCCGGCTCGAGTCGCCCCGTCACCCGAGGGTGGTCGTCTCGGTGCAGGTGTAGCGGTGCGGCCATCGGTCAGCCCCGCTTCTGGATGTTGGTGATCACGACGCCGGCAGGGTCGTGGCGGAGGTTGATCAGTTGCAGGTAGTCGACGCGTTGCCCGTCGGGGTGCTGTTGGACCACGTGCACCTCCGCGGCGCTGTCGGTGATCGGGGTGATCGCGACGCAGTGTGTGGTCCCGGCCGGGATAGAGGCGATGCCCGCGGCCAAGACCTCGGCGACGAGTCCGGCCTCGGGGGCGACGAACCGCATAGCTGCCTCAGCGCTGCGCTGGACGTAGTAGGCGTGCTCGAACGCCGCGATCACCCCAGCCACGCTGTGGGTGTCTCCCGCGGAGTCGGTGACCGTCTGTCCGGACAATCCCGTGCACGCACCGCTGAGGTGCGGCGTGGTAGTCGGTGGAGCTGCGGTCAGGGTCGGGATCGCCGTGACGGGATCCGGGGTGTCGGCGACCCAGCTGAAACCCAGCCCGGCAAGCACGGCCGCCCCGCCGAGGCCGGTGGTGAGCCCGACCCACACACGGCGCGGCACCGTCATGCGCCTCCGCCCCGGCATGGGTCGTTGTGGTGAGGGCTGCTGCGGGTTGATCCACCGCCATTGCTCGCCATAACGCTCCGGCTCTTGGGTCGTGTGCGAGAGCGGCGAGAGTACGGTGGGTTCGGCCGGTTGCAGCCAGCCCCAGCCGTGGTCGCTGCCGATGTCGGTGTGGTCTCGGGTGTGGGGCATCGTAGGTTTCACCTCCTCGGTGTGCGTGGTTGCGCGGGATAGTGGGCCCTTCGGGCGGGGTGCCAGGGGAGAATCAGCAGACAAGGCTCGGGTACGTCTGCGGATTGGGCGGGAACCGCCCGAAGGGGTCTCACGGACCGCCGCTGGACGTCGGCTCCCCCGATACGGCGGTACTGGTGGCCGGTGCCGTCGCGGGTGCGGAAGACGGCCATGAGGCGGTGGACTGTGGTGCGGCCGACGGTGAACCGGTGGCCGCGAGGTCACGTGCCACCGCGGTGAACCAGTCGGCGGTCGCGGCCAGCGCCGATCGGCCGGTCGGTGTGACCGGGGCGGCGCGGTAGGAGCCGTGACGGCCGGTGGTGTCGCTGTATTGCGCAGCGGCGGCGAGGGTATAGAGCTGCTGGTGGTCTGTGATGGTGCTGGTGATCGCGGCGAATGCCTCGTTGACCCAGCGGCTGGCGGTCTGCGGCGGAACCAGCTCGACTACCGCAGTGGCGAGTTTCGCGCCCAACGTGGCGACCGCCGCCCACGGGTTGGCCAGCCCGACGGTCGCCAACTCGGCGATCGTGGCAGGAGTGAACACCTTCCGCGCGACCGTCACCGCCGCGTTCAACCCGATGGTGCCAATCTTGAACAGCGCCGCCAAAGCCTCACCCGGCCCGGGTGGGACGGTCTCGGGGTGCGAGGCTTCGGCCAGTCGCTGCCCGAGCGGTTTCGAAGGCTGATACGACAGTTGATCCAGACTGGTCCCGGTGACGTCCTCGTTGATCACGCCCACCGCGGTGGTGAACACCGTGGTGGTCAAGGCTTCGGCGATGGTGGAGATCGCTGCGATCGGATCACGCAGGTCCGAGCGGGCGGCGATGTTCGCGGCCATGGCGGCCAAGCTGCTTCCGGGCGGGGTGTCACACGTTGCGTCACCGGCTACGCACAGGTCCGCGACACGACCGGTCAATGCCCCGAACCCGCTCGATGCCGTCGATGTGGCGGCGATTCCGGCACCGGTCAACGGCTGGTTCAACAGCGAGACCGTGCCAACCTTCCGCCCCGCTGTTCCGGGCACGGGCGAGGGAGTGGTGCTGTCGGGCCGGCCGGGCAGCACCGGGGTGTTGGTGGCGCGGTTCGGATTGGCCAACAACGCGATCGCGGCGATGTGATCAGCGCTGACGCGTGCGTCACCTGTACCGACCCGCTCGGCGAACCGCGCGACCGCAGGCGCGCCGTGCGCGAATCCGGCGGCGGCGATCTTCGTGTTCGGGCAGCGCGCTACGACTTCGACGGCCATCTGTTCCAACCGCTCAGCCGCAGCGGTGATCGCCGCCTCAAAAGGCAATGCCATGCCGTCGGGTGCGCGACCGTAGGGGACGTAGGCGCGTTGCACCAGATCCCCCGCCGCCGCGGCCAGCGGCCCGAACACCTGCCCGAGCGCGCCGGAGTCGCTGTTAAGCCCGGCCTCCGGGGCAGCCTCTTCACTGCCCTGCACCCCGAACGTGTATAGGACCGGGCATACCGTCCCGAGCGGCACGCCGGTGGTGTCTGCCTGTGCGGTGCTGATGGCGGTGGTGAGCGAAACAGTAGCCGTCACGAGCACCGCCACGGCGGCGTGACACCGCGCACGAGTGCTTGTGCTGTGGCTGGGGCGCATAAGTGTTGACCTCGATTCGATCTGGTTGGGGGCCTGCCCGCACACACGGCGAGGGGTCGTGGTGCGGGCAGGCCGATTCAGGTGGTCTGCGGGCTGGATGGCGTGGGTCGACGTTGCAGGTAGCCGGCCAACCGGGCGACGGCTTCAGCGGCACCGTCCCGGGCGGCGCCCACATGACTGGTCGAGTACTCCCGCCAGCTCAAATCCACGCCGAGCGCGCGGTATTCGGCGAACAAGCTGCGGCCGATCGCGACCGGCACCAGGGCGTCTTCGATGCCGTGGTAGAGATGCACCGGCACCTGGGGGGCGGCGCGGCCGCTGGTCTCGTTGGCCAGCACGTAGCGCCACAGTGGGTCGTTCCACGGATCGGGCCGCTCGCACCAGCCGCTCAGGGGCTGGTTGCGGTAGGTGAGCAGCAGCTCTGCCGCGTCGAGCACTCGAGCCTGCTGGACCGTCTCGCGGCCGGTGTCGGTGAGCACGTGCCCGGTTGGTAGGTGGGAGTATGCGCGGCTGAGCCCGATGAGCCCGGCCAAAGCGAGTCCTGCCCACGGCCCGCCGTCGATGCCGGTGATGAGTGCGGCCGGGTCGGCGACGACGCCACCGGCGGCCACACCCCGCAGATCCAGCTCTGGGGCGTACTCCGAGTGTTGTTCGGCCGCCCACACCGCGTTGCGGCCGCCGTCGCCGTACCCCCACACCACGCACGGCCCGGCCTCGTCCAGTTCGGGCAGGTGGCGGGTTGCGCGCGCCAGGTCGAGCACGGCGTGCGCGCCCGCGGCTCCGGCCAGGAACTGGTGCGGACCCAGCCCTGTCATACCCAAGCACGGCCCGTCGGGAACAGCCACGACCCAGCCGCGCTCCAGAACTGTGGTGATGAAGTGGGATTCCGGCTCGCGTCCCTCGGCCAGCAGTTGCGACGGCGCGCAGCGACCACCGAGACCGTGGAAAGACGGGCAGTACACCAGCACAGGAACCGGACCGGTCATCCCGGCGACCGGGCTGGCGGTGATCACGGTGCCGGAGGCGGGCATCGGTGCCCGCGATCCCGTCGTTGCGTACACGATCTGCCACGCCTGGCCCGCGCCCGCCAAGCCGGGGACGGTGATGGGGCGGCGGCGCAAGATGTATCCGGGCGAGGCGTCGATGCCGGTGGAGGGGCTGGTGTAGAAGTCGTCGTCGATCGCGATGGGGTCGGTCATGGCCGGGCTCCTGTGATGTCGTGGGCGAGGGCGACCATCCACGCGATGCCCGAGTTCAGCTGGCCGTTGACGGCGTAGTTGTTGTGCCGGGCGACGGTGTCTGCGAAACGCACCCACACCGCGGGATCGACCAGGTCGGCGTTATCTGCCGCCAGCTGGCTCCACGCCGCGGCCAGCTGACCGGTCACCTTGGGCAGCAACCCGATCGGATTCGCCGCCACGGTGGCGGTGATCTCGTTCCATCGCGCCGCAGCAGCCCCGATCTCCTCCGCGCTCGGTGCCGGGTTGCGCGGGTCAGCCGCGTCCACCAGCCGAGCTGCCAGCGGAAGCTGCGGAAGGTAATCGACGTTGCCGCCACCGACCTGGAAGTCGTGGAGCACCACGGTCGTCCAGACATCACCCAGAGCAGCGGAGAACAGACCATTGAGCGAGGCGATCGCGGCCAGGGGATTGCGCAGGTCGGCTTGGGCGGCGATCTCCGCCCCAACGCGCAGCACCGCCGCGCGGTCCGGCGCGGAACAAGCCAGGTCCCCGTCGGTGCAGATATCGGCGACCCGCCCAGTGAGTTCCCCGTAGCTGGTCGCGCCAGCGGCGATACCACCCCCACCGGCGGGCGGGTTCGACATCCGCACCGCTGACACCGCAGCCCCGCTCGTGCCCGGCGCAGGATCCGGGACGATCTGCCCCGGCCGCCCTGGAAAAATCGGCGCGCCCGGTGCGCGATCAGGATGGGCATACAGCGCGATCCCTGCGACACGCTCCGGGGCCACCGGTCCGGCGCCGGAACCGACATCGTGGGCGAACGACGACATCGCCTGCGCACCTTGTGAATATCCGACTCCAGCGATCAACGTGCTGGGGCAGGTTTCAGCGATCTGCACAGCGGCTGCATCCAGCTGACGGCGGGCATCGGCCACCGACACCGCATACGGTTCCGGGCCCCCGCCGGGCACCGCGCCACCGAAGCCCGCGCCGTAGGGGATGTAGCTGCGCTGCACAAGGCCAGGAGCAGCTGCCAAGACTGGAGCGATCAGGGCGCCCACGACGCCGGTATCGGCGAGCGGGTCCGCGGTAGGTGAGGACTGGCCGGTGCCCTGGACACCGAGCACATACAGCGCGGGACATCCCGGACCGATCGGCACTGCCGCAGCCGTGGCGCTGCTGGTGGTCCCGGTGGCCACCCCGAGCGCGGCGGAGGCCGCGATCGCGGCGGCGATGGTGCGCCGACGGCTCAACGACGAGAGGGTCATGGCTGCCCGACCCCCACTCCAGCGCCGAACCCAGCACCGACGGATCCGACGGCGACCGCACCGACGACCGCGGCCGGGATACCAGCGATCGCGGCACCGGCAGCGGCGCCAGCGGCGGCACCGAGCGCGGTTCCGGCGACGCCGGAAGTCACTGCGCCGATCACCGGGACCGGCACCACCGTGCCGAGCGCGGCGCCGGCGATACCACCGACGGTGCCACCGATCAGGCCACCGACCACCGCGCCCGCGGCAGCAGCCGGGACACCGGCCACGGCAGCGCCGACCGCGCCACCGATACCCGCGCCGGCGAGCGTGGCACCACTGACGCGGTCGGAGCGCCCGGCCGGGATCCCAATCGAATCCAGCGCGGTCGCAACCTGCGCTTCGGCGTTCGCGGCGACGTCATTGATGACGTCCGCGTATTCCGGCGGCAACCACTCCGGGCGCGGGGCCTGCCACTGACCGACCCGAATCATGTTCTCCGGCGGCTCGATCGGCGCCACCGGCTCCACCGGCTCGGGCAGGTGCAACTCCTCGATCCGTACCGGCTCCACCGGCTGCTCCGGCGGCGGCGCCGGACGCGACGGCGCGGCGTTGCGGACCTCCGGCGGCTGCGAGTAGTACACCGGCGGCGGTACGGGTGCCGGTGGAGCGGGCGCGGGTTCCGGCGCCCGTGGCCGGGGCGGTGTGCTCGTGCCGGGCTGGTCGGGGCTAGTCACACCGGGTTGATCCGCGATCACTGCGGGTGTGTCGGCAGCGTGCGCTGTCGCGGCCGCCGCCAGCATCATCGCCAGAGGCACCGCACCGGCAAGCAGGGCGCGGCTGCCGCGATGCAAGTTGGCGCGTGAGCAGTGTCGCTCTGTCGCTTCGGTTCTGCGGCGAACGGGCGAGGTCCGCCGATGAGTTGTCCTGTTTTCGGGCATGCGAAATAGACCCTTTTCATCGTTCAGGGCGGGCGAAGGGAGATTGCTGGGCGGACGCGGCGAGTCGGGCGGCGGCTCGCTGTGCCTGCCAGAGGCTGATTCAGCCTCTGGCAGGTCGCTTCTCAGGCGATTCGCGTCAGATGAAGGGCAGGATGAGCGCCAGTGCCTGCGCTGCCACGGACAGGCCGTTCGACAGCACCGACAGTACGGTGTTCACCCCACCCAGTATCACGAAGGGGTCCACGGTTCGTTCCTCTCGATTGGTTCGGACTTGCAGGACAATCCAAACCTCGAAAACTGCTGGAAGGCTAGGGTTTTGACTCTCCTACTTTTAGGTGAGAGCGAAACTGTCAAACCGCTTTTCAACCGGTATGCAGTAGGTTTGCCGCCTGTTTGACAATCAGACTGGCAAAGAAAGTTTTTCGGCACATCTACCGTCGGCGGCGGTGAATCATGACGACAGCTCGACGAAGCATGCGTCCAGCCAGCTACTTACAGGCGTAGTCGAAAGTTCAATTGCCTTGCCGAGCACTAAGCGTTCTGATAGGAAGGAACGTTCGACCCGGTGAGCAACCTTCCATCGTATCGCCCGCTCACCATGTGACGGAAGACACCATTTGGGGGCCACTAAGCATGAATCGTGCTACTACACATCGTTCGTCCGGCAGCGCCGGAGACAAGCCACTGCCACGTATCCCGACCCTGGGCAGCACCTGCCTGCTGATCCGGGAGGACCTGGGGTTGTCGCGCAACGGCGCCCAGCAGCGTCACGGCATCAGCCCGTCCCACCTATTCAACATCGAGCGCGATCGTTATGTGCCGACCTTCGAGACGCTGGAGAAGATCATCTCCGGCTACCGGCTCGATGCGATGATGGCGAGGCACCTGCGCGAACTTCGCGCTCCCGCTGAGCATCTCGCTCCAGCCGACAAGTTGCGCGAGTGTGTGAACGCCAACGACGCGTTGGTCGAGCACCTGCAGGACCTCGAGCGCCGAGATGTGCTGGCCGCGTATGTCGACCCGGTATGGAACGTGCTGGCCTGCAACGATTCGTTCCGCGCGGCGTTGCCTGGTCTGGACAAGACCGACTGCATCCCGACCTGGCTGTTCAGCCCGCACGCGCGCCCCGTCTTCCCCCAGAACCCCAAAGAAGCTGCCCACTCCGTGGCCACCCTCAAGGCCGTCTTGGGTCGTTACCGCGACTCCGAACAAGCCCACGACCTGATGCGTCAGCTACGCCCTCACAAGGAGTTCCAGCGGCTATGGACTTCCAGCATCCGCGTGGCCTACGGCCGCGACACCAACGAGCTGCTGCACATGCGCGACCCCGAGACCGACGAGCTGGCCTCCTACCGGCTCAGCGTCGCCGATGTCAGCCAGAGCCAAGACGTCCTGCTGCTCACTGCGATTCGCAAACCCTACTCCGGCCCTCCGGTCACCTAGCCGCCGGACAATACCGACACGCGCATGCGACACGCCTAGGCAGGCCGTCGCGGGCGCGTTTTTCCGTTGAGGAGATGATCTCCCCTTCCGGCGACCATCAGCCAAGTCTGCACCCCTCGCCACCTTGCACATGCTCTGCGGGCAATGTGGTGGCATCGATCATCGATTCAAGCGTCGACGACCACCGGAGCCTCAGCTATCGACGACACGGATCTCGTCCATGCCTATTTGCTGGCAAAGTTGGCACAAGATACGCACCCGATGACAGAAACGATTCGCTGGGCCTGTCGCACGACGTTTCCGTCCTCGATTCCGGGAGTTCGGCATGACAGACGACGCGGATACTCCACCGCAACCAACCGATGTTCCCCACGAGCCGACCTATCCCATCTCCGTCGGCGCTCGTGCACTGCGCAAATCGCGCCGTTGGTACGAGGAGCAACTCAAAGCCGGACGGCTGCCCGGCCATAAAGCAGGCCGCACCTGGTTCTTGACCGCCAGCGACATCGCCGCCGCGATCGAGTCCACTAGCCGCCCTGCCAAATCAACCTCCAGACCCAACACCATCGCACCAGACGCTGTCAGTCGGCCACGCCCCTCACGACGACGGGCCACCCGCCGACGAAGGGTGATCCCGCCACAATCCGAGCAACGATGACACACCAACCGCATCAAGCCGAGCGGCCGATTCAAGAGCGGAACGTACTGCCCGCGGGACAGCAGCGTCCTGCGATAGCGGTGACCTTCATGACGGATCGCCTCCGGATGTGTCGCCGGTCACTTCCGCCGATGTCGCTGTCCGCAGAGCGATTAGGCTGTGTGCCAGCCGGATTCATGGGCGCGGGGAGGTTCGGGTGACGGGGAATGCAGAACTGGAATCGGACAGACCGCACCCCGCGCGGATGTACGACTACTTCCTCGGCGGCACGAACAACCACGACGCCGATCGCGACGCCGCAAAAGAAATCCTCGGCGTATGGCCCACCGTCCAAGTCGCGGCCCGCGTCAACCGAGCGTTCATGCAACGCAGCACCCAGTTCCTAGCATCCGCAGGAATACGGCAGTTCATCGACATCGGTACCGGGATCCCTACTGAACCCAACTTGCACCAGATCGCTCAGAACCTCGCGCCCGACGCACGCGTCGTCTACGTCGACAACGACCCAATCGTCCTCGCACAATCACATGCTCTGATGGCCAGCCACCCCGACGGTGCCACCGCCTACCTCCAGGCCGACGCCACAGACCCTGACTCCATCCTGCACTCCCCGCACCTACGCGGCACCCTCGATCTATCCCAGCCGGTCGGACTATCCCTGATAGCGCTGCTGCACTTCATCGACGGAGACGCCACACAACTGGTCCGCACCTACCTCGATGCCTTTGCACCCGGCTCCTATGTGGTGATCTGCCAAGTCACCGGAGACTACGACCCTGCCCAGGCGGCGATTGTCCGCGAGATCTACCTCGCCCGAGGCATCAGCGCGCGCGAACGAAACCGCGAGGAGTTCGCCGCACTATTCCACGACCTCGAACTCGTCGAGCCCGGCATCGTCCCACCCCACAGGTGGCGGCCCAACGGCATCACACCACCGGAGTCTCACGATGCGAAAGTCTCCTGTTATGCCGCCGTCGGCCGCAAGCTTTGACCGGCGCAACCGTCCTATCGTCACGACGGTCTACCTGCGACAGTGGTTGCGATGCCCGCTACTTGCCTCCAGATGTTCTCTGGCGGCTGGTCGAGATCGAGGGCACAGATGTGGATTCTGATGCCGGACTGTCGGACAGTGTGTGTCCCGATGTGGTCGCCTGAGGCGTAGATGAGGTGGCCTTCATACGCTCCGAGGGCGGTGCAGTAGGCGACCATTTGGTAGAGGTCTGCCTCGTACTGCTTGCCGTTCTCTAGGCCCTTGTATTTTGCGTCCACTACGGTCGCGGGTCGGTCGCGTGGTACCCAGACAAGGTCGGGCTGGATCGGAATCTGTTTGTTGGTGTCGAGATGGCTGCGGTATTGGCTGTGCAGTTCGCCGTCGTGGTGTTCGAGTGCGCGCCGCAGCGTGACGGTGAGCCAGCGTTCGAATATGCGGTTGAGGTCGAATACGAATCCGCTAGCGGTGGTGTCACCTGGCGGCTGATCGAGGCTTCGCTCGGTGAGTACGAGGCGGGCGAGTCGCAGCGCGGATTGGTAGTGGCG
The DNA here is from genome assembly GCF_023501985.1 of Nocardia sputi. Lineage (NCBI taxonomy): Bacteria > Bacillati > Actinomycetota > Actinomycetes > Mycobacteriales > Nocardiaceae > Nocardia > Nocardia sputi. The sequence goes on along the minus strand of NZ_JAMFLC010000027.1, from coordinate 4,340 downwards.
GGTGAGCCTGATCGACGCGGTCTCGGGAACTGGTAGTGCGGCGCCGAGGGGTGTGACATCGCTGAGGTTGAGTTGCAGTCGCCGCAGGCCAGTCAGCGTGGCCGGCGGTAGATCAGGGATGCGTAGGAGTCGGTGTGTGGCGGCCAGCAGGATCTGGTTTTCAGGAATGTCGGTGGTGTAGTCGTCGTATCGGACTTCCAGGGGCATGCCGAGGCCATGGCGGTACCGGAGCTGGTCCGCTTCGCGAAGCCGTCCTCGGAGTCCGGGCAGCGATTCGTCCACGGTCTTGTAGCCCTTGAGCAGGCCGTGGATGGTGGCTCGCTGGGCCGCCACCCGGAACGACACTGCCAATGCGCTTACGATGTCGTCGGTGGTTGCGAGTTCGACGATGTCGTCGTCGCGCCACCCCTTGGGGTTCTGTGCATGCCCGATAAGCCAGAGCAGACGGCGGATTCCGATCTTCGGTGTGATGCGGAGTTCGATGTCACCAGCGCGGAGGACACCAACATGCGACGACGCTTGCAGCACGGTGCGGCCACCCAAGTCTGCGCTGGCCTTCACGGCGCCGGTGGCAGACAGGGCCTCGGCGACGGGCCTCGGAATTGGGTCGAATGATCGCGCTTGGTGTTCTGGCAGGGTCAGACGTCTCACGAGGCTCGCTCGCCTGTCTCCTCTTCCGGAGCAGTTTGCTTCTGTTGCTGGGGGCGCGTCGCGGTGCCGTTACGGAGAGCGTCGAGACCATAGCGGGCGTGTACATCGATACCTTCGCCGATGTGCCGTTCTTCCAGTAGAGGCATGATGTGGTGCTTCCAGATCCTGGCTAAGCCCGCTTCCGTACCGGCCCGCGGCGTCATGAGATAAGACGGCCCGATAGCCACGTCCCGATCTGCTATGCGGTCGTTGAGTGCATCGAGCAGGTCGGCGCGATCGACCGGAACCTCATTGGCTTCCAGCCAACGGCGCAACATTCCTTCGACCGGGACTTCGCTAGGGAACAAGCCTTGCCACGCGAATCTTCTGCGCATCGCGGCGTCGACCAGGGCGATAGACCGGTCGGCGGTGTTCATCGTGCCGATGATGTACAGGTTCGGTGGAAGACGGAACTCTTCGGTTGGTGAGTACTGCAACTGCACGGCGCGATCGCGATACTCCAGTAGGAAGTACAGTTCGCCGAAGACTTTCGCGAGGTTAGCCCGATTGATCTCGTCGATCACCAATACGAACACGCGGGTGAGGTCCTTGTTGGCCTCGTCGACGAGCAACTTCAACGGACCGCTCTCAAGATCGAACGACACCATCCCGGCGGTAGTTCCGCGCTGCGGCCGGAAGCCTTCGAAGAAGTCCTCGTACGAATAGGAAGGATGGAACTGGACCAGACGGTGCTCACCACCGGACTGTTCGGACAAGTATTGCGCCAGCTCAAGGGCAAGGTAGGTCTTTCCTGTCCCCGGTGGCCCGTACAGGATGAGCTGTTTAGACTCACGCAGCAGATCTACTGTCTCCGAAAGCCATTCCACGTCGATAAATAGCTCGTCAGCGAACTCAGCCGTCGGTTCGGGTAATTCTGCCAGCTCGGTCATGACGGGCTCGGGGCCAGTCTCGGCAGGATTCAGGTCGGGATTTACGCCCACCAAGGTCGCCAGTTCCGCAAGATGGCCAGCGCGCAGCACGCCAACGCCCACCAACGGCGCCAGCCGGCCTCGCAGAGCTGGGCTCAGTTCGTCCCGGGTCACCGGATCCTCGGTGTTCAACCAGCGGACGTCACGTCTGAATTCGTTGAATCCGGTGGGTGCCGCTGTCCAGGCCGCGGGCCCGGCCACAATACCCACGTACACATTGACGCCATCAACCGTCGCGATGAGGTCGCCATTCGACATCTCGTTTGCGAACTGATAAAAGGCCCACGCCATGACGCTTCGCTGCTTCGCGGAGCGGCCGGGGGCGCGTCGGGCGAGCTCGTCGACCATTTGAGAGGGTGTGAGTTCTGGCCGGAGTCCAGGGTAATCCGAATCCGACAGGGCGCAGTAGCGTCCAGCCAACCACTCCGAAAGTGAGCGGGCTTGTGAGTCCTTGGGCTGCCGGACAGCCCAACCGCGCTGCCGGTTCCGAGCTGTGCGGCGAATGGCACGTCGTCGCCACAGCCCGTGGAGGTCGTCGCTGTAGAAACTTATTCGGCAATCGCGTCGTTGTTCTAGTGCAGCGCGCAACGCCGCAAGGTCTCGATCGACGTCACCGGTGGCGTTGGGAATGTCGTCAGCAAGGCCGTCGACGATCTTCTGCTTGTGCTCACGCGACACGATCGGCTCGAAAATGCCCGGGAATACGAGGTGAAGCAGAGCGTTACGCTGACTGTAGGCGCTGTCGATAGGGAATGAATCCGCTACGCCGCGGAAGGCCCATGGATCCGCACGCGCACCGCGCCGCGCGTCCGCGGGGAGCTTCTTCCATGTGACCAGGAACCTGACCAGCCACAACAGTTGCTGATCACGCCTCATCCGGTAGGCCATGCCTGCGCTGGCGAAACCACCATAGAGGGCCGCGTCCAGATCCGCTGGAACCGCAACAGGCCCCTCCGTCAGCGCAAGTACCTTGTGCAGGAGTGCATGTTTTGCGGCACCACCGATATCGGAGGGTGCCAGCAGATGCAGGTAAACCAGTTCTGCAGTGAGTTGCACCGTCAGCTGCGGAGCATCCGCGAGCTGGCGTACTAGCTTCTCAATGAACTTGGCTCTGTCCCACTTTCGGTGGTAGCGAATCAGGTCTCACCCGAGGAGGATTCGGTGTCGAAGTAGCGGAAAGCCTGCGCGACCATACATTTGGCGCTTAATCAGCTTCGTCTTCGTGTTGATGCCCTCGGTCGGACCGCTGCTGTATGGCAGGGTCAAACCGGCGACCACGGCGTCGTGGTCCTGATCGAGCCCAGCAAGAAACGGTTCGAGCTCAACGAGCCCGGCCTCGCGGACCTGCTTCATCCAGCCGTCGATCTCGGCGCCGCGGCGTTTGGTCATCAGCTGCGCGAAGTCACGCACCACCTCGGCGAGAGCGGTCATCTCAGGGCACGCGGCCAGCAGTTCGTCCAGGTGAGCGCGCCGCGCCTCCGGCAGGTTCGCTGGGCGGGTCAAAATCCAGCGGGTCACCCGCCGGGGAGAGGGCGTGATCCGGTCCCCGTCGAGACGGCCCTGATTGACGTACTTGTAGAGCAGGTTCAGGCCACCGGTGTAGCCCAGTTCCTTGATCTCGGCGAACAGCCGCAGCACCGGGACACCGGGCTCCGCGGCGCGGCGAGCCCGCAGATGATCGCGGTAGGCGTCCACCAGGCAGGCCCGATACTGGGGCGGACGGCGCAGCCGCTGCGGTTCGGGCACCCGGGCGTAGCGTTTCACAGTGTTCAGCGAAATACCCAGCCGCCGTGAGCAATCCAGCAACCCAACTCCCTGATCGAGTAGGGCGTGGATGGCGTGCCAGCGTTCGAGGGTGGTCTGCTCCCGGGTCAGTGATTGCCGCTTCGGTGCGGCGGCCGCCCAGCAGCTGCTGTGGGCCGCGACGGCCTTCTCGGCCACTTGGGCCAGGCCGTGCCAAAGATGCCACCGATCCGACACTTGGATCGCTGCTGGCAGCGCCCGCCGCACGGCCTCGGCGTAGGTGGTCGACCCGTCCCGCGCGACGATCTCGACGCCGGGGTGCTCGCGCAGCCAGTCGGCGAGGGTGTCGGCCTTGCGATCGGGCAGCACGTCAATACGAGCGTGGGTCTCGGCGTCGACCACGACCGTCGAATACCGGTGCCGGCGGCGCAGCGCGAAATCGTCGACGCCGACCGCCTTCGGCACCAGCCTCGGCGGCAGCGGAATGCGCAGTAGGACGCGGATCGCGGTTTGCCGCGACAACCTGACCGGCAGCGCCGCCAGCAGCCGCATGCTGGCTCGCCCGGCCAGCTCTCGCACCACCAACCGGAGCTGGCCGGTCAACCGGCCGGTGCGCCGCTGATAGCGCTCAAGAACACCCGGCACCTGCTCACGAAACGTGCTGCGGCAGTCCCTGGTTGGGCAAACAAGCCGCCGGACCCGGACCCGCACGACCACAGGGCGTCCGTCGAGCGGCACGTCCGCCACCGTCCGCAGGTAGTACCCGTGCACCCGTGCGGACTCGGCTCCGCAACCTGGGCAGATAGCCGGACCGCCGGGCGTCCGGGCCCGCACCGCGACCTGCTCACCCTCATCAACCACTTCCTCCACCACCAACGGCGACAAACCCGAAAATGCCACGGCGGCAGAAACATTCACCTCGCACACCGCAACATCGTGCCGTCACGGCGACATCACCACCGAAAGTGGGACAGAGCC